>NZ_JAMYNS010000021.1:0-90492 GCF_040319125.1 Mesorhizobium sp. M0938 | reverse complement strand
CCGCGCCTGGTCGAGTGTGTTAGCATTTTTTGTTGTTTTCTTGTTTTTGGTGCGCCGACCCCGGGGCGGCCCCCCCCCCCCCCCCCACCCCTGGAATACTCAGCCCTTGGCGACCAGATCGTCGACCTGGGTTTTCAGGGCGTCGAGCGACTCCTTGGCCGAGCCCGACTGGCCGGCGAAGTATTTGCCCAGCGCAACCGGGATCATGTCGCTCGAAAGTTCTGCCCATGCCGGCAGGTCGGGCTCGGATCCCATATAGTTGGCGATGGTGTCGCGCACGACCGGCAAATGGCGGGTCGTGCCGGCGCCGACACGCGCATTGGCCAGCACGCGCGGATCGTCATAGACGCTGGTGCGCGTTGGCCCCGTACCGCCGCCAAGGACGGTTATCAGCGCCTGGGTGTCGGCTGAGGTCGCCCACTGCATGAAGATCCAGGCAGCGTCCGGGCTCTTCGAGTATTTCGACACCGCGAGCGAAGAGCCGCCCTGGTGACCAACCCCCGGAATTTCGCCGAATCCGGTCTGCTCGACCGTGCGCAGCGTGGTGGCGGGCTTCGGCGGAACCATGGCTTCCATCAGACCGGAGACCTTGGACGCATTGGGATCGTCGAAGAACGGGAAGAATTCGCCCCATGACAGCATCGATGCGGCGACGCCCTGGCCGACCGACTGGCCCTCGCCATCCCATGTCCAGCCGTCGACGCCGGGAGGCATCGTCGCCTTGAGCTTGTCCCAATAGGCCATGGCGGCCAGGCCAGCTTCGTCATTGCCGGTGAATTTGCCGTCGGCGCCGAAAATCGAACCGCCATGGCCCCAAAGCCACGCGGTCCAATCGCATTCGAGGCTGTAATGGCCCGATTTCATCTGGCCGCTGGTGCCGTACATGTTCGGGCCCTTGGCGTCGGTGATCGCCGCAGACGCCTGCAGCAAATCCTCCAGCGTGGCGGGGGGCGGCAACTTGAGCTCGTCCCAGACGTCCTTTCGGTACTGCGTGATAAAGATCGGAATGTCGTAGGGCACGCCGACCATGCTGTCCTTGTACATGGCGATACCGTCGACGAGCGGCTTCAGGAAATCGTCGATATTGTAGTTCGGCATTGCCAGTTCGGTATTCTTGAGCTGCTCGCGCGGATCGAAGACGTCCTGGCTGAAGCTCGCCGCCCAGCTCTGGTCGATGTAATAGAGGTCGTAAGTGCCGAGGCTCGACGCCACGTCGAGCGTCAGCTTCTGCAGCACCTGCTCGAGCGGCAGCACTTCGATCTCGACCTTGATGCCGGTAGCCTCCTCGAAATACTGCTTGAGCTGCGTGGCGATGGCATTCGATGGCGGCGTCGATTCCGTAGCGAGGCGAAGGGTCGTTCCGGCAAAGGGCTTGCCGACATCCGAGAGCCATTTGGTGATTTCAGCACTGGGCTTGAGTTCCTGTTCCTGAGCCGATGCCTGGCTGATGCCGTAGAACGGACGTCGCCCCAATCCCATGCCGAGCGCGCCGGCGCCGAGGCCGAGAATGCTTGCTGCGCGAAGAAACGAGCGCCGGTCCATCTGTCCGCGAACGAAGCGGTCGGTGACAGAGGCAAGATGCGCCTTTCTGATGCTGTCTTTCATTGTCTACTCCTCCGGTTTAATTCGCGATTTTCACAAGGCTGCGAATTCGAGCCTCCCATCTATTGTTTCAACGATCCCATCGTGAGACCGCGCACGAGGTGCTTTTGAACCAACAGAATGAAGATGAAAGCGGGAATGATGGATGCGGCGCCAAGTGCGGCCATGTTGCCCCAGGCGGTGCCGATCGAGGTGACGAAGGTCGATGAGACGACAGGCACGGTCTTGAGCGACGTGGTGGTCAGGGTCAGCGCAAAGAGGAATTCGGTCCAGCTGAAGATGAAGCAGAGGACCGCCGTGGCGGCGATACCGCCCTTGGCCATCGGCAGCACGATCCGCCGGAAGATCATGAAGCGGCTGGCGCCGTCGACGATCGCGCTCTCGTCGATTTCGGAGGGGATGTCGTCGAAGAAGCTCTTCATCAGGAGGACGGCGAGCGGCAGGTTCATCAGCGCGTGGATCAGCACCATGCCGGTATAGGTGTCGATGAGCCCGAAATTCTTGTAGATGAAGAACATCGGAACCGCGACCGCGACGGGCGGCATCATGCGCGTCGACAACACCCATCCGACGAAACTGTGCCGGCCGCGGAAATTCATGCGCGACAGGGCATAGGCGGCGAGCGTGGCGATGGCGACGGCGAGCACGGTCGACAGCGTCGCGATGACAATCGAATCCCAGACGCGCGGCGCCATGTAGAAATTGCCGCCGCCCGGCGTCACGGTGATGCCGCCGCTGCCCAGCGAAATCCCGAACACCTTCTGGAAATTGTCGAAGGTCGGCGTGAAGGCGAACAGTTTCGGCGGCCGGTTGAAGATGTCGTTGCCGTGTTTGAACGCCACCGACGTCCAGTAGTAGATCGGAAAGAAAAAGATTGCGACCACAACCCAGGCGGCGATGGTGCGAAGCATGCGGGTGGAGAAAGAGCCGTTCATTCTACCATTTCACCTTCGCGATACGGATGAAGAGGTTGGCAATGACGAGGATGATCACGAGGGTGACGAGGCTGAGCGTGGCGCCATAGCCCCACTTTACGAAGCTGAACGTCTGCTGCCATGCATAGAGGGAAAGCGAATAGGTCGACGCTCCCGGCCCGCCTGATGTCATGACGAAGACGTAGTCGAAGACGCGGAAGAGATCGATGCCGCGGATCAGGACGGCGATCGCGATCACCTTAGACATCATCGGCAGGGTGATGCGCCGGAAAATCTGGAACGACGACGCGCCGTCGATCATCGCAGCCTCGTAAGGCTCCGGCGGCAGCGCCCTGAGGCCGGCAAGGAAGATGAGAACCATGAACGGCGTCCACTGCCAGATTTCGGCGACGAGAACGCCGGCAAGCGCTGTCGACGCCGTGGCGAGGATGGGGTTGTTGGGATTGAGCAGGCCAATGGACTGCAGGAGGTAACTGATCACCCCGAACTGGGGATCCTCCATCAGCAGATACATCATGCCGACAATGGCCGGCGGGATGACGAGCGTCATCGTCAGCACGCCGCGCAGAAATCCGAAACCGAAGCCGTCGCTGTCCAGGAGCAGCGCGATCGCCATGCCGAGCACAAGCTCAAACACCAGCGCGATGGCAAAATAGGTGAAGGTGATGACGAGCGATTGCCAGAACCGCGTGTCGTTCCAGAGCTGCGCCCAGTTTTCCGTTCCGACGAATTCGAGCGCCCGCCTGCGCGGGACGAACTCGTGGAAGCTCAGCCAGATGTTGTAGATCAGCGGGTAGACGGTGAAGACAAGCAGCATTGCCACCAGCGGCGCCAGCCATGGCAGCGGATGGTCCGAAATGACGAAACGTCTGGCTTGGGCAACCCGCACGCGTTCCTCCCGAACCGCTTCGTTTTGCGATGCACAAATGTTCATATCTTGTGCATTTGTTCAAATGCTATATCGTCACCATGTCCGTGGCAAGCACTTGTTGGCCGGCGACAGCGGCGTTCGGACGGGTGCGCCACCAGCATCGGAGGACCCTCATGACGTCGATCGGCCTCCTGGCACGGGTAGCCCATCAATATTTCGTGCTGGGCGAAACACAGCAGGCCATCGCCGAGCGGCTGCAGATCAACCGCACCAAGATCCACAGGCTGCTGGCCGAGGCGAAGGAGCGCGGCATCGTTTCGATCCGCATCAACGCCGGAACGTCCCAGGCGCTCGAAATGGAAGAACAGCTCAGGCGGAAATACCGGCTCGACATATGCAGCGTCACGCCTAATGACACCGGGTCCGAGCTCGGGCTCTCCGAAGTGATCGGCATCTATGCCGCGCAGACCGTCGAGACCCTGCTCAGGGACGACATGACGGTCGCCATGGCGTGGGGCCGAACCATGAGATGGCTCGCTTCCAACATCGAACCGGTGGCGCTCAGGAACGTCACCGTCGTACCGCTTCTCGGCTCTCTGTCGCGCCGGTCGTCGATCGACAAATACGACGCCGCTGCCGTCTTTGCCCAGCGCACTCAGGCCGAATCCTATTATCTGCCCGGACCCATCATCTGCGACAGCCGCGAAAGCCGCGAGACGATCCTGCAGCAACCGAGCGCACGCGAGGTTATCCAGAAGGCGCTGAACGCCGACCTTGCGCTGATGAGCGTCGGCGGGACTACCAGTTCGACGCTTCGCAGCGTCGGTTATATGACTGACGAGGAATTCGACGACGTCCTCAGGATGAAGCCGATCGGGAACTTTCTCGGCTATTTCTTCGACCGGAACGCCGAACTCATCGACCATCCCGTCAATGAACGCATCGTCGGGGTTTATCCTCTCGACACGCTGAACATTCCCAAACGCGTCCTTGTTTCTGGCGGAAAGAACAAGGTCGGCATCATGGCCAAGCTCCTGGAAAAGGGATTCTTCACCGGCCTCATCACCGACCAGGAGACGGGCAGCTCGCTTTGACATCCGCTGACCGGATTTGCGGTAGGTGCTGTGCGATGCCCCCTGTTGCATCGCGCCTGCTTTCATCTGAACGCAGACTGGCATCTGAGCGCAGACTGGCATCTGAAAGCAGACTGCCGGCAGATCTTTCCTAAGCCGTCCCTGGTTCGGTTCCATCGCCTGCAGAACATCCTTTTGCGTCTTTGCGGCCGCGCGCTTCGCGCTGGCCGGTCAGACCAACCCCGACCTCCGGTTTGCCAAGATCACGTCAGCAATCTCGACGAAGCCGCGACCACCCCGCGACCTCGTGACGAAAGCGGGTTCGGCATCGATCTGTCCCTGGAAATCCATCACGTTCGCGACCCCGAACGCGTTCGGAAAGAACCCGAACATCGGGGCGTCGTTCGGGCTGTCTCCGACGAATGCATAGGCCTGCCTTTCAGCATCGAGATCGGTTCCCAGCCTCTCGCTCGCAAAGCGGCGCGTCATCGACAGCTTGTCGTAGCGACCAAACCAGCCGTTTACATGGATCGACGAAATCTTGGCGACGGCGCCGGCCTGTTCGAAAATCTTCTTGATGCGCCTGGCATCGGACAGCGGCAGCGCCGGAACGTCTTCGCAAAAGTCGATGGCCAGATCGGCTTCGCGATATTGCTGGTCGGCGGATACGGCCGAGCCAGGCACTTCCTGGACGATGCGCTTTTCCAGTTCGATGAGCCGACGCCTGTTTTCCCGGCGTTCCTCAGCGCTCGCGGCGAAAACCCGGATCATCTTTCGCGTTGCGTGATCATAAGCGAAGTAGAAAGCGCCATTTTCGCCGACCACGCCGGTCACCGGCCAGAACCGGGCAATCATGTCGCACCAGCCTGCCGGTCTCCCGGTAATGGGAGCAACGACAAGGCCCGCCTCATGCAAGCGTTCGAGCGCACGGTAGGCATCGGCCGGAAGACGACCGTCGGTCGTCAAGGTGTCGTCGATATCGCAGAAGACGCCGCGAATGCGCGAGGCAGATTCGGGTCCGAATTCGGCGAGGTCACGCATCCGGTCAGGCTTCCCCGCGAGCAAAATCCTCAAGCATTCCTGCATCTGCAGCAATGTCGAGGAAGGAGAAGCGATTGCGCATCTCCCGGCAGTGAACGACGGCCTCGCGATAGAAATCGGCCGGCGTGCCCAGTTCAGCCGCTGAAATCGGCCCGCCGGTAGATTTCAGCAGCCCCAGCATTTCGTCGACAGGCATCATGAATTGCTTGAGCTCCTGCCTGAGCGTCGGCCAGAGCTCCTGCAGACGCTCGTTGAATGCGGCGGCGGCATTCTGGTCGAAGGCCTTTTTCTTCAGCTCGTCGAGACATTGTGCAGCGACAGCCGGCCCCATGCGGCGGACCATGTCGTCAGGATCGATCTTCGTCGCCTTCACCACCGGCGGCTTATCGCTTGCGAGCATTGCTTGCTGCAGCCGCGCCATGGTCAGTGAAGCGACACCGACCTGGGTACCGTGGAGCGTACCGGGGTGACGCTCGCCGGCGAAGCAGTCGATGTAGTGCGATATCTGATGCTCGCCCATGGAGCCGTGATTGGAGACGCCGGTGAAGGCAATGCCGAGGCCGCAGAGCGTCAGCACGCGGTAGAGATAGCCATTGGCCTCGATGTCGTGTTCGGGAAGCTTTGCCGCACGCTCGTTGAGCGCCGCCTCATCCTTCTCCTGGATGAGAAACGGCACTTGGTGGTAGGCGGTGCCAAGCAGGCGGTGCGACATCCACCAGTCGATCTGGGCGACCGAGCGGCAAAGGCAGTCACCGAACCCCGCCGCCGACAGATAGGTCGGGGCGGCAGCGGAGACGCCAAGATCGACAAAAAAACCTGATGGCGCGTGGGAAGGCAGCGATACTTTCAGGCCGCTTTCCAGTGTGATGGACGCCGTCGTCGATGTGTAGCCGTTCATCGAACCGGCTGTCCCGAACACGCAATAGCGCCGTTCGTTCCTTCCGGTGACGAACTTGCAGAGATCGTTGATCGTGCCGGAGCCGACCGCGACCACGGCTTCCGCATCGGCGAGTTTGACGGCCAGGCTTTCGACGTTGGCCATGTCGGCATGTGGGTGATCCAATATCACGACATCGACAGGACCGAGCGTCTTCAGCTCGCGCGCAACGCGTTCGCCAAGTGCATCATAGGTCGCGGCATCCGCAACGATCGTGAACCGCTCACCCAGCTCGAGCTCAGAAACGAGATCGGCTGCCCGCCCTTCGAGGCTTTCTTCGATGACAATCCGGTCATACGGCACCACCGCCTTTTTGCCGGTCTCCGGGTTGGTCCAGCGCCCGTCCAAAATGTCGTCGATTAATGTCGTCCAGGATCCGGCTGCCGGATTGGTCATGGCGTCCTCTTCTGGGGCAACTCACTGATCGAGACGCAGGCACGCTGCGTGATCGAACAATAGTCACCTATCACTGTCTTTTGTCAAGCTTCTGCCCGCAACGCTTGACTTCGTTCTGCAAACCTGCGGAAAAAGGCGCATGAATGCCAATGCCGACATCGACGCGGTCCGACCATCCGGGCTCTCGGTACTGCCGTCCGAATTCGATAGCGCGGTGGCGTGGGCGGCCTGGCTCTACTATGTCGACCAGCTTAACCAGAGCGATGTGGCGAAGGTCATGAACGTCTCCAGGGCGAGCGTGGTAAACTATCTGCAGGAGGCACGCGAAAGCGGACTTGTCGCCGTCCAGGTCGACCACGACGCTTTTGCCCGCACCTTGACCTCGCGGCGGCTCATGGAAAAATTCGGGCTTCGTGGCGCTGCGGTTATTCCCGACCTCGATCCCAACGATGCCGACCGCCGCATCGGCGAAGCGGCGGGACGGTTGCTCGCCTCCATGGTCGATCCGGGCGACACGATCGGCGTTGCCTGGGGAAAAACGGTGCTCTCTGCCGCCCGCTCGATCCCGCGACTGCGCCATGATCGGAACCTCACCGTCGTCCAGCTCTCGGGAAGCTCGATCGGCACCAGCGATTTCTCGCCGGAATTCTGCACCTCGCTGATGGCCAACCGGCTCGGCGCCCGCTGCATCAACCTGCTTGCTCCAGCGATCGTCTCCACCGAGGAACTGCACGACGAACTCATGCAGGAGCCGATGCTCGTCAACCAGTTCCGTATGATACGTGCTGCCGGCAAGGTCATCTTCGGGATCGGCGATATCGGGCCGGAGAGCACCTATGCCCGAGCCGGGATATCGGACGCCGCCGCACTTGCCGGCATGATCGAGCGGGGAGCGCTCGGGGTCATCATCGGCCGGTTCATCGACGCTCAGGGGGCCCCTTTCGCAACGCCGCTCGACGGGCGAACCGTCGGCATCACGCTCGACGAACTGAAGGAGGTTCCGATCCGCATCTGCGCCGCCGGTGGCGCCCGCAAGATGGGCGCGATCAGGGCTGGGCTCGACGGCGGATACGCGACACATTTTGTCACCGACATGGCCACCGCGAATTTTCTCTTGGAATAACCAGCACTCGGAATAACCGGCACTCGGCGGAATTCATCGCCTCGGGAGGACAAATATGGGCAGCAGCGACGGACCTCTTGTCGTCGGCCTCGACAGTTCGACGCAATCCTGCAAGGCGATTGCGTGGACCCGGGACGGGCGAGCCGTGGCGGAAGGCCGCGCGCCGCTCGATCTGATGAAACCGCGGCCCGACTATGTTGAGCAGGAGGTTGCCGACTGGTGGCGGGCCGCGACGGCGGCGCTGCGACAGCTTGTCGGCACGGTCGATGCGAAGCGCATCGCCGCTGTCGCGATCTCCAACCAGCGCGAGACCGTTGCCCTCATCGACGGCGCCGGCGAGCCGATCGGGCCCGCGAGCCTCTGGCTCGACGAACGTGCCGCCGGGCTGGTCGACCGTTTCGCGGCCGAGATCGGCCGTGAGCGGCTGCACGCAATCACCGGCAAGCCGATCGACGTGACGCCGGTCGTCTACCGCCTGAAATGGCTGCGCGAGAACGAACCGGAACGGTTGGACCAGGCGAGGAAAATCCTCGACGTGCACGGCTATCTGACGCTGAAACTGACGGGTACGCCGAGTGCGAGCTGGACGAGCGCCGATCCGTTCGGTCTCTTCGACATCTCGCGCAAGGCATGGTCGCAGCCGATCCTCGATCATCTCGGCATCAAGCTGTCACAACTTCCCAATGCGGTGCGGTCCGGCACCCGGGTCGGGGCCGTTCATGCTGCGGCGGCCGCCGCAACGGGTCTCGCCGAAGGAACGCCGGTGATTGCCGCCGGCGGCGACGGGCAATGCGCCGGGCTCGGCGTCAATGCCATGCGCGACGGCGTCGTCTATCTCAATCTCGGAACTGCGATCATCGCGGGAATCTGGTCGCGGGAACCGGTGGTCGGCGCCTTCTGGCGCACCATGACCTCGCCGACAGGCGATGGCTATTTCCTCGAGGCAGTGCAGCGGGCCGGTGTCTATTTCGTCAACTGGTTCGTCGACACGTTTGCCGGCGGACGCTCCGATCCGGCGATCTTCGACCGTCTGGAAAGGGAAGCGGCGGCCGTCCCGATCGGCTCGGACGGACTTCTCGCCGGATCCACCCTGGTCGGTTGCATGGACCCGCATTGGGATCCGAGCGCACGCGCGAGCTTCATCGGCATGCATCCGTCGCATACGCTCGGTCACTTTTATCGAGCAGGGCTCGAGGCGATGACGCTGCAAACAGCCCGGGCTCTCGAAGAGATGCGCAGCCATGGTCTTTCGCCCACGCAAATGGTGGCGATCGGCGGTGGCGCCAACAGTAAGCTTTGGACAAAGATGATCGCGGACGCAACCGGGATCTCGATCCACAAGGGTCACAATGCCGAAGCCTCCTCCCTCGGCGCAGCCATCAGCGCTGCGGTCGGCATCGGATGGTTCGAGAGTTTTGCCGAGGCCGCGGACGCCATGACGAGCATCGCCGAGACGATCGAACCGGACCCCAGCTGCCGCGAAGCGTGGGACACGCTGTCGGCCAGGCAGGCCAAGGTCTTCCCCGCGACCCAATTCGCCTGGCGGAATTGAGACCGGCCGGGATGCGATCGACAATGCACAAGTCGTCATGAAAATAGCGAGCTTGTGAAAAGCGTTGCCGCCCGCCTAAGCCTGCTTTAACCCGCCTACAGCCTGCTGATAGACATCAGGCTTGAAGCCAACCAGTATGCGGTCGCCGATCTCCAGCACCGGCCGCTTGATCATCGTCGGCTTGGTCAGCATCAGCGCCTTGGCTTTCTTCTCGTCGAGGCTCAGCTTGTCCTTGTCCGACAGTTCGCGAAACGTCGTGCTCGCCTTGTTGAGCAGGATTTCCCAGCCGACCTTGCCGGACCAGCCATCGAGCCGATCCGCCTCCAGGCCTTCGACCCTGTAGTCGTGAAACCGATAGGCGACATCATGGCTTTCCAGCCAGAGACGCGCCTTCTTGATCGTATCGCAATTGGTGATGCCGTACATTGTGATGGTCAAAATTTTACCTTCGGGCTGATCGCTTGTCGATTCCGACCGCACCCTAAAACCGCACGTCCCACTTTGCCAGCGGCACCGCCAGCATCTTCGAATTTTGCGCTTGCAAACACTAAGGGATTTTCCTAAGTATTTTCCGAACCAGCTTTGGCCATGATCAGAGGCGCGAGAACGACGTGACCGTTTCAACAAGCCCACAGACCGCAAGCATCCCGCCGATAGACGGCATCTTCCGCGCGCTTTCCGATCCGACGCGCTGCCGGGTTGTCGAGCGGCTGAACAGAAGCCCCGCCTCGGTCAGCGAGCTTGCGCAGCCATTCGACATGGCCCTGCCCTCCTTCATCGAGCACCTGAAGGTTTTGGAAGGTTGCGGGCTGGTGCACTCGCAAAAGACTGGCCGGATCAGGACCTACCAACTCGCGCCCGAGCCGCTGAAGCTCGCCGAAAACTGGCTGGCAGAGCAGCGTGCGCTGTGGGAGCGCCGCCTGGACCAGTTCGACGCCTACGTCATGACACTCAAGGAGAAAGATACATGAGCATAGTATTCAAACCGGACCCCAGACTGGACCTGGTTCTCGAACGCGTCGTCGACGCGCCACGAGAACTGCTCTGGACCGCCTACACCAAGCCCGAGCATGTCCGCCAATGGTTCACACCGAAGCCGTGGACCATCACGGATTGCGAGATCGATCTTCGGCCTGGCGGCCTATTCAGGACCCGCATGCAGTCTCCTGACGGCAAGGAGGTGAACGACCGCCATTGCTGCTATCTCGAGATCGTGCCGAACGAGCGGCTGGTATGGACCGATGCGCTGCTGCCTGGCTATCGGCCGTCGGGAGACCCATTCATCACAGCGGTCATATCATTGGAGCCGGAAGGCAAGGCGACACGCTACACCGCGACCGCCATCCACCGCGACGAAGCGACGCGGAATAACCACCAGGAGATGGGCTTTTTCGATGGCTGGGGCACCGTGGCCGACCAGCTTGCGCAATACGTCAAGACGATCTGACACCGCGTCTTCTCACATGGCGGCCAGGGCGTCGTCCTGGTCGCTCAATTGCCAGCGGCCATAGAGTTGATACCGGCCCTGCCCCAAGAAACTGTGGATGAGCACAAACTCCCGCACCGTCCAGCCGATCGGTTCGATGACCCGTTCGCCTAGCTTCGCGACACGCGTCCTGTCGCGCAGCAAGGTGACATGAGGTTCGAAGGAATTCGCCACGAAGGGCTTCAGCGGACTGTCGGAGAGCGTAGCGCCGAGGCTGCGCCAAAAGGTTTGCAGCGACGGGATGCCGTCGCTGCTGCGCAGCACTAGTGCGCCACCGCCGAAGGCCGACAGGCGATCGAAGGAAACATCGAAAGATGCCGCCTGAACGAGGCCGCCGGCGCGGCAAGCGGCTTCCACAAGCGACATTGGCAACCCGTCATGATCGCCGAGCCCAAACAGCGAGATATGCAACTGCTCTGCCGGAATGAGCTTGCCGCGCAGAACCAACTCACGCTGCCAACCAGCCGCCTTCAGCGCCAGCGGTGTAGCGATCGTGCTTTTCAAAAGAATGGCGAAAAACAGCCGATCGTGGCGCCGCTGGTCCGGCTCGTCCCAGCGGAAGAAAGTCTGGCCGTTCTTGCCGATTCCGAATGCAGGCAGCTCGTTCATGGCTGATCCCGTCCGGCATTTTATCCGTTGGGACAGACTAGAACAAAACGAGAACTATCTACAAGGGAAAATAGCAGCCGCACTCGATGGCGAGGCGGCGCACCAGCGCCAGCACATTGTCGACGGTGGGCGTCGGCTGGCCAGTCAGCCGGCCAAGCTCCTGGACCGCCGTCACCAGCGCATCGATCTCCATCGGTCGGCCGCGCTCCAGATCCTGCAGCATCGAGGTCTTGTGCTCACCGACGTCGCCGGCACCCTTGATGCGGCGGTCGACATTTATCGGAAAACGCACGCCGAGGCTTTCGCCGATCGCCTGCGCCTCCAGCATCATGGTGCGGGCAAGCGTGCGGGTTGCCTCGTCGGCAGCGATCGCCGCAAGCGTACTGCCGGTCAGCGCGGAAATCGGGTTGAAGGAGAGATTGCCCCAGAGCTTCACCCAGATTTCGCCGCGAATGTCGTCGCGAACCGGCACCTGCAGCCCCGCCGCAACCATTTCTTCGGCAAGCCGCGTAACACGCTCGCTCCTCTCGCCCGACGGCTCGCCAAGCGAGAAGCGTTTTCCTTCGATATGGCGGACCAGGCCGGGCGCATCCACCTCGGCAGCGGGATAGACGACCGAGCCGATGACGCGATCCGGCCCAAGCCGGTCCCAGATCACCCCACCGGGATCCACCGCTTGCAACCGCGTGCCTTCGAGCGCCCCGCCGATCTTGTGGAAATACCACCACGGCACGCCATTCTGCATGGTGACGACGGCCGTCCCCTCGCCCAGCAGCGGCGCGATCTGGTCGAGGGCTGGCGCGAGCGAATGGGCCTTGAGCGCCAGCACGACATAATCCTGGGCTCCTAATTCCTCCGCATGAGCGGCAGCCCTGACAGAGGCGACGGATTCATGACCGTCTTCGATCAGGCGAAGCCCGTTCGCCTTGATCGCGTCGAGATGCGCGCCGCGCGCCACGATCGACAGATCGACCCGGCCGGCCATGACAAGTTTGGCCGCGAGATAGCCGCCGATCGCGCCGGCGCCAAAAATGGTGATCCGCATCATTATCCCAGACCGGGTTTGGCCAGACCGAGTTTGGTCGCGAGACCGATGCGCTGCAGCTTGCCCGTCGCGCCCTTCGGGATTTCGTCCAGGATGAGGACAATGCGCGGCACCTTGAAATCGGCAAGCCGCATCGCGGCAAAGCTGCGGATGTCGCCTTCGGTGGCGGCCATGCCTTCGCGCAGCACGATCGCCGCCGCGACCTCCTCGCCGAGCTTGTCGTGTGGGGTGGCGAAGGTGACGACCTGCGCCACCGCCGGATGGTCCATCAGCACGTCGTCGACCTCAAGCGGCGAGATCTTCTCACCGCCGCGGTTGATGATCTCCTTGAGCCGGCCGGTGACGCGCAGATAGCCGTCTTCGTCGAGCACGCCCTGGTCGCCGGTGTGGAACCAGCCATGGGCGAAGGCGGCGGCATTGGCGTCCGGGTTCTTCTCGTAGCCCGCGGTGACATTGGGCCCGCGAATGACGATCTCACCGGTTTCACCAGGCTTCAGCAATTGCCCGTCCGGCGCCATCACCGCGACCTCCGGTCCGGCGGCGGCGCCGACGCTCCCCGGCTTGCGCAGGCCCGGCGGCAACCGGTTCGAGGCCATCTGATGCGCGGCCTCGGTCATGCCGTAGGATTCAATCACCGGGCAGCCAAAAGTCGCTTCGAGCTCGGCCATCACCTGCGCTGGCAACGAGGCCGAGGATGAGCGGATAAAACGCAGCGGCGCCGCCGCCAGTTGATCGGCATTGCGCGCGGCGCGCGGCAGGATCGCCTGATGCATGGTCGGCACCGCCGTGTACCAGCTCGGCCGCGCCTCGCCCAGCCAATGGAAGAAGCGCAGCGCGTTGAAGCCCGGCGTGCAGAAGACGCTGCCACCTGATGCAAGCGAGGACAGCACCGCCGCGATCAGCCCATGGATGTGGAACAGCGGCATGATGTTGAGGCAGCGATCGCCTGATGTCAGGCCGAGCGTGGCGCCAATATGGGCAGCCGAGGCGGCAAGATTGGCGTGGCTGAGCGGCACCAGCTTGGGGCGCGACGTGGTGCCGGAGGTGTGCAACAACAGCGCTATGTCGCCGTCCTCCGACAGACCGGACAAAACAGACTGACCGACCGGTTTGCCCTCGATCTCAAAGCTGCCGGCTGGCGCGTCACCTCGCGCGATCAGCCTGAGTACAGCTATGCCCAGACGCTCGGCGACGGCGACCGCCGGGCCGCTTTCGTCCTCGGCGACCAGGATTGCCTTGGCGCCGATATCGCTGAGATAAAAATCGAGCTCGTCGGCCCGGGAGGCGGGATTGAGCGGCGCCGTGGACGCCGCCGCGGCCACCGCTACAAAGGCCGTCGCCATCTCCGGGCCGTTTGGCAGCACGATGGCCACCCGGTCGCCACGGCCCAGGCCCAGCGCATTGAGCCGCGCAGCCGTTTCGGAGATCAGCCGGCGCAGTCCGCCATGGGTGAGCGTGGTTCTGTCCGGCGCCGAGATCGCCGGCGCACCGTCCGCTCCGGCGGCAAGCCGTTCAATGATCGACGCTTCAGACAACGCGAACCTCTAGGTCGCCGACGCCATCGATATGACCGCGAAGAACATCACCGCGAATGACCGCGCCGACGCCCGCTGGCGTGCCGGAAAGAATGATGTCCCCCGGCATCAACGTGAAAAGACCTGAGAGATAGCTGATCATTTCCGGAACTTTCCAAATCATCTGGTTGAGATCGCCGGTCTGTTTGCGCTCGCCATTGACGTCCAGCCAAATCGCGCCCTGGGTTGGGTGACCGATCGAGCTTGCCGGAACCAACGGCGTGCATGGCGCCGATGCCTCGAAGGCCTTGCCGACCTCCCATGGACGGCCCATGTCCTTCGCCTTACCTTGCAGGTCGCGCCGCGTCATGTCGAGACCTACGCCATAACCGAATACGCAGTCCAGAGCCCTTTCGACCGCGATATCCGTACCGCCGCTTTTCAGCGCAACGACCATTTCGATCTCGTGATGGACATCGTTGGAGGCCGGGGGATATGGAAATTCTCCGCTGACATTGAGGTTGTCGGGGTTCTTCTGGAAGAAGAACGGCGGCTCCTTGTTGGGGTCGTGTCCCATCTCGACGGCATGCGCGGCATAGTTCCGCCCGACGCAATAGACCCGGTGCACCGGAAACATCTTGTCGGTTCCCGCCACCGGAATGCCCGGGATTGCGGTCGGTTCGATGACGTAGCTTGAGGTCGTGCCGTGCATGTTCACTGTCTTGCTCCTGCATAGTATTCGACTTTGGCTTCGGCCCTTTCGATCAGTTCGGCGATCAGCAGGGCGAAGGCAAAAAGGATGATGGTCAAGGCCCAGAATTCGGCCATGCGGAAATTTCGCGAGAAGGTCTCGAACAGCGCGCCGTAGCCGACGATGGCGACGAGCAACTGACCGATGACGACGCCCTTGACGCCGCGGATGAGGCCGAGGCGGATGCCGGCAAGGATTTCCGGAAGCGCCGCCCACAGGATGATCTTGGTATAGAGCGCCGGGCGCGAGGCGCCATAGGAACGCGCCATTTCGATCAGCGACGGCGAGATATGGCGGACCCCGGCACGGGTGTCGAGAACGATGATCCAGATCGCAAACAGGAACACCGCCGCAACGATCGTCTTCTCGCCGAAGCCGAACAGGATCATCAGCACCGGGACGATGGCCGAGAGCGGTGCGCTTGAAAAGATGTTGACCCACATGCCGAGCAGATCGTCGGCGATCTTGACGCGTCCCATCAGGATGCCCAGAGGCACGCCGATGACGATCGACAGGGCCATGCCCATGGCGAAGGCGCAAAGGGTCGTGACCGTCGCGCTCTGCCAGGACGAGGTCTGCACGAGATTGAACGCTGCAGCCAGCACGTCGCTAAACGGCGGCAGCAGAAAGATAAGGTCCAGCCGGCCGACGACTTCCCATAAGACGCACCAGACGAGCAGGGACGCCATCATTGGTACACGATAGCCAAACAAGGTCATGGCCGGTCACTCCACATACTGCTTCAGCCCCTGCCAGATCTCGTCGACCGTATCGAGATAGTGCCTGTCGCGATGAATGCGCTCCGGGTCGCCGGAGCGGTCGATTGCCGGTTCGATGATCTGCGAAACCCGGCCGGGTCTCGGCGACAGCAACACGATGCGGTCGGAGATGTAGACCGCCTCCTCGATCGAATGCGTCACGAAGATGAAGGTCTTGTTCTGGTTGGTGCGCAGCCTGATCAGATCTTCCTGGAACTTGCGCCGGTTCTGCTCGTCGACCGCCGAAAACGGCTCATCGAGCAGCAGGACATCGGCGTCGACCGACAAGGCCCGCGCCAGGCCCACGCGCTGGCGCATGCCGCCCGACAGCTCGTGCGGATATTTGTCCTCGAAGCCGGCAAGACCCACCTCGGCGATGTAGCGGCGGGCGGTCTCCTCGCGCTCGGCCTTGTTGGTGCCGCGCAATTCCAGGCCGAAGGCCACGTTGCGCGTCACCGTCGCCCAAGGCATCAGCGCAAAATCCTGGAACACGAAAGCGCGTTCGGGGCCAGGTGCGCTGACGCGCTTGCCGTTGATCGCGACGGTGCCGCCGTCGGCCCGTATCAGCCCCGCTATGATCTTCAACAGCGTCGTCTTTCCGCAACCGCTGGGTCCGAGAAGGCTGGTCAGCTTGCCCCTGGGAAAGTCGAGATCGATGCCGCGCAAGGCTTCGACATTGCCGTAGGTCTTGGAAATTCCTCTCACTTCCACGATTGAATCGATCGGTGCGGGAACCGGCGACGGCCCATTTCGCAATGCGGTCGCGACCATCTTATGCACCTCTACTCTCGGGCCTGAAAACACGGAATTCCACCCACTGCAGAAAGACGAGCGTCAGGGTGGAAAGCGCGATGATCGAGGCAATTGTTGCGTACATCTCGGCGTAGTCTGCGCGCGAGCGGTGGAAGGTGATGAGGTCGCCGATGCCGGTCGGGGTGATCAGCAGTTCGGCGAGCACTACGCCGACGAACCCGGCAGCGACGCCGAGGCGCAAGCCGGCAAAAATCACCGGACTGGCGTCAGGAAGAATGATCTTGGCGATGGTCTGCCAACGTGTGCCCATGAACGATCGGCACATGACGAGCAGCGACTCGTTAACGTTGCGAACGGCCTTGTAGGTGTTGAGAACGATGACCGGCAGCGCCAGGATCATGACGGCGAGCGTTTTGGCGGTCATGCCGATGCCGTAGACGAAGGTGACCATCGGAATGAAGGCGGCGACGGGTGCAGCCTGAAGCACGATGAACACGGGAATCACCAGCCATTCGCCGGTGCGCCACAAGCCGCAGATCGTGCCGAGACCGACACCCAGGAACGCCGACAGGACAACACCGAGCACCAGCGGCTGCAGTGTCGAGAGGTAGGCGGTTGCCAGGCTGCCATCGGCGAGCAGTCCGAAAAAGGCGATGATCGTGTCGGAAAAAGTCGGGAAGGCGAAGCTGACGGGAATGCGCCCGGCCACCTCCCAAACCCCTGCGAACAGGGCGATCGACACGAGCCTGAGCAGGATCGGCTGGTCCCACGACGCGCCCGTTGCACTGCGGTTGGAAAGAGGAGCGAGGCTGGCAGCCTCGCCGTCGGTTCTGATGCTTACGGCCATCAGGCAGGCCGCCTATTTCTTGCCGAGCTTGGCGACAGCACGGTCGAGTGCGGAGACGTCCCAGAAGTCCTCGACCTTGAGGCCTGCGGGATCGCCTTCGATCTGCCCGGCAAGGCTGAAGAAGGCGAAGTCGTCGGCGGCCGCATCCGCTCCGCCGCCATTCAGCGCGAGGCTGCCGGCTTCCGCAGTTTCCTTGTAGTATTCGGTGATTTCGCCATCCGCTTCCGCGCCGAGATCCGGCAGCAATTTGTACTTGTTGCGGAGCTCGACCGCCACCGCCGGGTTCGCGGTGATTTCGCGCGCGGTCTTCATCAGTTCCTCGACCAGGATATCGACATCGGCGGCGTTGTTCTTCAGATAGTCTGCGGTCGCGAAAAGCGCTTCGTCCGAGGCGCCGAGATCCTCGACCGGCAAGACGATGAACTTGCCGGGAGCTTCGGCCTCAAGCGCGCGCCTGTTGGCGGCATCGACGATCGACGCCTTCAGCGTTCCCTGGAGCAGCGCATTGCGGCGAACCTCGGAACCCGGGACATAGCTGATGTTGCCGAGCTTGATGCCGTGGTTTTTCGCCATCAGCAGCATGACCGCCTCGGTGCCGGAACCGCGCGCCTGAACGGCGACTTCCTGCCCGTCGAGATCCTTCCATTCCTTGTAGAATTCGCTGTTGACGACAGGAAAGAAGCGCAGCGTCGATATCTGCGCAAAGATGCGGATCGGCACACCCACCTTCTGGATAAGAGTATAGGGCGCGCCGATGCCAACATCGGCCTGGCCGCCGACAATGGCCTGGGCCGCCAGATCCTCGTCATTGAGAACAATGAGCTCGACTTTCACGCCGCGTTCCTTGGCGCGCTCTATCGCGGCGAGTGTCTGGATGGATTCTATACCCGGAAGGTCGCCGAATGCGATGCGCATGTCACCTGCGTTTGCGGCCGACAGGGGCATTGCACATGCCAGGGTTGCGGCGAAAGCGGTGGCAAGGATGGTACGTCTGGTGATGCTGGCCATTGTCATTCCTCCCGTTTCTTGTAACCATTGCCTTGATTGGTTAAGGCTATGGAGCGAATTGGTCAAGGAGAAACTGCACCACCTCGGACGCGCTGGCCAAGAAAACTCGGCAGTTGACGGTTTACGCTAATCGTTTTAACACCGACAGAAGGGAAATCTTAGGCGAATTGGTTAAATTAATGGACGATCCCGGAAATGGCGGTCATGCCGCCCTGGTTCAGCTTCAGGCCTATCTTGCCCAGATGGACCATGCCGGTGAGACGCGGCTGCCTGCCGAGCGGGAGCTGTCCGAGAGCCTCGGCGTATCGCGCGGCGATCTGCGCAAGGCGCTGGCGGTGCTCGAGAAGGACGGCCGCATTTGGCGTCACGTCGGCAGGGGCACCTTCGTCGGCAGCGGGCCGGTCGAGGAGACGATCGGCATCTCGGAAATCGCCGGGCGCACAAATCCGGCCGACGTGATGCGCGCGCGCCTCATCATCGAGCCCGAGATTGCGCGCGAAGCGGCGCTGCACGCCACGCTTTCGGATATCGCCTCGATGCGGCAATCGCTGGTGCAGACGCGGGAAGCCGTCACATGGCGGCAATACGAGAATATCGACAATCTGCTCCATCGGCAGATTGCGCAGGCGAGCCGCAACAACGTACTGCTCGGCCTGTTCGACGTCCTGAACGCCGTGCGCCGAACCGTCGTCTGGGGGCGTCTTCGTTCAGAAGGGGCGCGCCCCCCGGCAGACCATCACAGCTTCGCCGACCATGAACGGATCGTCGAGGCGATCGCCGAGCGCGACCTCGGCGGCGCGGCGGCGGCGATGCGCCTGCATCTCCAGCAGGTCGAGCGGCGCTTGATCCCCGTACGCGAAGCCGCCGAATAGCCGAGCCGCGCCTCACTGGTTTTGAACGGACATCTCCGCCTCTCCGTTGGGACACATCGCATTCGATTGGGGTCCAGGGGCACAGACAGCGCCGGATAGCGGCGCCCGGCTCTAGGACGGGATAGACCTTTCGACGGAATTTGTTGAAAGTGCCGCGCCGCGCCGGCCAGGCCGGCGCGATCGAGCCGCACGGCCGGGAAAGACCGTCGCGGCAGGACGAGACATAGAGGAGTTTTGAACCATGACCAACCCGACGCACCTGCCCGCTGAGGGCCTTTTCATCGGCCGCGCCAGGGCCAGCGATGCATCGTACCCGCTGGTGGTCACTGTTCGCGACGGCACCATCTTCGACATCACATCGAGCATGGCACCAACCGTGCGCGACGTCTGCGAGATGCCGGATCCGGCAGGCTACGTCCACGCTGCCAGGGGCGAACCGATCGGGTCGCTTGACGCAATTGCCGCCAACAGTTTCCAGGCCGCGCGCGATCCGGAAAAACCATACCTGCTTTCTCCGGTCGACCTGCAGGCTATCAAGGCATCGGGCGTTACCTTTGTCGTCAGCCTGCTCGAACGGGTCATCGAGGAGCAGGCGCGCGGCTCGGCCGAGAAGGCGGACGCCATTCGCGCCGATATTGCGGGGCTGATCGGCCATGATCTGTCGAAGCTCAAGCCCGGCTCGCCCGAAGCGATGGAGATCAAGGCCAAGCTGATCCAGCGCGGCGCCTGGTCGCAATATCTGGAAGTGGGCATCGGCCCCGACGCCGAGATCTTCACCAAATGCCAGCCGATGGCCTCGGTCGGCTTCGGCGCCGATGTCGGCCTGCATCCGGTGTCGACATGGAACAACCCCGAACCCGAGATCGCGATGATCGCGGCCAGCAGCGGCAAGATCGTCGGCGCGACAATCGGCAACGACGTCAATCTGCGCGATGTCGAAGGGCGCTCGGCGCTGCTGCTCGGCAAGGCGAAGGACAATAATGCCTCAGCCTCGCTTGGACCATTCATCCGGCTGTTCGACGCGACATTTTCCATCGACGATGTAAAGCAGGCCATCGTGCGCCTGAAGGTCGAGGGCGAAGACGGATTTTCGCTGGAGGGCGCCAGCTCGATGGCCGAGATCAGCCGTTCGCCGGAGGAACTGGTCGCTGCCGCGATGGGGCCGCATCACCAATATCCCGACGGGCTGGCGCTTTATCTCGGCACCATGTTCGTGCCGTCGAAGGACCGTGGCGAAAAGGGCAAGGGTTTTACGCATAAAGTCGGCGACATCGTCACCATCTCATCGGAGAAATTCGGCGCGCTGGTCAACCGCGTGCGGCTGTCGCCGGACTGTCCGCATTGGACCTACGGCGCCAGCCATCTGATGCGCGACCTCGCCAAGGCCGACCTCATCTGAGACAGGACCATTAATCATCCAGTTGGCCAGCGAAACCAGCACCAATGCGGTCAAGAGCGGTCTAACCTATCGGTTCTGAATTCTTCAGGCCGATGTGGGACTCCACGCGAGGTCTTCGCTTCGAGAGGTATAAGGCTCGTCGATAGGTCCGATCCAGCTATCGAATTTCAATCAGAAACGCACAAGCCGTAAGCAAGGTCCACCGACAATCACAACCAGGACCTCAGCAATCATGACCTTGCGTATCCTTTTCGCCTCGACCGCCATAAGCCTGCTCCTCGGCGCGGCCGTGCCGGCTTTTTCCGAGAGCGCGGCACCTAGCCCCACTGGGGCTTACTCGCAGACCACTGATACCTACACGTTTCCGCTCGGCGACCTCGGCATCGTTGCTTTGTCCGACGGCACCGTTCCGCAGGACCTGCACGCCCTCCTGACAGGGACATCACCTGCGGAGGTCGACAAGCACCTCAACCACGCCTTCTTGTCCAATCCGGTGGAAGCTTCAATCAACGCCTTCCTGATCCGGGACGGCGCGCGGCTCACGCTTGTCGACACAGGTTCGGGGCAACTCTTCGGCCCAGGCTACGGCGGGAAGCTGCGCGACAGCCTCGCCAGCATCGGTGTCATGCCGCAGGATATCACCGACATCCTCATCACTCATATCCACACCGACCACACGGGCGGCCTTGTCGCCGACGGCAAGCCGGTGTTCGTCAATGCAACGGTTCACGTCGGAGCGCCCGATCTCACCTTCTTCCTGGACGCGTCGAACTCGGAAAAAACAGGCTACGCCCGCCAGTACTTCGACGAAGCCGAAAAGACGATCGGCGTCTATCAGCGGGCGGGCAAGGTGAGGACGTTCTCCGACAACCAAACGATCCTCCCGGGAATCGTGGCGACGCTGCATCCCGGTCACACGCCGGGTAGTGCCTTTTTCACGGTATCAAGCAAGGGGCATTCGATCGCATTTATCGGCGACGTCATCCACGTCGCGGCCGTGCAGTTTCCCGATCCTGCTGTCACCATCTTATACGACGTTAACCCGGGAGAGGCGGCAGCAGTGCGGGAGAAGACCTTCGCGTCCTTCGCAGACGCTCGCCAACTCGTTGCCGCGCCTCATCTTCCATTTCCCGGCGTCGGGCACATCCGCGCCGAGGGCGGCGGCTCGTTCACCTGGCATCCAGCCGAGTACCGAAACCGGGAAGGAAGCCAAGGGCTGTAGGCCAAGGACCGAGGCTGCAGGGGCAAGCGATCACCAGGCCCGCTTAGCGGCCTTGGGCCCGCGCCGTCTGAAACACCTGTTCACGCAGCCAGCCATGAGCGGGATCGCCGCTCATGCGCTGATGCCAAAATGCGGACATCTGGAACTTGGCGAGGGCCAGGGGAGGCTCGAAGAGATCGAGCGACGTGGTGAAACGCTGCAGGAAACGGCGCGGCAGGGTGCAGATGCAGTCGCTGCCCATCAGCACCAAGGGGGCGAGCGCATAGCTCTGGATAGAGACAGAGACCCGACGCTCACGTCCGAGGGCGGCCAGCGCCTCGTCGATCATGCCGGAGAAGCTGCCTCCGCTGGTCGAGATCAGGAGGTGGTCAAGCGAGCAGAATTCATCCAGATCGAAGGGCTTGCTACCCCTTGGATGATCCTTGCGCTGTGCCGTGACGAACGCTTCGTCGAACAGCGTCCTTCCGATCAGTCCACCCGCCACATCCTCGGCCGCGCCGATGAAGAGGTCGATGTCACCCTGCTCGAGGTGAGCGGCGATCCGAGACTTGTCCGGAAGTACAAAAGCGAGGCGGATGTGAGGTGCCTTCGCCTTCAGGAAAGGGATGAGCTCCGGTGCGAGGATCGCCGCCGGATTGTCCGTTGCGGCGATCCGGAAGACGCGGCGGCTGGTGGCGGGATCGAAGAACTGCGCCACATTGGCGAACTCGCGCAATCGTTCGATCAGCTTGGCGAGTTCGGGCTGGAGCGCGGCGGCGTGCGGTGTCGGCACCATCCCGCGGCCGGATGATGCCGGGATCAAGAGTTGGTCGCCAAACAACTGCCGCAGCCGAAGCAAACGAGCGGAAAGAGCAGGTTGCGTGATGCCGAGCCGAGCTGCGGCATGGGTGACGTTCAGTTCCTTCAGAAGAGCATCGAGGGTTAGGAGCAGCCCCCCGTCGATCTCGAGCATACGTTCGCGCAATTGAGCTCGTCCCTCAGGTTAAGACAGCATGGACCTACTGCCGAGGCTCCTCGTATCGCACTGTTGGCTTCCAGGCAAAGCGCTGCCCAGTTCTATCCCGCCGGTGAAGGCTCATCATCTGCTACAAGCCATAGCGCTCAGGGATCCGCGCAGGACAGACCTTGCCCCCAATGAAATTTCGAGGAGCCAACTGCCTGGAAAATATCAGACAAACTGATGCAATCTGATGGGACTGCTGATGGCGCCTCGGGTTGCGCCAACTACCACTGGCAAATGGAGGCTTGCCATATGTCGAAAAAGCGGATGCTCTGATGCATCCAGATCGGCGCTGGCAAGAATGCGATCAGGATTTGCCTGATCGTCGTCGGAGGTGGAGGCAGTTTTCAAAATGGGAGGAAATCAAATGCTGACAAGGCTACGACTATTTGTATTCGGCTTGCTCGTGGCGCTGGCCATTCCGGCGGCAGCGCAGGCCAAGACCTTCTACTGGATTTCGCATGGCGGCCCGGCCGACCCGGTCTGGACCTACTTCCTCGCCGGCGCCAAGCAATGGGCTGCGGACACCGGCAACACCGTCAACACCTCGTTCCACAATGGCGACGTGGCATCTCAGCAGGAGGCGGTTCGCGCGGCCATCGCCGCCAAGGCCGACGGCATCACCACCACCAGCCCCGACCCGGGCAGCCTTATCGAGCTCGCCAAGGAAGCACGGGCGGCAAACATCCCGATCATCAACTTCAACACGCCCGATCCGAAGGCGGACTTCAACGCCTATGTCGGCGGCGACAACGTCACCTTCGGCAAGAACTGGGCGCAGTATCTGGTCGACAAGGGCCTGGTGAAAAAGGGCGATTTTGTCTGGATGCCGGTCGAAATCCCAGGCGCCACCTATGGCGTCCAGGAAGAAGAGGGCATCAAGAGCGTGTTCGAGCCGCTCGGCATCACTTACGAGATCACCGAAGCCACGCTCGATCAGGCCGAAGCGATCAACCGCATGGTCGACTATCTCACCGCCAACAGGGCCAAGGTCAAGGCGATCATCGGCCTCGGCGATCTGGTGACCGGCTCGATCAAGAGGGTGTTCGACCAGGCTGGCATCAAGCCGGGCGAAATCCCTGTCGTCGGCTGGGGTAACTCGCTCGACACCACCCAGGAGGTGCTGACCGGCTACGTCAATGCCGGGCAGTGGCAGGATCCGCAGGCGACCAGCTATGTGGCGCTTTCGCTGGCCAACATGGCCGCCAGCGGTATTCCCCCCGGCTTCGACGTGATCACCGGCGCGCTCTACGAAAAGGACACCGCACAGGTCTACGACGACATCCTGTCCGGGAAATAACACCGCGATCGGGATGATCGCGGCACGAGTGCCGCGATCATCCCCTTCATTCCGCCGAGCCCCGAAAGCGCGTCCTGCGGTGCCGGGCTTGGCCAGTTCCAACCATGTCGCGGGCCCAACGTGGAAAATAGCTCCATCATCCAACGCTCGATCGCCAGGCCGGAATTCGGGCCCTTCGTGCTGCTTGTCGTCGAGCTCGCCGTGTTCTGGGGGTTCAACCACGACTTCCTGTCGCCGCAGAACATCAGCAACATACTGGCCTTCACGGTCGAGCTCGGCCTGATCGCGCTGGCGATGACGCTGCTGATGACATCGGGCGAATTCGACCTCTCGGTCGGCTCGCTGTTCGGTTTCTCGCCCGTCTTGATGTGGACGCTCTTCAACAGCGGCGTCACCTCTCTGGAAGCCGGCTTCGTCGTGGCGTTGCTGGTTGCCGCGCTCATCGGGCTGGTCAATGGCTGGTTCGTGACGCAGCTCAAGATCCCGTCCTTCCTGGTGACGCTCGGCATGCTGCTGGTGGTGCGCGGCACCGCCCTGTTCGTCACCAACGGATTTCCGCAGCGGACCTGGAGCGCCGAAGGCAGCTGGCTCGCCGAGGCGCTGGTCGGCGATTTCTTCATCGGGCCGTTCCGCATCTATATGTCGCTGTTCTGGTTCATCGCCGCGGCAATCGCACTCGGCTACGTGCTGACGCAGAGCCGGACCGGCAACTGGATCCAGGCGGCAGGCGGCAACCCCCAAGCAGCAAGGGCGCGCGGCGTCAACGTCAGCGGCGTCAAGATCGGCCTGTTCATCCTGTCGTCGGTCATGGCTTCGCTTGCCGGCGTGATCAGCTCACTGCGCACCTCGGCGGCCAATCCCAACAGCGGCACCGGCTACGAGCTCGAAGTGATCGCCATGGTGGTCATCGGCGGCACCGCGCTGACCGGCGGACGCGGCACCGTCATCGGCACCGTGCTCGGCATCCTGATCCTGCGCGTCATGCGCAACGGCATCGTGCTGATCGGCGTGCCGGGCCTTGCCTACAACATCTTCATCGGCGCGATCATCCTCGGCATGATGGCGCTTCACTCATGGCTGGAACGCCGGCATCAGGCGGGGACTTGAACCATGGCTGAGCCGCTTGTCCGCATGGAAAACATCCGCAAGTCTTACGGGCGCGTGCAAGCGCTCGTGGACGCCAATTTCCACGTCAACGAAAGGGAGATCGTCGGTCTGCTCGGCGACAATGGCGCCGGCAAATCGACGCTGATCAAGGTCTTGTCGGGTGCGGTTCCACTGACCAGCGGCGACATCTTCATCCGCGGCAAGAAGGTGGACCTGCGCAGCACCAGCGACGCCATCGCCCACGGCATCGAGACGATCTACCAGGACTCGGCGCTGGTTACGCAATTGTCGATCGCCCGCAACCTGTTCCTTGGGCGCGAGCCGATCAAACCGCCGCGTTTCCTCAACCGCATGGACCAGGAGGCGATGAACGTGGTCGCCCGCGACCTGCTCAAGCAGGTCGGGATCTCGAAGAACATTCCGCCGACCACGCCGATCGGCTCGCTCTCCGGCGGCGAGCGGCAGGCCGTGGCGATCGCGCGCGCCATGCATTTCGACAGCGACCTCATCATCCTCGACGAGCCGACCAACAATCTCGGCGTCGCCGAGACGCAGGGCGTGCTGAGCTTCGTGCGCAGCGCCCGCGATTCGGGCCATTCCTGCATCTTCATCGCCCATAATATCCATCACGTCTTCCAGGTGGTCGACCGCATCGTCGTCATGCGCCGCGGCAAGGTCGTCGCCGACAATATCGATCCGAAGAACACCAACGTCGCGGAAGTCGAACGGATCATCACCGGCATGTCCGACGAGCAGATCCACGAAGCCATCGTCCAGGGGAAGCAATCGCAGGGCTGAGCGGGTCAGTTGGAAGCCGGGCTCGCCGTTTCTCTGGCACGGGATCACATCAGCTCCTATGACTGCGACCATGAAAGCCACCGTTGCGGATATCGCCAGAAGCTGCGGGCTGTCGACCGCCACGGTCGACCGGGTACTGAACAACCGGCCGGGCGCAAGTGCTGCCAACCGGCAGCGGGTGATGGAGGCGGCCAAGCAGCTCGGCTATTTGCCGGTCGTGGACCAGGTCGTGCTGCCCTCGCGGCCAGCGCATCTCGAGTTCTTTCTGCCGATCGGCTCCAATGCCTTCATGATGGATCTGGCAGGTCATATCGAGGACTATGCGGCGCGACTGCCGCTCGTCGCCTCCTGCCGGATCCACGAGCTCGCCGGCATCTCGCCGAGCGCGTTGCAATCGGCCGTCGAAAACCTCTCGCTTAGGGCAAACGGCGTTGGCGTCATCGCAATCGATCATCCGAGAACGCGCAATGTCCTGCGCGAGATCGTCGAGGCCGGCATTCGCCTGGTCACGCTGGTGTCGGACGTTCCCGGCGCACCGCGATCGGCCTATGTCGGCATTGACAACCGTGTGGCCGGCCGCACCGCAGCCCTTTTGATGGGACGTTTCCTGGGCGGGCGCCCGGGCCATCTGGCAATGGTCGTCGGCTCACGCTCCTATCGCGGGCATGAGGAACGCGAAATGGGCTTTCGATCCGTGCTCAGCGAGGAATTCCCCAATCTGACCGTCACCAGCGCCGTCGAGATCAACGACGAGCCTGATATCAGCTACACCGCGACGATGAAGGCGCTGCACAACGAGCCGGAGCTGCTCGGCATCTACTGCGTCGGTGCCGGACGTTCCGGGGTGGCGAAAGCGCTGCTGGAAACCAAGCCGCAACGGAGGCCGGTGTTCATCTGCCACGACCTGACGCGGGCGACACGCGGCTATCTCGTCGATGATCTGCTCGACGTCGTCATCGACCAGAACGCGCGGCTGATCGCCGAGCAGTCGGTCATTCGCCTGCTCGGCTCGATCGCGTCATCGGCGCCCTATCTGACCAGGAAATTCATCGAGCCGCGCCTGATCTTTAGGGAAAACGTCCCGGTCCAGTGACGCCGCGCAAGGCAACGGCCACTCTGCCCGATGGTTAAAATTCGGTTGATACCGCAAATCTGCACATCTGCCATGCATCTTTCGTTGTTGCCGAATCATTGGGCAATCGGTAGTTTCGCAGGTGTCGGCCATCTACTCCTCCCAGATGCGATGCCGGCGCTGAGTGCGGTACACCTCCTCCCGTGCCGTATTCGAAATCAAGCCCGCTGCCACCTCCTCCCGGCAGCGGGCTTTTTTATTCCGGGCCGAGTTCTTCAGCAACCAAAGAGCTGACGCAGTCCCCAACAGGGCGTCCGGCTCCACGAGGGCCAAATCTGTTTTGCACGCGTGCAACTTGGCTCTGAGGCCACCGCAAAGCCAGCCTGTCTAAGCGACGTCTCGATATCGATGACGATCATCGGCTCGACGCGTGTCCGAAGACCCTACGCCGCTTCTTGGAACATAAGTGGTTACTAACAGTTGGTTGGGATCAGTGGGCACCCCCCGCTTTCGCCCGCTGCAGATCGGGCTGCAACCCGGTTGGCCCGCGCTCGGAGGAGGGCGCGGGCTCCTTCCCTAGCTGGCCGGCGCAGGTGAAAACCAGCAGAGATGCGTGACGCATGTGGCTGTGTTCGCCGCCCGGCCGCTTGGTTTTCCCGTGAGGGGCATGGTGGTAAGGTCAAGATCGAACAGCAGGCAGATACTGGCCCCAATCAAGAGGAGCGTAGCAACCCCTCCTCCCCTGCGGCAGCCTCGAAGGCTCTTCTTACGTCGTCGGCTGTGCCTTCGCCCTCAAGAACGGCCGTGCAAGCCTCGGCGGCCTTCTTCCACTTAGGTCCTCGCTTGGTCCACTTCATGAGCTCCGCGACGGCACCCTCGACATTGTTGCAGCCGTAGGTAAGGCCAGGTCGATCAGTCTCGATGTTGACCGGAGGGTGAAACCAATGAAGAGCCATGAGGGAAATTTAGGGCAGCCGGCGGCTTCCGTCAGCGGCGCTGCGTAGGATTGTTTCGTGGAGGTCAAAACGCCTCGCATCAATTGAACGGCTACTACTCGCCCGCATCGGAAGCCACGGACAGGTCTAGGGCAGCAGCTATCTCTACAATAGCCTCGATCAGTTCATCGTTGGATGCGATCAAATCAGGCGCAGCCTGCCGAATATGGTCTAAAGTCGCTTTGATCGAAACAGTGTCCCCATGGTCTCCCCTGTTGAGGATCGCAGCGATTGCCTGATTTAGAACTGGACCGACCCTTTTGACGACGCTCATCCACTTCCCCGCCTCGCAGCACTTCTCGCAGGAGATACCGCAGGCACCAAACTTTGCCGGCAACCAAGTGTTCCATGCGGAAAACAAAAAACCCGCCGAAAAGGAGAGCGACGGACAATGATCTGGGATGCGACTAGACTGGAGATGAGCCAGCCACTCTTTTATGAGCGCGGTTGGCAGCGGCGTCTCTGACCTCCATTCGGAGTTAGGCGATCTCTCCACGCAAGACGAGCATTGGTGCCCGATGATGTGCAAGAAGTACGCGCAGAACCCGCGCTAGCTCGATCTCGCTAATTGGTACGATCAAGATCGTACTCCGGGTGGACGATGTCATCACCCCTGTAGCATCTCCTAATCAGGGTCTTTCTCGTCGGCCGATTTTCGCTCTCGCCGATCAAGTTCCTCCTGAAGTTCCGCCGCCAGCGCGATAAGCTTCGGCGCCAAAGGTTGATCGCCGACAAACCTTAGCAGCCTGCGTATCTTCCGACGATAGTCTTCCGATCTGATCAAAACTCGAAAGGTGTCATTCTCTCGCGCTGTCATGACGGTTACCTTGTTTCCAAATGCAACTCTTTGGTGCCTCCAGGGGTTCCATGAGAGGCGGGGAACTTTGGAATTGCGGAGCGGAAGTGAAATGTCGGACCAACAACGCAGGCACGGGCTTCAAGGGCAAAGATCACGATCAGCCGATCAAACCCGAGGCGCAGCATGTCCAGCACTGCCCATTTGCGGACAGGATTTCGACATGCGCGATCTTGGCCAGGTGCTTCATCACGCGAAGTCAAAGCATCAACCGCTGCTGCCAGTGAATTGAGGCCTATCGCCCCAGTGGCAATTTGGACGCCGAAACAAGCTCGTCCTCATCGGTAAGACCGGCCGAGTAGTTTGCCAGGATCCGGGATGCGAGCGCTTCACGCCGTTGCTCGGATTGCCCTTCGATTTTGAGCCGGTCGAAAACGCGGCCCAGCAAAGCGACTTCAGATGAATCGAAGACGCCAGCCTCCTGAGCTTTCCGATAAATCGGCATTCGACCTCCACGCTAAACGAACTGTAATTCGACTCAGCAGTTTTACGCAAAGCAAAAAGCCCTCCGCACCTTTCGGCGCGGCGGGCTGTCCTCCCAGTCGCGTAGGCTATTCGATGACTTTGATGATCTTGCGTGTGCCTGGATCAACGACAACAGTTCGGTCCTCGACCACCACGTAGCTGTATTTGGTTTCGGGAACTTCATGAAGCTCGACGGTCTCGGGCAGCGTTGAGCCTATATTGAGCTCCACCCCTGGCACCTTCACCGATGCGAGCGGCTGCTTCTTCACATATTCCTTGATGACGGTCTCCTGCTCAGGCTCGATGACTACGTCCTGAGCGGTAGCGGCGCCGATGCCTGCCAGCAGCAGAAATCCCGCAGCTGCAATGGAAAGACGCGTTCTCATAGCTATCTCCTTCGTGAGATCTCTTGCGCTGGACGGCATTCTCTTCCGCCCGGTCCACCCAAACCTCAGGCACCCGCGAACGTTCCTCCGCTGGGCTTAGGTCTGATCCGATTGTGGGACCAAAGTCTCCCTTATTTCGCGCTATAGCCCGGACGTCGCGCCACCCGGAACGGCGGCTTCTCGTAGTCGTTGCCTCGCTGTGAGTTTACGGGAGGAGGCCATGGAAAATAGTGTCCACCAGGCCCGCTGGTTGCTCGGTACGGTCTTCGCTGTCCCCATCACGTTTATGGCAATTGGGATGGTTGCTAGCTAGGGAACCGACCGGACCGAACGACGATAGAGATCTGCGCAGCTAAGTCCCTTCCTGCGCTGATAAAGGACCACCCGCCATTCCGCGATTTGGCGGGTGGTCCGCGTCATAGAGGATTACGCGTGTAGGATCAGCGTTTCGATCGTCCGGTTAAAGTTGCCTTCGGCGCCGCTGGCCGAACAGCTCCTTGCCGTAGTCGCCCTCGCTGCCGAAGTAGGGTGGGTCGAGGTAGACAGCGTTTCCGGACGGTCGATGAAGGCCGACCAGTCGAGCTGCTCGACGACGACGCCGGCAAGACGATCGTGGACGTCCCTCAGGAGCGGCTCCAGGGTCGTCAGCTTGAAGCCCGCCGACGATCGCGGGTCGACGCCGAAGTTGCGCCCGGCGCCGGCGCGCTTCAGATCGGTCAAAGTGGCCGGATCGCTCGCCTTTAGCCGCTCGAACAATGCCATTCGATTTTGCGCCTACTCCGCCGGCCGGCCGTTTGGTGCCAACTGAAGTTGCGCGGTCGGAATCCCGTCACACTTGTCACTCTCGCCAATTCGCTATCGGTCCTATCCTCACCAATAGGCAAGAGGTCGCGCCATTGGTGCGGCGACAGACCGGCAAAGGAGAAGCGCGATGACGGTACAGTCGAAAGGGCAAAAGAGCAGTCGGCGGCGTGGCTCGCAATGAACACGCTACCGATCGTTTCGCCGGTTGCGAGACTATCTGGCCCTGAAAGAGGTGATCAAGCCTTCCGCCATGCGGACGAATTGAGCGCTCGGGCCTTCGGCGCCGACGCTTTGCATGCTGACGCGGGCGCCTTCGAGCAGCAGCGACAGCGTGTCCGCAAGAAGCTCGGCCTGTCCGACGCCGGCGTCCCGGCACAGGCTAACCAGACGGTCGCGCTGGGCCTGCTTGAGCTCCTTGATCACCCGACGGGCCGGATGGTCGGTTTCGCTCAGTTCGATGGCGGCGTTCGCCATGTCGCAGCCGCGGCCGTCCGTCAACAGGCAATCGGCAGCCATGCGAACCCAGGCATGCAATTGCGCAAGCTTGTCGCCCGGATGCTCGGCCTCGAACTTCTGCCACATCGCGTTGGCGCTGCATGCTGTCGCCCGCAAGCACTCGATGACCAGATCGTCTTTGGACTCGAAATGTCGGTAGAGCGTCATCTTGTTGGTGCCGGCGGCTTCAGTGATTGCGTCGACGCCGACGCCCTTGATGCCATGCTTGTGGAACATATCCCGTGCCGTCTCCAGGATCCGATCCCGGGGGCGGATGCGCTCCGCAGTACCGTCTTCCATCAAAACCTCCTTGGTTTCGGGTTTTCCGAAAAATCCCTCGGTGCACCTCTTGACTAGGGTGTTACCGGTCTGTAACTTCTAGATGTTACTTACTGGTAACACCTCAATTGCCTCGTGTCAAATCTCGCAGGCGCCTGTGAATAGCCTCCGCCGAAAAGGCTCAGGCATGAAACTGCGCCCCAGGCGACTTTTGGCCGCGAATAAGAAGACCACACGATCTGCGGCGTACGCCGCCGCGGATCGCAAGCCAGGAGCCGCTACGATGTCGCAGCGCAAGGATTTGACGATCGACGAAGTTGTGAAGGATCCGATGATCCGGATGCTGATGAAGGCCGACCGTGTCGACCCGCGCTCTTTCGAGACGATGCTGCGTACCCTGGCGGATACGCAAGGGTACGGCCGCAAGCCGCCGCATCGCTTTCTGGAAGATTCGGGTCACAGGCGAATCCAGCGGCTGTCCAGAGTGGCCAAGGCTTTTGGTGAGGCGAGAGCATCGGGCGAGGCGTATGTGTCATGGTAAACTTCTTCATTCACCGACCGATCTTCGCATCGTCGATCGCCATCATCATGGTGCTCGCCGGGGCGATCTGCTATTTCCTGCTGCCTGTCTCGCAGTTTCCCGACATAACACCGCCTCAGGTCGTGGTCAGCGCCAACTATCCGGGCGCCAGTGCGCAAGTCGTGGCCGATACGGTCACGACGCCGCTCGAACAGCAGATCAACGGCGTTCAGGGGATGACCTATATGTCATCGTCGAGCTCCAATGACGGCTCGTCGACGATCACCATCACCTTCGACGTCGGCTATTCGCTCAGCACCGCCGCCGTCGACGTCCAGAACCGCGTGTCGCAGGCGGCGTCCTCGCTGCCGGCCATCGTCAACCAGGGCGGCGTGACGATCAAGAAACAGAATCCGAATTTCGTCCTGATCGTCAATCTCACCTCGCCCGACGGTTCCGTCGATCCGGTCGCGCTCAGCAACCTCGCCTACCTGCAAGTGGTCGACCCGCTGAAGCGTTTGCCCGGCGTCGGCGACGTGCAGATCTTCGGCGAGCGGCGCTATTCGATGCGCGTTTGGCTCGATCCCGACAAGCTCGCCAATCTCGGCATCACCGCTGTCGATGTCCAAAACGCCATTGCCGAGCAAAATGTCCAAGTCGCGGCCGGCAAGATCGGACAGTCGCCGGCGCCGGCCGGCACCGCTTTCGAAATGCAGGTCAACGCGGTCGGCCGACTGAGCGATCCAAAGGAATTCGGCGATATCGTCGTGCGCGCCGATGCCGCCAACGGTTCGCTGGTGCGGTTGCGCGACGTTGCGCGCATCGAACTCGGCGCCCTGCAATATTCGTCGTCGGCCTTCTTTGCCGAGGACCCGACCGTGGTGCTCGCGGTCTACCAGATGCCCGGCTCGAACGCGCTCGATCTGCAGCAGCGCGTCAAGGACAAGATGCAGGAACTGTCAGCCCGCTTCCCGAAGGGCGTCAGCTACGCGATGCACTACGATACGACACGTTTCGTTTCGGCGTCGATGCACGACGTGCTGGTCACGCTCGGCGAGGCGCTGGTCCTGGTCGTCGCGGTGGTGTTCATCTTCCTGCAGAGCTGGCGCACCACGATCATCCCGACGATCGCGATTCCCGTGTCGCTGATCGCCACGCTCGTCGTCATGTATATGTTCGGCTTCTCGCTGAACATGCTCAGCCTGCTCGGCATGGTGCTGGCGATCGGCCTCGTCGTCGACGATGCGATCGTCGTCGTCGAGAATGTCGAGCGCCAGCTGGAAGCCGGCCTCAAACCGCTGGCTGCCACGCGCGCGGCGATGGCCGAGGTCACCGGGCCGATCATCGCCACGACCGCCGTGCTGATGGCCGTGTTCGTGCCGGTCGCCTTCATACCCGGCGTTTCCGGGCGGCTCTACAACCAGTTTGCGCTGACGGTGGCGATCTCCTTCGGCATCTCCGCCTTCGTCTCGCTGACGCTCACCCCGGCGCTCAGCGCCGCCTTCCTGCGCCACCGCCCGGCAACCCAGTTCGTGCTGTTCCGCTGGTTCAACACGGGCTTCGAGCGGCTGTCGCATGCCTATGCCCATGGTGTGCGCTTCCTCATCCGCCTGCGCTGGATCATGCTCGGGCTGTTCGCGGCCGGGCTTGTCGCGACCTATTTCGTCTGGCAGCGCCTGCCCTCGACCTTCCTCCCGGTCGAGGACCAGGGTTATTTCTTCGTCGTCATCCAGTTGCCGGATGGGGCATCGCTGGAGCGCACCGACGCCGTGGCCCGCAAGGCACGCGCCATCCTGCAGAACACCCCCGGCGTCGATATCGTCGGCTCGATCAGCGGCTTGAACTTCCTCACCAACGCAGCCCAGTCGAACTCGGCGGTGGAATTCGCCATCCTGAAGCCATGGGACGAACGCGGCCCTGACCAGAGCGCCTCGAAGCTCGTCGCCGACGTGCGCTCGAAACTCATGGAGCTTCCGGAAGCCTTCGCGCTGAGCTTCGATCCGCCTTCGATCCCGGGTATCGGCACGACCGGCGGCTTCGAATTCCAGGTGCAGGATCTGACCGGTCGCGGCAGCGCTGCGCTCAACGATGCGACGCAAGCCGTACTCGCCGAGGCGCGCAAGCAGCCCGAGCTCAACCCGCAGCAATTGTTCTCGTCGTTCTCGACCTCGACGCCGCAGTTCAACTACGACCTCGACCGTAACAAGGCGAAGCTGCTCGGCCTCAGCCTGCCTGACGTGTTCAACACGCTGCAGATCTATCTCGGCTCGCTCTATGTGAACGACTTCAACCTGTTCGGCCGCACCTTCCGGGTGACGATCCAGGCCGACAAGGATGCGCGTGCGGGTGCTGCCGACATTTCACGGCTCTATGTGCGCAATGCCTCTGGCGGCATGGTGCCGTTGAGCACACTCGGCAAGCTGGTGCCTATCGTCGGCCCGGAAACCGTCCCGCATTACAACAACAATGCGTCGGCCCTGATCAACGGCGGTGCTGCACCCGGTTACTCCTCCGGACAAGCGGTCGCCGCGATGGAACGTGCCGCTGCCACGGCACTGCCGAAGGATTTCGGCTACGAATGGACTGGCATCACCTATCAGGAGCTCAAGGCCGGATCGATCGCCTCGATTGTCTTCGGTCTCGCCATGGTCTTCGTCTTCCTGATCCTCGCCGCCCAATATGAGAGCTGGGCCATGCCTTTCATGGTTCTGCTGGCGGTGCCGCTTGCCCTGTTCGGTGCCTTTGTCGCCTTGTTGATGCGTGGCATGCAGATCGACGTCTATTCGCAGATCGGCTTCGTCATGCTGATCGGATTGGCGGCGAAGAATGCCATTCTGATCGTGGAGTTTGCCCGGCGCCGGCGCGAGGAAGGTCTCAGCATCGTCGACGCCGCGATGGAAGCGGCGCGCCTGCGGCTGCGGCCCATCCTGATGACCGCCTTCGCCTTCATCCTGGGCGTGCTGCCGCTGATGTACTCAACAGGCGCTGGTGCAGCGAGCCGCCAGTCTATCGGCACCACCGTCTTTGGCGGCATGGTCGCGGCGACGATCCTGTCGCTGGTGTTCGTGCCGGTCTTCTATGCGGTGATCGAGCAGCTGCGCGAGCGCGGCGGCAAGAGCGAACCTGTTGCCGAACCGACTGAACCAACTGCCGAACCCGCTTTCGAGCGATTGGCCGAAGCGGCCGAATAGGATTGGAGAATTGATCATGCGTAAATGGAAAATTGCGTTGGGAGCGGCCGTCGCCCTGGGGGCGATCTCGATGGCGAGCGTTCACTTGCTCGACATGGGCAATTTCGGCCTCAACGCCGGTACGGCAGGAGCAGCAACGCCTGAACCCGCGGCGACCGAGCCCGCAGCGTTTGTCATGCCGGTGCCGGTGGTGAGCGTCGTCAAGAAGACGATCCCGATCTATCTCGACTATGCGGCCCGCACCGAGCCGATCCGCAGCATCACGCTGCAGGCGCGCGTGCCGGGTTATCTGCAGGAGCAGGTCGCGCCCGACGGCAGCGATGTCAGGAAAGGCGACCTTCTCTACAAGATCGCTCCAGAGGATTTCCACGCTGCCCTCGACCAGGCGAAGGCCCAGGTCCAGCGCGACGAAGCAACGCTCGACTATGCGCGTTCCAACCTAGGCCGCGGCACCGAGCTGGCAAAGAGCGGATACATCGCCAAGGATGCGTTCGACCAGCGCACCAGCAGCTTGCGCGAAGCCCAGGCCTCGCTCGCCGTGAACCAGGCGGCTGTGCGAACGGCCGAGCTCAATCTGAGCTATTCGGAGATCAAGGCGCCATTCGCCGGGCGCGTCGGCCGTAACCAGGCCTCTATCGGAACGCTGGTCAGTGTCGCCGGCACGGTGCTCAACACACTGGTGCAGCTCGACCCGATCTATGTCACTTTCAATCCGAGTGAAACGGATCTGGCGCAGATCGAGGAAGCCCGCGCGGCGGGACCCATCGATGTCGACGTCCTGCTTCCCGGCGATACGGAACCGCGCCAGAGAGGTCAGCTCACCTTCATCGACAACACGATCGATCGTTCGACCGGCACCATCACCGCACGGGCGACGATCGGCAACGCCAAGTTCACCCTGCTGCCGGGTCAATATGTTCGCGTCAGGCTGCACATCAAGCAGCAGCCCGATGCATTGATGGTGCCGCAGACGGCTCTGGGATCGAGCCAGCTCGGCAAATACCTCTACGTCGTTAGCAAGGACAACACTGTCGATCAGCGCATCGTTTCGCTCGGGCCGACCAATGGCGATCTCATCGCTATCTCAAGCGGCGTATCGGAAGGCGACCAGATAATAACAGGCAATCTGCAAAAGATCGGCCCTGGAATGCCTGTCTCGCCGCTGCCACAGAAACCGGCCACCTGATAACCCCCCGTCAGGTCCGGTCCAGCGGCGCCCTCGGCTCCCACGCCAAGGGCGCCGTTTTGCTGAGCAGTTCGACAAGGCCGGCGACATCGGCGCGATCGGCCTTGGCCGCAGGCATGAAAGCGCAATAGGGATGGCCGAGGCGCAGAGATACCGACGAGAGCGCGATCAGGCGGCCGGCCTCCAGATCGGCGCGGGCCATGATCTGCTGGCCAAGGGCAATTCCGAGACCAAGCCTCGCCGAGGTGATCGCCAGGCTGGACAGACCGACACGGCGTCCATGCGACGGATCAGGCGCGCGGCTGCCGCCTGACGCCGAAAACCAGTCCGCCCATGTCGGATGCGAGACATAGGTCGGACCCCAGTTGGTGTGGATGAACAGGCTCTCATGCACATCCGCCAGGCTGGATGCACCGTTGCCATATCTCTGCCAGAAGTCCGGCGCGCAGACCGGCAGGACGTCATCATGGATCAGACGGATCATCCGTAAACCGGGATAGTGATAATCGCCGTAGCTGATACGAAGATCGATGTTCTGGCGCAGCAGGTCGACGGGATCGTCTTCGACCCTAACGTCAATCGCCATTTGCGGGAACGTGTCTAGAAGCACGGCCAGCCTCGGCGCCAACCACAATTCTGCCAGCGAAAACGGCACGCTGACGACGAGACGCGTCCTCAGGTTTCCATCCAGCATGCGCCGCCCGATCGCCGCGATGTCGCCCAAGGCGCGTGCCGTCTGCGGATAGATTGCGTGGCCGGCGTCGGTCAGCGCTATGCGGTTGCCGCTGCGCACGAACAGCTGCTTGCCGAACCAGGTCTCGAGATTGCGTATCTGCTGGCTGACCGCCGCCGAGGACACGCCGAGTTCGGTGGCGGCCAAAGTGAAACTGCCGGTCCGCGCGGCGACCTCGAAGGCCTTGATCGCGTTTAGCGGGGGGAGCCGTTCCATGCGTGCCTTCCATAAGTTTTTCCTGCGCAAGACTAATAATTTTCATTGTTGAGAGAAAGATTTTTTTGCCGTCTTCTGGCGCTCGAACCTTGGAGCACAAAACGATGAAAGACGTTCTCGATCTGGAGCGGTACCCGCTCGACCGTAAGGGCAGCGCTGAGTGGAAGCGCCTCGTGGAGACCTCGGCTGCGGCGCTGGAAGCCGACGGCATGTTCAATCTCGAAGGTTTTTTGCGGCCCGGCGTGGCCGAACGGGCGGTGCAGGAAATCCAGCCCGTCATGGCGGCTCGGTCGCACGCGCACCGGCGGATGCATAATATCTACTTCAAGCCCGATATCCCGGAACTCGCTCCCGACCACCCCGCCCTGCGTAAGGTCGAGACCATCAGCCATACGGTCTGCGCCGACCAGATTCCTGATAGCCTCGTGCTCGCCATCTACGAATACGAACCGCTGCTGCGCTTCCTGGCCGCGGCAATGGGGAAGACGCGGCTGCATGTCATGCAAGACCCGCTGGCGCGCACCAATGTGATGGCCTATCGCGCCGGCGAGGCGCTGAACTGGCATTTCGATCGCTCGGAATTCACCACGACGCTTCTATTGCAGGCATCGCAGCGCGGCGGCGATCTCGAATACCGCACCGATCTCCGCTCGGACGACAATCCCAACTACGACGGCGTTGCCAGGCTGCTCGAAGGGCGCGACCCCGAGGCAAAGATACTGCGCATGAAGTCAGGCACGCTCAATGTCTTTCGTGGCAAGAACACCGCCCATCGCGTCACCACTGTCGAAGGCGAACGCGAACGCATGATCGCGGTGTTTTCCTACTATGAGAAATCAGGCGTGATGTTCAGCGAAGAGGAGCGGGTCGGTTTTTACGGCCGGGCTGCCTGAGACCGAAGGCGCCCACTCCTGCCCCGAGGCGGAATTCGGAAACGACCTCTTGCTAGATTGTCGACAATCTGCTTGTCTGGCTTTCGGTTCCTCTGGAGTGGCCGAATGGGCAAGCTGGATTTCAGTCCGATCGCGGATACGACACGCAGGGGCGAGATCGTGGCGCTGCTTCGGCGCGCGATCCTGACCGGCCAGCTGGAACCCGGACAGAAGCTCAACGAGCTCAGGATTGCCGAGCAGATGCGGGTGAGCCGCGCGCCGTTGCGCGAGGCGATGCGAGAGCTGGTGCAGGAAGGCATTCTGACCAGCATTCCCTACGCCGGAACCTTCGTTATCGACGTGGCCGCCAAGGACATCGACGACGCCTATTCGCTCAACAAGGTGCTGGACGAGTTCGCCATCGAACTGACCTGGCCGCTTCGCGACCAGCGCTTCTTCGACGAACTTGACCGGCGCCACGAGGCGGTGAAGCAGGCGACGCGCGATCTCGACACCACCCGCCAGATCGAGACGGCGCTGCAACTGCACGGGCTGATCTACGAATGGGCCGACAATTCGGTGCTGCTGGAGACCTGGCAGCGCCTGACCAGCCGGCTGCAGATGTATTTCGCCCTGCACCAGCGCGCACGCAACGAACCGGTGCCTGCCGCTGATGTCCACGAGACTTATGTGCGGCTGCTGAAGGGCGCCGACATGCACGCAGCCCAGCGCCATGCCCGCGAGCATATCGACCTCGATTTCGAGGAGCTGCTCACCTATGCGCGCAGCCTCGAATCCAAGGGCGCGGGGGCCGATCGCGGCGGCCTGCCACGCAAGCGGCCGGGAGAGGCGTGAAGCACCAATCATCGCCGCCAGCAGCGAATCTGACAACGGACAAAGAAATTGCGGATCAAAACCATCAAAGCCTACCATGTCGTGCAGCCCTTTGTGGACGGGCCCTACCGCATGTCGAAAGGGCGTGTCGCCGACGCATTCGACGCGGTAATCGTCGCCATCACTTCCGACAGCGGCCTCACCGGCTGGGGCGAGATGGCGCCGCTCGGCAATTTCTACTCCCCCGCCTTCGCGGCCGGCACGCGCGCCGGCGTCATGGAAATCGCACCGCACCTGCTCGGGCAAGATCCCCGTGCGTTGGCAAGTATCGGCAGGCTGATGGATACGGTGTTCAAGGGCCATCCCTACATCAAGTCCGCGCTCGACATGGCGTGCTGGGATTTGGCAGCACGTGCCGCCGATGTGCCTGTGGTGACGCTGCTCGGCGGGCGCGAAAGCGAGACGGCCGAACTCTACAAGGTCGTCACCCACGGCACGGTCGACGCGATGGCCGCACTCGCCAAACGCATCGTCAAGGACGGATTTCACCGGCTGCAGGTCAAGGTCGGCGGCAACGTCCATGACGACGTCGAACGCGTCACCGCGGTCGCCGCTTCGGTGCCGAAGGGGACGGTGATCTTCTGCGACGCCAATGCCGGCTGGACGCCCTATCAGGCGCGCCAGTTCACCGACGCGACGCGCGCCATTGATTACACGTTCGAGCAGCCCTGCACCACGATCGACGAATGCATGTCGGTTCGCCGCTCCCTCGACAAGCCGATGGTGCTCGACGAATCCGTCGCCTCGCTGGACGACATGCTCGACATCCATCGCAAGGGCGCTGCCGACGGGCTGACGCTGAAAATCTCGCGGCTGGGCGGCGTCACCAAGACGCGCCAGATCCGCGATCTTGCCGTCGATCTCGGCTTCATGATCACCGTCGAGGATACCGGCGGCGCCGAGATCGACACATCGGCCATGGCACATCTGTCGCTGTCGACGCCGGAGGAGCGCCGGCTGCACGCGATCGCCTTCCACGAGTGGGTGACGGTGCGCACCGCATCGAACATGCCGCCGGTTTCGGGTAGCCGCATGGGCATTCCGGACGGGCCGGGTCTCGGTATTGACGTCGTTCCAGAGCTGCTTGGCAGACCCTTCTTCGAGGTCGGCAGCTGAGATGAAGATCCGCCGCATCACCGCAACGCCAATCAACCTCCGGCTCGAAGCGCCCTACGCTTGGGTGTTCGGCGAGCTCGACGGGTTCTCGCCGACCATTGTCGAGGTCGAGACCGAGGACGGACTGATCGGTCTGGGCGAAGCGCCGTCGCCGGCGGCGGCGGCAATCATCAGTGACAATCTTGCGGCACGACTGGTCGGCCGCGACGCTTTCGACATCGCGGGCGCTGAAAATGTCTGCCTGCCTTACTGGACCGGGGTCCAGTCGATCAACGACCGCACCCGCATCATGGCCTTCGGCGCCATCGAGATGGCGCTGTGGGATTTGCGCGGCAAGGCATGGAAGCAGCCGCTCTACCAGCTGCTCGGCGGCGCCATTCGCAAGGACATCCCGTTCACCGACTATTTCTCGCTGCGCGGCGATGGTCCTGGTGTGAAAGGCGAGAGAACGCCGGAAGCGGTCGCCGACTATTGCGTCGAGCTGCACGAGACCTACGGAACGACCTACTTTGAAGGCAAGTTCTCGACCGGGAATGCGAAGATCTCGCTGAGAATGGTGGAGCTGATCCGCACAAAGCTCGGCGACGATGCGATGATCCGCATCGATTCCAACCAGGCGTATTCGCTGGCGACGGCCAGGCTGCTGGCGCGGCCGTTGGAGGAACTCGGCGTGCGCAACTGGGAAGACCCGGTGGCGACCATCGAGGCGATGCGCGAATTGCGCCGCCATTGCTCGATCCCGTTCTCGACGCACAATATCGACATTGCGCGGGCCATGGAGGCGAAGGTGCCGGATGCGTTCGTCGGCAATCCGACCACGCATGGCGGCATCGGCCGCCTGCTGCGCTTCGTCGGTGCCTGCGAACATGCCGGCATCGACTACTGGTGCTACAGCGGCGACAGCGGCATCGGCAGTGCCGCCTACCTGCATGTTTGCGCCGCACTCGGATGGATCAGGGAACCCAACCAGTCGCTGTTTCGCATGCTGCCGATGGATATCACCCTGGAAGGCCCGTTTTCGCCCAAGAACAATGTCGTGCGGGTGCCGGAAGGTCACGGGCTCGGCGTCACGCTGTCGCGCGAGAACCTCGCCGCTTGCCACCGCGACTTTGCCGAGAACGGGCCGTGCAACAAATATCACGACCCGGCAAAGCCGGGGACTTATCGCCGTCTGCCGTTGAACTAGGAGTGATGACACCAGCCAACAGGAAAAGGATACAACAAGAGAAGCCTCGAGCCGTGACAACGATCGGGTATTGCGGACAGAATGGGTGGAAGCAATGCCTCGAAAATCCAAGCCTCTGCCGCAGGCAGCGGATGGACCGAAAAAGACCGCATGCTAAAGCCCCGGTCAACAACGCTCGTTGACGGCCGGGATACGGAGAACTCCACGGATTTTCGTCAACCATAAGAACAAAGGGGAAAGGGTCAAACCCATGAGCAAAGACTATCGCATTCTCGACTTCTTCAGGCGCAATCGTTCGCCGCTCGAAAACCACCTGATCGACGGGCTTGTCGACGGCAGGGTCAGCCGCCGCGACTTCATTCGCCACGGCAGCCTGCTCGGCCTGTCGTTGCCGCTTCTGGGCCGCATCGGTGCTGCCGCCGGCTTTGGCGCCATGCCGTCGCTCGCTCGTGCCCAGGGAGCGCCCGGTGCCACCATCCGCGTGGCAAGCAGCGTGCCCACCGCGGCGATCGATCCGGTAAGCATCGCCGATGCGGGCGGCTTGGTGGTGCTGCAGCAAGTCGCTGAATTCCTCTGCATCGATGGTCCGGACCTCGTGCTGCGGCCGGCTCTGGCTGAAAGCTGGAAGCCGAACGACGACGGCACTGTGTGGACCTTCAAGCTGCGCAAGGGCGTGAAGTTCCACAGCGGCGGCGAGATGAAGGCGGAAGACGTGGTGGCCAGCATCGATCGGCTCGCCGATCCGGCCAACTCCTCCAACGCGCTGTCGGTGTTCAACGGCATCTTGAAAAAGGGCGCGACCAAAAAGGTCGACGACTACACGGTGGAATTCCACCTCGACGCGGCGAACGGCAACTTTCCCTACATGGTGTCGTCCGACAATTACAACGCCGTCATCATCCCGGCGAGCTATGTCGGCGATTACGAGAAGAGCTTCGACGGCACAGGGCCGTTCAGGGTCGATAAATACACGCCGAAGGTCGGGGCGTCGTTCGTCCGCAACGAGGATTACTGGGGCCCGAAGGCGTTGCCGGAGCGCACCGAGTTCACCTTCTTCGCCGACATGCAGCCGCAGATCCTGGCGCTGCAAGGAGGTCAGGTCGACATCATCAACCAGCTCCCGGTGCTGGCCGGCGTCGGCCTGCTGAGCGATCCGAACATCGAAATCATCAGCCTGAAATCGGTCGCGCATCAACAGTTGCATCTGCAGTGCGATGCGGATCCGTTCAAGGATCCGCGGGTGCGCCGCGCCATCGCGCTCAGCCTCGACCGCAACAAGCTGGTTGCCGGCCTGATGAAAGGCCGCGCCGTAGCCGGCAATGACAGTCCGTTCGCCGCCGCCTATCCCTCGACCGACCCGACCGTGCCGCAACGCCAGCAGGATATTGCGCAGGCCAAGCAGCTCATGGAAGCGGCCGGCGCCGGCAAGGGCTTCAAGGTGACGCTGACCACCGAGCGCTATCTGGAAATCCCCGAATACGCCCAGCTCATCCAGAACGCGGTCAAGGAGATCGGCATCGAGCTCGAGCTCAACATCCTCGACCAGAGCGCCTATTACGGCGAGGCGGTGTTCGGCAAATCGAACTGGCTGGATTCGATGATGGGCATCACCGACTACGGCCACCGCGGCGTGCCCAACGTCTATCTCGCCGCACCGTTGAAGAGCGAAGGCACCTGGAATGCGGCGCACTTCAAGAACAAGGACTACGATACGCTGGCGACCAGCTATATCGCCGCCCTTGATCTCGAGGCGCAAAAGGCGGACGCTGGCAAGCTCCAGAAGCTGCTGCTTGAGGAAACACCCGTCATCTTCGGCTATTTCTACGACTACCTGACGGCGACGGTGAAGGGCGTGACCGGCGTGCAGCCGACCGCCATGTCGCAGCTGTTCCTCGACAAGGCGTCGAAAGCCTGAACGGGAGGGAAAGCCAGATCCTCTAACGGCCAGTTCCTGCCTGAAGCTGGCTCCGCAAGGAGTATTAGCCATTCTCTCCTTCCTTGTCCGGCGTGTCTTCCTGTCGCTTGTCACGCTGTTCCTGCTTAGCATCATGGTGTTTCTGGGCGGCCAGGTGCTGCCCGGAAATGTCGGGCGCGCCATATTGGGTCCGTTTGCCGACCAGCGCGCCGTCGATGCGCTCAATCACACGCTCGGCGTCGATCGGCCGCTGCTCACCCAATATTGGAGCTGGATCTCTAATTTCGTGCAGGGCGACATGGGGACGTCCTATATTTTCCGCTCGCCGGTGGCGCCTTTCGTCATCGATGCGCTCGGCAATTCGCTGAAGCTGGCAGCGGTCGCCTTCATACTGGTCGTGCCGATCGGTATTCTAGGCGGTGTCATTGCTGCGCTCAATCTCAACCGGCCGCTCGACCGCATCATCAGCCTCGGCGGACTGTCGGTAACGGTGCTGCCCGAATTCGTCACCGGCATCATCCTTATTCTGATTTTCGGGGTCTGGCTTCGCTGGTTGCCAATCTCTGCCGCATGGCCGCGCGACGCCGGCTTCTTCACCCAGCTTTATTACCTGATCCTGCCTGCCCTGCCGCTGTTCCTGGTGCTGTTCGGCTATATCGCCAGAATGGCACGCTCAGGCATGATCGAGGCGCTCGATTCCGACTACACACGGACCGCGGTCCTCAAGGGCCTGCCGTGGCGGACAGTGATCTGGAGGCACGTGCTGCGCAACGCGCTGTTGCCGACCATCACCGTCATCGCAACGCAGACCGGCTATCTTATCGGCGGCCTCGTCGTGATCGAAACACTGTTTCGCTATCAAGGGATCGGATCGCTGATCTTCACCGCCGCGCGGGGCAAGGATTTCCCGGTCCTGGAAGCCGGCATCCTGACCATCGGCATCGTCTATGCGGTTGCGACATTGGCCGCCGACTTCCTCTATTCCGTGCTCAATCCGCGCATCCGGCTGGGAACAGACCAATGAGCGCCACCGACAGTCCCGCCAGCACCTTGCCGCCTGACAATACGGGCCGGCGCGGGCCCATGGCGGAGGTGTTCTATTCGCTGCTGCGCTCCGGCACCTTTCTCACCGGCCTCGCCATCGTGCTGTTCTGGGTCATCTGCGCGCTGTTCGGTGAACATTTCGTACCCTACGATCCGCTTGCGGACGACATCATCAACGCGCTGGCGCCGCCTTCGGCCGAGCACTGGTTCGGCACTGACCAGATCGGCCGCGACGTCTTCTCGCGCGTCATCGTCGGCTCACGCGACATCCTGACCGTGGCGCCGCTGGCTACATTGCTGGCGACCGTGGCAGGTACGGCGCTGGGCCTGTTCACCGGTTATTTTCGCGGCATCGTCGACGACGTCATCAGCCGCATCCTCGAAGCGTTCATGGCGATCCCGGTGGTCATCGTCGCGCTGCTGGCCATCGTCGCGCTCGGCACCTCCAAGGCCACGGTCATCGTCGTCATCGGCCTCAGCTTTGCGCCGATCATCGCACGCACGGTGCGCTCGGCGGTGCTTGCCGAACGCGAGCTCGACTATGTCGCCGCCGCCCAGCTCCGGCACGAAAGCGCGCTGCATACGATGTTCGTCGAGATCCTGCCGAACGTCATCCCGCCGATCCTGGTCGAAACGACGGTCCGCCTCGGTTATGCGATCTTCGCGGTTGCGACGCTGAGCTTTATGGGCTTTGGCATCCAGCCGCCGTCGCCCGACTGGGGGCTCTCGATCTCAAGCAATTACGGCATGATCGGCGGCGGCTTCTGGTGGACGGTGCTGTTCGACGCACTCGCCATCGCTTCGCTGGTGATCGGCGTCAATCTTGTTACCGACGGCGTGCAGGGGGCTCTCAATGACTGAGCCCGCCAACGCGCTTGAACTGCACGACCTCTCCGTCGCCTACCGCGTCGGCGGCCGCAACCGGGCGGTGCTGCGCAACCTCAGCCTCACCATCAGGCAGGGCGAAGCCTACGGGCTGGTCGGCGAATCCGGCTGCGGCAAATCCACCGTGGCGCTTTCCGTGGTGCGCTATCTGCCGAGAAACGGCTCGATATCAGGTGGGGCGATCTCGCTCGACGGCCAAGACATCATGAAGCTCGACGCCGAGGCCTTGCGCCGCGCCCGCGCGGAAAGCGTGTCGATGGTCTATCAGGATCCCGGCAAGGCGCTGAACCCATCGATCCGCGTCGGCCGCCAGTTGACGGAGATATTCGAGCTCGGCGGCATTTCGGGACAGGCCGGCACCGACCGGGCGATCGCCATGCTGAACCGGGTGCGCATTTCCGATCCGGCCAGCGTCATGCAGCGTTATCCCCACCAGCTTTCCGGCGGCATGCAGCAGCGTGTGGCCATCGCCATGGCGCTTGCCAACGACCCGACCATGCTGATCCTCGACGAGCCGACGACCGGTCTCGACGCGACGGTGGAAGCCGAAGTGCTCGACCTAATCGCACAGCTGCGGCAGGAGCTGTCGGCTTCGATCCTGTTCATCAGTCACAATCTCGCAGTCGTCTCCAACATGTGCGACCGGGTCGGCGTCCTCTACGCCGGCATGCTGGTGGAAGAAGGGCCGACCGACGTCGTGTTCAACGATCCACGCCACCCGTATACGGTCGCCCTGCTGCGCTGCCTGCCGCGCGGCGGCCAGCGCAAGGATCATGGTCGCCTCGACACCATTCCGGGATTCCTGCCCGGCATCGGTGCGGCGATCAAAGGCTGCGCCTTCGCCGATCGCTGCGCCCTCGCTACCGACCGCTGCCGCAACGAATTGCCGCCGCTCTACGATCTGGGCGGCCGGCTGTCGCGCTGCCCCTATCATGAACAGGCGCAATCGCTGCCGCGCGCCACCCCAAGCGATGTCGCCACTGACAGGCCGAAAGCCAAATCCGAGCCAGTCCTCAATATCGAGGGATTGAGCAAGACCTATGCCAGCCACGGCCATGCGCTGCGGGCGGTGAAGGATGTCTCGGTCAGTCTCAGGCCCGGGGAAACGCTTGGCCTGGTGGGTGAATCCGGCAGCGGCAAGACGACCTTCGCCAGGCTGCTGCTCGGCCTCGTGCAGCCGGACCAAGGCGGCACGATCGAACTTGAGGGCAAGAAGCTGGCGCCTCGACTGGACAGCCGCAGCGCGGACCAGATCAAAGCCTTGCAGATCGTCTTCCAGAATCCGGATTCGGCGCTGAACCGCTCGCATTCAATCCGCCATCTCATCAGCCGGGCGCTGAAGAGACTGGCCGGCCTCAGCGGCAAGGCGTTGGAGGCACGCCTGGACGAACTCGTCCGTTCGGTTCGACTTACCGACCGGCATCTTGCCGTCAAGCCGCGCCAGCTTTCGGGCGGACTGAAACAGCGCGTCGCCATCGCCCGCGCCTTCGCCGGTGACCCGCGCATCGTCGTCTGCGACGAACCGACCTCGGCGCTCGACGTATCGGTGCAGGCGGCCATCCTCAACCTGCTCGCCGACCTGCAGTCGAAGGAGCATGTCAGCTATATCTTCATCTCACACGATCTGGGGGTCGTTCGCTATCTCTCCGACCAGATCGCTGTGCTCTATCTTGGAAGGATCATGGAGCTGGGTCCCTCCGAAGATGTCTTTGCCGGCCCGCATCACCCCTACACGGAAGCGCTGCTGTCGGCGGTTCCCAAGCTGGACCAGAGCGAGACGTCGCGCATTCGTCTCGACGGCGAAATCCCCAGCGCCACCAATCCGCCGTCGGGCTGCGTGTTCCACACGCGCTGCCCACGCAAGATCGGAGCGATCTGCGAGGAGCAGGAGCCGCCGCTGGCTGAGGCTAAGCCCGGCCACACGATCCGCTGCCATATTCCCTACGTTGAGTTGGCAATGCTGCAAATGCCGAAGACCGCCGAAACGGAACCCGCCTGATCGCCGCCGGGACGCTGCTTAATCGGCCATGCTGAAAGCGCGGTCATTTTCCGAAAAACCCTGATCGCCCGACCAGTTCTTTGCCAGCGTCCGCAGTCCGGACAGCGCGACCTCAAGAACATCGGACGAGGCTGGATTGCTCGGATAGGCGAGATAGATCGGTCTTTGGAACACCGGCGCACCCTCGATGCGCCGGAGTTCGCCGCGTTCGATGTGGCCGCTAACCGCGCTCAGCGGCAGATAGGCGGCAGCCTGCTGCGACAGAACATGCTGCAGCCCGATGAACACCAGCCCAGCCGATATTGCCGGCTTCACCATCGCGGCGAAGGCGCGATCATGCTCGATGCGAAATTCCAGCCCCCAGTCCATGAGAATGTAGTTCTCGGTCCATGGCCCGGTTTGCGCGGCATGCTGGACCAGGACGACCTGATCGACCGCCAGCGTTTCATAGGCGATGCCGGGATGCGGCCGTGGCAGATAAAGGATGCAGATGTCGAGCAGGCCCTCCGCCAGTTGATCGATCGCCAGGTCAGGAAAGCTGCCTTCGAGCCGCAACGCAACGTTCGGTCGCCTGGCGCGCATCCATTCGACCCATGGCGAGGTGATCAGATCCCACAGATAGGCGGGAGCGGTAAGCCGCAGCAGCGTCTCGTAGCCATCGGGAACCGCGATATCTTGCCTTGACTGTTCCCAGGTGCGCGTAATCGAGGAGGCATGCGGCAGGAACTGCCGGCCGGCCGGTGTCAGCGTGACGCCGTCGCGATCGCGAACGAAAAGCCGGCGCCCCAATTGCTCCTCGAGACCCCGGATCCGCGCGCTGACAGTCGATTGTGCGAGGTTGAGCCGGTTAGCTGCGACGGTGAAACTGCCATGGGTGGCAACCTCGAGAAAACTGCGCAGGTTTTCAGTATCCATGCCGGCTCCTGCATCGAAAATTTCGATGACACCTATCAAAAAATATCGCTTTTCGGTCGCGGTCAACAATGAACTAGATGGCAAAGCCCCACGAGACGCGAGGGAATGCAGCCATGCCGAAGCATTTCAAGACGATCGATATCGCCCGCAGAAACCTGAGCTCAATCGAAAATTCCGCTGTCGACGAACTCCTGGCCGGCAGGCTCGACCGCCGTGATTTCCTTCGCCATGGCAGCATGCTCGGCTTGTCACTGCCGTTCCTGGGCGGCATCGTTGCCGCCGCCGGTCTTGGTACCCAAAAGGTACGCGCTGCCGGCACGCCGGGCGGAACCGTCCGCGCCGGCATTGCTACGCCGGGCGGGGCAATCGATCCGGTCACCTATTACGACAGCGGCAGCTATCAGCTGGTTTTCCAGACCGCCGAATTTCTCTGCGTCACCGAACCAGACCTGACGCTGCGGCCGGTGTTGGCGGAAAGCTGGGCGCCGAACGAGGACGGCAGTGTCTGGACCTTCAAACTGCGCAAGGGCGTCAAGTTCCACAATGGCGAGGATTTCAAAGCCGACGATGTCGTTGCGACGTTCGACCGCCTCGCCGACCCGAGCGGCTCGTCCAACGCGCTGTCGGTGTTCAAGGGGCTGCTATCGAAAGGCGGCACCCAGAAGGTCGACGACCACACCGTCGCCTTCCATCTCGACGCGCCGAACGGCAGCTTTCCCTACTCGGTGTCGATCGACAACTACAACGCCGTCATCCTGCCGGCGAGCTACAAGGGCGACTACGAAAAAACCTTCGAGGGGACCGGTCCCTTCCGGCTCGAAACCTACACGCCGAAGGTTGGCGCGACCTTCATCCGCAATCCAGACTATTGGGGTGAAAAAGCGTTTCCCGATCGTCTCGAGTTCAAGTTCTACGGCGACGTGCAGCCGCGCATCCTGGCGCTGCAGGCGGGCGAGGTCGACCTTCTCGACGCCATTCCGCTCGATGTCAGCCAGGTCATGCTGAACAATCCCGACATCACGGTGCTGCGCGTGGCCTCGACCGCCCACCGACAGCTGCACATGCGCTGCGACATGGCGCCCTTCACCGACAAGCGGGTGCGCCAGGCCCTGGCCCTGAGCATCGATCGCAGCAAACTGGTCGACGGGCTGTGCCGCGGCATGGCCGCGACCGGCAATGACAGCCCGTTCGCGCCGGCCTTTCCGGCGACCGATAAATCGATACCGCAGCGCACGCAGGATATCGTCAAGGCAAAGCAATTGCTCGAAGCGGCGGGACTGGCCAGCGGCTTCGACATGACGCTGACGACGCTGCGCTATTCCGACATTCCGGGCTACGCGCAATTGTTCCAGAACTTCGCCAAGGAGATCGGCGCCCGCATTTCGCTCAACATCGAGGATCAGGACAAATATTACGGGAAGGCGGTGTTCGGCCAGTCGGACTGGCTGGACAGCCCGCTTGGCATCACCGACTACGCGCATCGCAGCGTGCCGAACGTATTCCTGAAAAGCCCGTTGGTCAGCGACGGGCCATGGAACGCGGCCCACTTCAAGAGCTCCGCCTATGACGGCCTGGTCACAAGCTATCTGAAGGCGCTCGACATCGGCGCGCAGCGAAATGCTGCCTCCGAGATCCAGAAACTGCTGCTCGACGAGACGCCGGTGATCTTCAGCTATTTCCCGGACTTGCTGGTACCTGTGCGCAAGAATGTCAGCGGCCTGCCGCCGATCGCCGCCGGGCTGCTGCTCGACCGCGTGTCGATAGGCGGACCATGACCGCTCACCAACGCCAGATCGCGAAAGAAAAGAAACGGGAGACTACCATTCGCAAGCCCCATTTGCGCGGCCGGGGGCCGCATTTTCCTTTGCTCGACACGATCGAGCAGTACGAGTTCGAACCTGGCTACGTCGCCTTCACCATGCCCTGCCCCAAGCGGCTGCGCGTACAGGTCGGCTCGATAATCGTTGCCGACACGACCAAGGCGCTGGTCTTCTACGAGTCCGATCATCTGCCGGTCTATTACTTCCCGATCGGCGACGTGCGCGAGGAGTTCCTGCTGCCCAGCCGGACGACAACGGAGGACCCGTTCAAGGGCGTGGCCACTCATTATTCGCTGAACACCGGCATCACGCTGGTCGAGGACGGCGCCTGGCGTTACCTCAACCCGGTCAAGGGCTGCCCGCCGATAGCGGACTACATGTCCTTCACCTGGAGCAAGATGGGGCACTGGTTCGAGGAGGACGAAGAGATCTTCGTCCATGCCCGCGACCCGTTCCGCCGGGTCGACTGCCTGCCCTCGTCACGGCGGGTGCAGGTCATCCTCGACGGCGAGCAGGTCGCGGATTCACGTCGCGGCGTGTTCCTGTTCGAGACCGGCCATCCGGTGCGCCACTATCTGCCGATCTCAGACACGCGGCTCGATATGTTCGCGCCCAGCCGCTACATCTCGCGCTGCCCCTACAAGGGCATCTCCAATTATTATCACGTGACGACTCCCAAGAAGCGCCACGAGAACCTCGTCTGGTACTATCCCGAACCGGTGCACGAAGCCGAGCGCATCAAGGGGCTGGTGTGTTTCCACCATGAACTGGTCGACAAGATTCTTGTCGACGGCGTCGAAATCCCGAAGGAAGCCACGGCCGCGTCGGACGGCTATTTCTGAGCTGTTCTCCCCCAACGTCCGCTGAAATCCAATAGCCGCAGTGACTGCAACGCGCAGTCGCCGGGGCTATGTGTTTGCGTCGCATTGCAGTGATCCGACGCTGCCTCTTCACCAATCCCTGGAGTAGTTCGCGTTGCTGACACCTGCACCGCCCGTCGAAGATTTGCCGAATTGCCGATTGAAATATTTTTCAAATGGAAATAGGAATGTTCAAAAGATGAGTTTGGCGCTGCGGCGCGTCTGGAATTGGAGGAGCGATATGTCCCATCCGCAATTTGCAGCGGAACTTTTGCAACGCGCCGAAAAGCAGGGACCGATCACCATCGGGCTTGCCGGCGCCGGGCAGATGGGCACCGACATTGTCGTCCAGGTCGCGCTGATGCCAGGCATGCGGATCGGCGCCATTTCCGAGGTCAGGCCGCAGGCGGCGATCGACGCGGCGCTGCTCGCCGGCCACGACCGCTCCGATATCGTGCAGGCCGGCAATGCAGCGGCCATCGACCGTGCCATCGAGGCCGGCAAGATCGCGGTGACCGAAGACCTGCACGCACTCGCCGCCGCCGGCCGCATCGACGTCATTATCGACGCGACAGGCAATCCCAACATCGGCACGCTGTTCGCGCTCGAAGTGATGAAGAACGGCAAGCACATCGTCATGCTCAACGTCGAGGCCGACATCACCATCGGCCGTTTCCTGAAAGAGGAAGCGCGCAAGGCCGGGGTCGTCTATACGGGTGCGGCCGGCGACGAGCCGGCCTGCACGCTGGAGATCATCGGCTTTGCCAGGAGCCTCGGCTTCGACATCATCGCCGCCGGCAAGGGCAAGAACAATCCGCTGAAGATCGACGCCATGCCGGCCGACTACGAGAAGGAGGCCGCCGAGCGCAACATGAATGCGCGCATGCTGGTCGAGTTCGTCGACGGTTCGAAGACGGCGATCGAGATGGTGGCGATCGCCAATGCCACCGGCCTGGTACCCGACGTGCCGGGCATGCACGGCCCGACCGCGACGCTGGAGGAACTGGCCAGCGTGCTCTGCCCGCGCGAGGATGGCGGCGTGCTGCACCGCAAGGGCGTCGTCGATTATTCGATCGGCAAGGGCGTGGCGCCCGGCGTGTTCTGCATCATCGAGACAAGGCATCCGCGCGTGCTGGAGCGCATGGTCGACCTCAAGGTCGGCAAGGGCCCCTATTTCACGATCTTCCGTCCCTATCATTTGACCAGCCTGGAAGTGCCGTTGTCGGCGGCACGCGCCGTTGTCTACAAGCGCGCCGACATGGAGCCGCTCGACCATCCGGTCGCCGAGGCGGTGGCTGTGGCCAAGAGCGACCTTGGCCTCGGCCAGTCGCTGGGTATGATCGGCGAGAACGACTATCGCGGCTTCGCCATGACCTGGGAGGACGCGCGCGCCCGCGGCGCCCTGCCGCTCGGCCTCGCCGAGCGAGCCAAGGTGGTCAAGCCGGTCAAGACGGGCGATTTCCTCACTTATGAAAACTGTGTACCCGACGATTCGATGGTGATAACCCAGATCCGCCGTCGTCTCGACCAGTCGGACGGGCGGTTCGTTACAAACGCAGCCTGACTCCACCGGATCATTGCCTGATGGACGATGTCGTAATCGGGATCGACGCCTCGACCACGGCCGTGAAGGCGATCGCTTTCACCCGCGACGGCAAGGAGCTGTTCCAGGCGCGCGAAGCCTATCCGCTTTCAAATCCCAAGCCTGGCCATTTCGAGCAGGATGCCGAACATTGGTGGACCGCACTGGTCGGTGCACTAAAGCAGGTCACTGAGGCGGTTGGCGCTTCACAGGTGGCGGCGATCTCCATCGCGCACCAGCGAGAGACCTTCACGCTGATCGATCATGCCGGCAAGCCGCTTATTCCGGCGATCCTGTGGCTGGACGAGCGCGCCCGCCCGCAAGTCATCAGGCTGTCGGCGGAACTCGGTCGCGAGACGATCCGCGACTGGAGCGGCAAGCCGCCGGACCCGACGCCGGCGCTCTATGCTGTTCGCTGGCTTGTCGAACACCAGCCGCAAGCGCTCGGCGAGGCAGCTTCACTCGTCGATGTGCATGGCTTCTTCGTCCACCGGCTGACCGGGCGTCTGGTCACCAGCACGGCAAGTGCGGATCCGCTCGGGCTGCTCGACATCAAAACCAGCACCTGGCACGCTGAGCTCGTTGCGGCCGCCGGGCTGCGGCCGGACCAGTTGCCGGAACTGGTCGCGCCCGGCACGATCTGCGGCGGGCTCAATGAAAGCGTGGCCCGACTGACCGGCCTGAAGGCTGGCACGCCTGTTGTCGCCGGCGCCGGCGATGGCCAGGCAATGGGCCTCGGCATGGGTGTCCACGGCGAAGGCAAAAGCTATCTTTCGCTCGGCTCAGGCGTCGTCAGCGGGTGTTATTCCCATGGGATCAGGACGTCGGATGCGTTTCGAACGCTGGTCTCACCGACTGGCTCGGGATTCATGCTGGAGACGGTGCTGCGGTCGGGCATGCAGCTGGTCGACTGGATCGTGCGCACGACCGGCTCGCCGTCGGCCGCAGCCCTGGAGAGAGCGGCGGTCGACGTTGCCGCCGGCAGCGAGGGCCTGCTCGTCATGCCCTATTGGGCCGGTGTCATGAGCCCCTATTGGGACGGTGCTGCGCGCGGCGCGATCGTCGGCCTGTCGCTCGATCACCAACCGGAGCATCTCTTCCGCGCAGTTCTGGAAGGCATCGCTTTCGAGCAGGCGATCGCCAGCGAGGCGATGGAAGCTCAAGCCGGCGGTAAGCCGGCGGCGATGATTGCCGCCGGCGGCGGTACCAATTGCGCGCTGCTGATGGAGATCATGGCAAGCGTGCTTGAGCGGCCGCTCTTCGTTTCGCCCGTCAACGAGGCGGCAGCCTTGGGTGCTGCCATGCTAGCGGCCTCGGCTCTCGGATGGTTTGCCTCGCCTGAGGCTGCGGCCGAGGCGATGACGGCGCCGCCGACCAGGCATGTCGCCCCGGTCGAAGGGCTGGTCTCCGATTACCGCGCGCGCAAAGAAATCTACCGCGACCTCTATCAGGCGACGCGCGACATCCATGCCCGCCTCGAGGCGCTTGGAAAGGCTTAGCGGTTGAGCAGGCCCTTGGCCGCATCCTCGTCGGTGATCAGAACCGATACCTTGGTGTTGGCGAGCGCCGCCCGCATGATGGCAATCTTTTCCTGTCCTCCCGAGACCAGGATGATGGCCGGGATGTCCGCCAGATCCTGCAGCGGATAGGCGCAGACCCGGCGATTGACCTCATGGTCGACTAGCCGCCCCTCGGCGTCGATGAAATGACATAATATATCGCCAACTGCGCCGGCCGCCTGCAGCTCCTCGAGTTCGCTGGGCTTGATGAAGCCGTAATTGGCGATCGGGCTGTCGTTTGAAAACGATCCGACGCTGAGCACGGCGATGTTTGCCCGGCGCGCGCGAAAGACGACGTCCTGAACGCTGCGCTGGCTCATGAAGGCGTCGCGCTGCTCCGGCCGGTCGGCATAGACCGGCACCGGCAGCAAGAAGCACTCGGCGCCGATCTTTTCGGCGAATTCCCAGGCGCTCTCGGTCGGGTTGAGCGGTTGGGCATGCGTCAGGCCGCCCAGCATGGAGACCACCGTCGTCCTGGCGATCGGCCGCCGCGGCAGTTCGTTGATGGCAAATTTCAGCGTCCGCCCCCAACCCAGTGCAATGACATCGCCGGCATTCACATTGTCGGCCAGATAGGCGCCCGCGGCATGGCCGATCATCAGCGGTGCGTTGCTTCGATCGGCGGCCGACGGCACCACAACGGCCTGGCTGAGGCCGAAACGCTGCTTCAGGGCCTCTTCCAGCACCATGCATTCGACGACGCTGTCGCGGATGCGGAACTGGACAATGCCCTCCTCACGCGCAGCGGAGAGGATGCGATGCACCTTGATGCGACCGATGCCGAGGATCTCCGAAATCCTCTCCTGCGTCAGGCCCTCGACATAATAGTGCCACGCGGCACGGGCCTTCAGCTCGGCATCCGGGAAGCGCGAGGCCTTGTCATTTTCCGTCATCGCCATCTTTTTGCCCTCCCGCGGATCCTTCGATGTCATTCAGACGGCGCATCCGACCGAGCGATGCAAATCGTTCTGCGTACCCAGCATTCAAGATCTAAGACATCGACAGGATATCGTCCACAACGCGAGATGAATCCAAAATGGTCAACATTTACTTTGTCTTGGCCGAGCTGCCCTGCCTCAATCAACCGAAATGAATTCGCAGGATGAGACCAGACCCGAAACGCGGCATTTCGTGCCCTTCCGTAAGACAAACCGCCTGGTGGCGCAAACTGGCGTGGAATGATGCGGCGGGCCTTGACAATTTTCCGACGAACAGTTTAGCTGAACAAAATTGCATATCAAAGATAAATTGTTCACAGGGAGGTGCCTGGTGAACAAGAGTAAGCCGGCGACGCAACGCCGGATTGCTGATGGAGGAGACAAAATGGCTGTGAGCAACGGTGCAAGCGACTTGAAGGCCGGCCCGGGCGCGCCAGCCGCGGCGGGCGCGAAGCTCTCGACCCTGTTCGCCGGAACCATGGGGCCGTTGATCGGACTGGTTCTTCTGTGCCTTGCGCTGTCGCTGACCACCGACACGTTCCTGACCGTGCGCAACATCCTCAATGTCCTCGACCAGGTCACCGTGCTCGGCATCATGGCGATCGGCATGACGCTGGTCATCCTGATCGGCGGCATCGATCTGTCCGTCGGCTCCGTGCTGGCGCTCGCCGCCATGGTGATGGGCTTCGTCGCCCATCCCGACCACCTCAACCTCGGCATGCCCGCCGGCATCGTCGCGGCACTTGTCGTTGCTGGACTTTGCGGTCTGGTTTCAGGCCTGCTCGTGACCGTCACCAAGCTGCCACCCTTCATCGCCACGCTGGCCATGATGTCGGTGGCGCGGGGTCTCGCCAACATGATCACCGACGGCTCGCAGATCATCGGCTTTCCCGACTGGTTCACCAGCCTGTCGATCATTCGCCATTTCGGCTTCCTGTCGGTCACCGTCGGGCTGATGATCGTGCTGGCCATCATCTTCGCGATCTTCCTGAACTATCGCGCGACCGGCCGCAGCCTCTACGCGATCGGCGGCAGCGCCGAGGTCGCCCGGCTGTCCGGCATACCGGTCAAGTCGCTGACCAACTGGGTTTACGCGGTCTGCGGCGTGCTGGCCGGGCTCGCCGGCATCGTGCTTGCAGCACGGCTCGATTCCGTCCAGCCGAGCTCCGGCTTCGGCTACGAGCTGGACACGATCGCGGCGGTGGTGATCGGCGGCGCCAGCCTATCGGGCGGCGTCGGCTCGATCGGCGGCACCGCCATCGGCGTGCTCATCATCGGCGTGCTGCGCAATGGGCTGAACCTGCTCGGCGTGTCGCCTTTCATCCAGCAGGTCGTGATCGGCGTGGTGATCGCGCTGGCGGTAGCCACGGATACGTGGCGGCGTAGAGCGCAATGAGATTCACCCGGGTGTCCGGGCGAAAACGGATCGGTGATCCGAACTGGGAGTTGTTCGGCCAAGGGCGCGGTGATGCGCGGCGGAACAGATTTGAACATCAACGGAGGAAACACATGCTGACCAAACGTTCATTGCTGCTTGCTGCCGCAGCCGTCATTCCGCTGCTCGGACTGTCCGACATGGCGTCGGCCAAGGAGGCCAAGAAGCTTGGCCTTGCCGTCGCCAATCTACAGGCCGACTTCTTCAACCAGATCAAGCAGTCAGTCGAAGCCTACGGTAAGGAAAAGGGCATCGAAATCGTCACCGTCGACGCCAAGGGCGATTCAGCGACGCAGGTCAGCCAGGTGCAGGATTTGATCACGCAAAATATCGATGCGCTGATCTACATCCCGGCCGGCGCTACCGCCGCCACCGTGCCGACCAAGACGGCCAAGGCTGCCGGCATCCCGGTCATCAATGTCGACCGCAATGCCGACGGCGCGCCGGGCGACACCTTCATCGCCACCAACAGCGTGGCATCGGCCAAGGCGGTTTGCGACTACATCGCCAAGCAGGCCGGCGGCAAGGGCGAGCTGATCATCATCCACGGCCAGAAAGGCACGACGCCGGAGGTCGACCGCTCGAAGGGTTGCGGCGAAGCGCTGAGCGCCTATCCCGACATCAAGGTGGTCGGCGAGTTGTGGAGCGAAGGCTGGCATCAGGACGAAGGCTTCAAGCTGACCCAGGATCTCTTACAGTCGCATCCAGACGTGTCGATCGTCATCGGCCAGGCCGATGCGCTGGCGCTCGGTGCCGCGCAGGCGGTCAAGGTCGCTAATCCCGGTCACAAGGTCTGGGTTGCCGGCTTCGACGGCGACGTGGCGGCGCTCAAGGCATTGAAAGGCGGCGTCTTCGACGTAACTGCGACGCAGCAGACACAAGGCATGGGCCGGCTTGCCGTCGACGCGGCGATCAAGCTGGTGGCCGGCGAAGCCGTTCCCGCAGAACAGCTGCAGGACGCGACGCTGACCACCAAGGACAATGTCGATCAGTTCATCGCCAAGCATCCCTGACAATCGGTAGCGGAACGATGTCCTTGGATCCCAGCCATACGCAGACCCCGCATCTGGGGCTCTTCGTCAGCGGCCTCTGCAAGAGCTACGGACCGGTCCAGGTCCTGGCCGATGCGAGCTTCGAGGTGCGGCCGGGTGAGGTCGTGGCGCTGCTTGGAGAAAATGGCGCCGGCAAGTCCACCGTTTCGAACATCATCGCCGGTTCGACCAAACCCGATGCCGGCACCATCACATGGCGGGGGAAACCCTATTCCCCCGCCTCTCCCGCCGCAGCCATCGACGCCGGCGTCGGCATGATCCACCAGGAATTGAAGCTGCTGCCGGACCTGTCGGTGGCCGAGAACGTCTATGTCGGGCGGCTGCTGATGCGCGGCGGCCGCATCGACCGCGCAGTGATGAATGCGCAAGCATCGGCGCAACTGAGGCGCCTCGGCCTCGATGTCTCGCCGGAGCGCAAGGTGCGCACGCTGCGCATCGCCGCCCAGCAGCAGGTCGAGATCGCCAAGGCGCTGACGCTCAATGCCGAGCTTCTGATCTTCGACGAACCGACGGCAGCGCTTGGCAGCGAAGAAACGGAACTTCTGTTCCAGCAGATCCGCAAGCTCAAGGCGGAGGGCATGTCCTTCATCTATATCAGCCACCGGCTGGATGAGATCGCTGAGATCGCCGACCGCGTGGTGGTGATGCGCGACGGGCGCATCGTCGCCCGGCACGAGCGCGCCGACATTCCGGTGCGCACCGTGGTCGAGCAGATGGTCGGCCGCAGCGTCGAACGGATGTTTCCGCCGCTCTCTGAACCGGGCAGCGAGACGTTGCTCGAGGTCGAGAACGTGTCCTCGCCGGAACGCAGCTTTCAGAATGTCAGCTTTTCGGTGCGGGCCGGCGAAATCCTCGGCATCGCCGGACTGATCGGCGCCGGCCGCACGGAGCTGGTGCGGGCGATTGCCGGCGCCGATCCGATTTCGTCCGGGTCGGTGCGTGTCGCCGGCAAACCGGTGCACCTCAATGGCCCGGCGGCGGCGATCAAGGCCGGCGTCGTGCTGGTGCCGGAAGACCGCAAGGCGCAAGGCGTGGTGCTCGACCAGACCATCGGCGAGAATCTGGCGATCGGCAATTTCGACCATGTCGCGCCGAATGGCTGGGTGTTTCCGAGGGCGGTGCAGAAATTCGCCGAGGCAGGCATCTCCAGGCTCGGCGTCAAGGGCCGGCCGAACCAGGCGATCAGCAAGCTTTCCGGCGGCAATCAGCAGAAGGTGATCATCGCCAAATGGATTTCACGGCCGCCCAAGGTGTTCATCCTGGACGAGCCGACACGCGGCATCGATGTCGGGGCGCGTGCGGCGATCTATGACGTCATCGCCGACCTCGCTCGCTCCGGCATGGCGGTGGTGGTGGTGAGCTCCGACCTCGAGGAAGTGCTCGGCCTGTCGCATCGCGTGCTGGTGCTGAGCCGTGGCCGCCAGCGCGGCATTCTCGACCGCAGCGAGGCCAGCAACGTTGCCGTCATGGAACTTGCCACGAGCTAAGGCGTAACCGGGAATCGGAACAAAGCGCAGCAGGTGATATCCTCCCAAGCACCGGACCGCGCGGGGCGCCAGCTAGGACTGGCGCCCCTTCATTCCCTAGGCAGCACCGGCGGCTCAACAGGAAACATTTCGATGAAACTTTTCGATCTTCATGGGGACGTTGCTCTCGTCACCGGCGCCGGCAGCGGCATCGGGCAAGCAATCGCCATCGGCCTGGCCGAGGCCGGCGCCGACATTGCCTGTTTCGGTCATGCCTCAAAGGGCGGGCTGGAGGAGACTGCGCACAGGATCTCGCAGCTCGGCCGCAAGGCACTGGTGCTGACCGGCACCGTGACTTCAGAGGCCGATCTCGCGGCGGCGGTCGAGCGCACGGAGAAGGAACTCGGTGCGCTAACCATCGCCGTCAACAATGCCGGCATTGCCGGGGCCGAGCCGGCGGAGACGCTGTCTCTCGAGACGTGGCAGAAGCTCTACGATGTCAACGTCAACGGCGTGTTCCTGTCCTGTCAGGCCGAAGCGCGCACGATGCTGACGCGCGCCAAGGGCTCGATCATCAATATCGCCTCGATGTCGGGCTCGATCGTCAACCGCGGCCTGACCCAGGCGCATTACAATTCGTCGAAGGCCGCCGTCATCCACATGTCTAGGAGTCTCGCCATGGAATGGGCCGATCGCGGCCTGCGCGTCAACGTCGTCAGCCCCGGCTACACGCTGACGCCGATGAACAAGCGGCCGGAGGTCGCCGAACAGGTCAGGATCTTCGAGCGCGATACCCCGATGGGGCGCATGGCAGCGCCGGAAGAGATGGTCGGCCCGACCGTGTTCCTGGCCAGCCGCGCTTCTAGTTTCGTCACCGGCATCGACCTGATCGTCGATGGCGGCTTCGTCTGCTGGTAGGAGAGAAAATGCAGAAGCGATTTGAAGGTAAGACGGCGGTCATCACAGGCGCCAGCGGCGGCATCGGTGCGGCAATGGCCAGGCGCTTCGCGGCGGAAGGTGCTGCGGTCGTCGTCAGCGCCATCGACCAGCGCGTCGAAGAGATCGCCGCTGGCCTCAAGGCTGAAGGCGCCAAGGTCGCATCGCTGCGCATGGACGTGACCAAGAAGGACGAGGTCGTCGCCCTCTACGATCTGGCCGAGCAGCAGTTCGGCCGCGTCGACATCTCGGTGCAGAATGCCGGTGTCATCACCATCGCCCGGATCGAGGCGATGACCGAGGCCGAATGGGACAAGGTGATGGCGGTCAACACCAAGGGCGTATTCCTGTGCTGCCAGGAGGCGATCGCGCGCATCCGCAAGCATGGCGATGGCGGACGCCTGATCAACACCGCCTCCGGCCAGGCGCGGCAGGGTTTTATCTACACGCCGCATTATGCCGCGTCGAAATTCGGCGTCGTCGGCATCACCCAGAGCCTGGCCAAGGAAGTGGCCAAGGAGAAGATCACCGTCAACGCGATCTGCCCCGGCATCATCGACACCGACATGTGGGCCTACAACGACGCTGCGTGGGGCAAGCTGATGGGCAATTACAAGCCCGGCGAGCTGATGGCCGAATGGGTAAAGAATATTCCGATGGGCCGTGCCGGCAGCGGCGAGGATGTTTCCGGTCTGGTCAGCTTTCTGGCCAGCAACGACGCCGCCTACATCACCGGCCAGACCATCAATGTCGATGGCGGCCTGATCATGTCGTGAGGATAGTCGGACGGCAGTGCGCCGCTCGAATTTCATGGTCGGCACGGCGTTAGTCGTTGCGCGACATGAACGTTGGTATATATAATTTCATCCCATGAAAATGGCGTCGGTGACCGCCGGCAGCCGACATCATGGGACCTTGATGGCTCGCAAGCTTGAGGGCGCCGCAAGACCGGCGATCGATCCGCGGATCACTGCTTCGGCAGCTCGGCAGTCATGACGCGACCCGTCCCGCACGACATCCTTATCGAATTGGGCACTATTTCCTCCGCGCCGACAGTAATGTCGTGCCATTGGGTCTTGCGCAACGACCGGCTTTGCCAACACAATCAAAAAAAGACGCCGGAAGGGAACGAACGATAACTTCCACCAGAGCTTGACAGGAGAACAAGCATGCCACTGCGGAGTATGATTTCCAGACTATCAATGGGAGCCTTAACACTTGCCGCGGCAAGTGTGCTGACGTCTTCGGCCCAGGCTGCGGCGCCGGAATCCAACGACCCGATCAAGATCGCGCTGTTCGACTGGACGAGTGTCAATCTCAACGCGAAAATCCTCGGCGGCATTCTTGAAAAGCTTGGCTACACGGTCGAGTACCCGACTGCCGATTATCTCTCCAGCCTGACGACCGGACTTACCAATGGCGATCTCGCTGTCGCCATGGAATTCTGGGACACGACGGCCGGCGAAGCCATGAAGGCCTCGGATGCGACCGGGCAGACCGAACGCCTGGGTAAACTCGGGCCCAAGGCCAAGGAAGAATGGTGGTATCCCGAATACATGAAGGAGAAATGCCCGGGCCTGCCGAACTGGGAGGCGCTGAAGGACCCGAAATGCGCAGAGGCCTTTTCCACGGCGGAAACCGCGCCGAAAGGGCGCTATCTCGGCGGTCCCGTGACATGGGAAGGCTTTGACGACGAACGCGTCGAGGCGCTGAAACTGCCCTTCACCGTCATCCATGCCGGCACCGATGCGGCGATGTTCGCCGAACTGGATTCGGCCTATCAGCGCAAGGCGCCGATCATGCTGTGGGTCTATTCGCCGCATTGGGCGCCGGCCAAATACAAGGGCGAATGGGTGGAATTCCCCGACCATACGGCGGAGTGCTACAACGATCCGAAATGGGGCACGAATCCGGACGCCAAATATGACTGCGGCAAGCCGCATGGCGAGATCTGGAAATATTCCTGGGCCGGCATGAAGGACAAATGGCCGGTCGCCTACAAGGTCGCGAAGAACTACACGGTCGACACCGACGAGCTCAACAAGATGAGCGGCGAGATCGATCTCGAAGGCAAGACGCCGGAAGACGTCGCCGCTGCCTGGATCGCCGCCCATGAAGCCGACTGGAAAGCCTGGGCGCAGTGATCGTTCCAACTGGAAACTGCGAGACCTGGTCATTCATGGCCGGGTCTCTATCCCATATTCCAGAAGGACGACTGCATGGCCGATACGACTGAACAGGTGCCGCAAGCGGCGGGCACGCCAAGGGATGCCCGCCCGATAAAACTTGCCTGCCGCAACGTCTGGAAACTGTTCGGCGCGAACGCGGCCAATTTCATCCGCCAGCGCAACGGCGCAGCCAGCATGGCGGACGTCGCGGCGGCCGGGCTGGTCGGGGCGGTGCGCGCCGTCGACCTCGAAATCCGCCAGGGCGAGATCTTCATCATCATGGGGCTTTCGGGCTCGGGCAAGTCGACGCTGGTGCGCTGCATGTCGCGGCTGGTCGAGCCGACGCATGGCAAGGTCGAGTTCGAGGGCAAGGATCTGCTGAAGATCTCCGATGCCGCGCTGATCGAATTGCGGCGCCACCGGATGGGAATGGTGTTCCAGAATTTCGCCCTGCTGCCGCATCTGAACGTGCTGGAGAACATCGCCTTTCCCTTGGGCATTCAGGGGCAGGATCGGCCTACGCGCGAGAAACGCGCGCGGGAAGTGATCGAGCTTGTCGGCCTGCGCGGCCGTGAGCATTTCTATCCGCGCGAGCTTTCCGGTGGCCAGCAGCAGCGTGTCGGCATCGCGCGCAGTCTCGCCACCAAGCCGGAGATCTGGTTTCTCGACGAGCCGTTCTCGGCACTCGATCCGCTGATCCGCCGCGAGATGCAGGACGAGCTGATGCGGCTGCAGACCATGCTGCACAAGACCATCGTCTTCATCACCCATGATTTCGACGAGGCCATCCGGCTGGCCGACCGCATCGCCATCATGAAGGACGGCGAGGTCATCCAGATCGGCACGCCGGAAGAGCTGGTGGTCAATCCGGCGACGGACTATGTCGCCGAATTCACCCGCGACGTCGACCGCGCCAAGGTGATCTCGGCGCGAAGCCTGATGCGCGCCTGCGACGGCACCGAGCATGGCGGCGCGGTTACGCCGGATGCCAAGATATCAAGTTTTTCGGCCGACATCGTCTCGGCCGGCAAGCCGTTCGCGGTGGTCAACGGCACCGGCAAGCCGATCGGCGAGGTCACGCCGCAAGCGGTGATCGATCTTCTGGCCGGCATCGATCGTCATGGGGCCGGCGCATGACGGTGACGGCAAGCGCCAGCGCAGCGAGACCCCGGCCGGTTCAGACCTGGCTGGTTATCTGGGCCTGCGCACTCGCCGCCGTGCTCATCGTGTTCCTGCTGCAGGACAGAATGCCTTGGGCCGTCAATTATCCGGCCGATGCAGTCGTTCCCGTTGCCGACTGGGTCAGCGTGTTGATGAACTGGCTGAAGCGGAACCTAGCCTGGCTGACGCGGTCGATCACCGCGGCGCTCAACGTGCCGCTCGATTTCGCGCTCAATCTTTTGGCCAAGAATTTCAAGATCGGCCATGGCGCGGATATGGTCGTTCTGCCGCGTCTGTCATGGGTTGGCGTCTGTGCCGCCGCATTCCTGGCCGGACGCGCCGCCGGCGGCTGGAAGCTCGGCGCGCTGGTCGGCGGCTGTTTCCTCTACATCGCGCTGTTCGGCCAATGGACCAGCGCCATGCTGACGCTGGGGCTGATTTCCATCGCCGTGCCGTTCTGCATCGTCACCGGGCTGTTCGTCGGCATCTGGGCCTGGCGCAAGCCTTGGGCGGAGAGGCTGTTGATCTCCCCTGCCCTCGACCTGATGCAGACCATACCGACCTTCGCCTATCTGATCCCGATGCTGCTTTTGTTCGGCAACAGCCCGGTTTCGGCGATGATCGCGACGGCCATTTTCGCGACGCCGCCAATGGTCCGGGCGACCATGCTTGGGCTGTCGCGGGTGCCGTCCGAGATCGACGATTTCAGCGAAATGGCCGGCTGCACGGCGCGCCAAAAACTGTGGCGGGTGTTTTTGCCATCGGCGCGTCCAGCGCTGATGGTCGGCGTCAACCAGGTCATCATGCTGGCGCTCAATATGGTGATCATCGCTTCGATGATCGGCGCCGGCGGCCTTGGCTACGACGTGCTGCTGGCGCTCAGGGCACTGAAGGTCGGCGAGGCGATGGAAGCCGGCCTCGCCATCGTCGCACTGGCGATCGCGCTCGACCGGCTGAGCCAGGCGATCGCGCGCAATCACGCGCAGGGCCATGTCTATCAGGAAACCAGCCCGAGCTTCTGGCGCCGCTATCCGAATCTGACGCTGGCCATCGCCATCCTTGCAGCAACGACGCTGCTTGGCCTGTTCGTGCCGGCCTTCGCCGCAGTGCCGAAGGCGATCACCCTGACCACCGCACCAATGTGGAAGACAGCGGTGAGCTGGATCACGATCAACTTCTTCGACACGATCGAGGCGTTCCGCGTGGCGCTGATCCTCAATGTGCTGAACCCGGTGCGCGCCTTCTGCGAAGGCTTCCCATGGCTCGGCGCGGTGTTCCTGCTCGGTCTTGCCGGCTACCAGCTCGGCGGCCTTCGCCTGGCCGCTCTGGTCGCGGCGCTGACCGTGTTCTGCGCGGTGACTGGCCTCTGGGAAAAAACCATGGCAACGGTCTATCTCTGCGGTATCTCGGCTTTCATCGCTTGCCTGATCGGCATCCCGATCGGGCTGATGGCATCGCGCAGCGACCGTGTCGAAAAGATCGTCACCCCTGTTATCGACACGCTGCAGGTGCTGCCGTCGTTCTGTTTCATCATCCCGGTGGTGATGCTGTTTCGGGTTGGCGACGTGACGGCGATGATCGCCACCGTCGCCTTCGCCGTGGTGCCGGCCATCCGCTACACCAATCACGGCCTCAGGCAGGTGCCGCCGGCACTGATCGAGGCGGCGAAGGTTTCGGGCTGCACCAAACGCCAGACGTTCCTGCGCGTGCAGCTGCCGCTGGCGCTGCCGGAGATCATGCTCGGCGTCAACCAGACGATCCTGATGGCGCTGGCGATGATCATCATCTGCGCCATGGTCGGCACGCGCGATCTTGGCCAGGAGGTGTTTATCGCGCTGTCCAAGGCCGATTCCGGCCGCGGCATTGTCGCTGGCCTCGCCATCGCCTTCATCGGCATCGTCGCCGACCGGCTGTTCAACGCCTGGACGGCGAAGGCACGGGCTAGGCTGGGATAGCCGGAAATAGAGGATCGCGCGCGCCGCGAAACGTCGGCTTCCAGAAGCTGTCCCTGCCAAGCTGATCGCAAGAATGTCAGCTCTGGGGCCGCAAACGGACTGACGGGTTCGGGCGGTAAATATTCAGAGCGGACGTTCAAGATCGGTTTCATCGCCTCGACGTCCGAGCCACGAATTCGAAGAAGGCTTTGACGCTGTAGGCGACGGCCGTCGGGATGCGTGAGCACGCGCAATGCGGGTCAACTCGGGAATGGGGTCCACAACGAGTACGAGGGTCCGATTCGGGATCGCCGAGCGCAATCGGCAGGGGCGCAACGGTTTGTTTCGCATCCACCCCCTAACCGCAGCCGAAGAAATAGCAAATCATCGTTCCGATCAGGGGTATCCCGGCTATCACGCCAGCAACATGCTCGTATTTCTCGCGAGGCAAATTGCTGTCACGGGCTTGGTTGTAATCCGAAACCGTGCAGTTGGGGTATTTGGTGCCGGTCGACACCCTGAGGAACTCGCGTCCTGGGTCGATGTCTCCCGTTTTCCATTCCACCACGAGGTTGGCGTTCTGGCACGATACGTGGAACAAATAGTCAGTCGCTTGGGCTTCGCTCGCCAGGAAAGAAGACACCAGCGCGGCGACGTACCAAAGTCTGCGCAATTTCATTGCCTTCCCCACAACCGATTCGGCGGAGCGAGAGATTAGCCTCATTGTAAGGAACCGAAGCATTGAGCGCTTCACCCTCAAGGGTGGAAGCGCGTCGATAGGCATCATAAGTGGGATTGCCATCGCCCGCATGACCCAATTGGGTCGAATGCGGGCGCGTTTAGTCCCAGACGAATGAGCAAAGTCCTTGGTCGGGCTCCCGATACACCCGGCTGCCTTCAGTTATTGCGAGCTGTTTCCTGGATTTTCAAGCTTGTCAAAGAGCCGACTACGCAAAACGAATGTTCCTTGCCAGCATCGGATCGAACAGGTCTCAATTCGAATTTCGTTCCTGAGAAGTCAATGGCGCTCTGTGTGTCGAAGGCAAACTCAAGGACTGGCCCGACAGGAACAGGAACGGCTATCGGGTGGCCGATTCCTATGCCCCACAGAGAGGCGTTGATCGTGACCGGGACCTCTGTTGGCGACAGCAGGTCCACTTTGCCGCTGGCCCATTTGTTTGCAACGGAAAACAGGTTGATTGCAAAAGCAACGGAAACCCCGTCTTTGCGGACCGCGACAGTGTTGTGAGAACCGATCCTGGCCAGCATCTTTTTAAGATGTACGGCGCCTTGAACATTTGTGGTGAAGCTGCCCGTCCACCTGATAGGGCCTTCTTCATGGGGACCAAGTTGAAAATCCGTTATCTGAACACCCAGTGTTATGGATGGTCTGTCGTGGAACTCGAGAAAGTTGTTGCCGCTCGCCCAAATCTGACCGTCTATGGCGACGCTTCGCCCAGCCACAGCCAAGGGAATATTCGCGCGAATGAGCGCTAACAAGACTTCCTGCAGCTTCTCCAAATCGGCCACTGCCAAAAACTGCGGCGCTTCCGGTTTGAACGATGGGCAAATCTCGACCGCTGAACTTACCCGGCCGTTTCCAGTCTCTGTTTCAGCGGGACGAGCGTGCGCGGCAAGGTGTGAGGCGGCCCCCAAAAGGCCTACGAGCACTGTCGCCTGGAACAGTCGCATCGGATCACCCTCCGTTGTCGATGGACGCAAGCGCCAAAATGACAGCGCCGTCCCCTACAATTTGAGCATCGCCGACTGCAGCCTTGAGGGAAACAGGCTTCATTGAGAAACCGAACGTAACGCCTGATCCGCCGATTCTCTTCGAGAAGTTCGGAATTGTCGCACTGACGTCCTGGGACAACTCGAATGTCGGGTCGAAGGAGATGACGCCATCAGCTGCAAAGACAAGGCCGGCGGCTGAAATGATGCGGGAAACCAATCGTGGGATAGGCGTATCGAAACCTTCAGCACCGATGCGCAACTTATCAATATCGAGAAAGGCTATACCGAGTTTGGCCTCTCGATCTCCCTTTGTGATCTCAACCTGCGCGGAGAATGTCCCTTGGATGCTGGGAACGACCGACAACTCGCTCTCCAAGACAAACGAGCCTTCAATTTCAGGAAAACCACTGGATGGCAAGAATTTCAGTCGATGAATCTGCAATACGGACCGAAGGGGTGCGACCCGGAAACTGGTTGCGAATTCGGAAGCGGCGCTGTTGATGGTATCGATAGGCATGACGACCGAAACGTGTTTCGCAACAGCGGATTCCAAAAAGTTCTGATGGAGTTCAAAGCTTCTGCTGTTTGCTGATTGCTCCTTGAAGAAAAGGAAAGCGCTGCTTGCAAAGGATATGGCAAGCACAGCGCCGACCAGAAGGACGGCGGCCGCCCAAGCTATTCTCAGCGTTCGCATTGCTTGCTCCAACGGTTGCTGATCAACACATCTCGCTTCTATTTACATGCAAACATAGGCATATGCGGGATGTCCCGGAGCACACATCGCAGGACAAATATTGATCTGGACCATTTGGTTTGCGCAACGGGGTTCAGGTGCAGTTGAAGCGGGTGTTGGCCCCCAGCACCCGCAAACCTGCATTCCAAAGCCTGGCGGGAACCCTGCTCCGGCAGCCGCCGGGGTCGGCACTATGGCAAGCGGCACGAGTGCGCCCGTAATCGGCCCTTGAGTCGTGTCGCACCAACAGGGAGTTCCAACCGGAGCGGAACCATTGACTTGGCAAGGACCTATCCAGGTATGGCAGACATTGGAGCTTCCGCTCGCCGAAAAATTGGCGACCGGACGGTTGACCATGAACTCGGTCGTTTGTCCTGTCGAAGAAAACTCGTTGGAGTTGCGAATGGCTGCCCATGCCAAATATCTTGTCTCGGCTTCGTAAGCTTCACGCTCGACGCTTTCGTGGCTCCTGAGATAGCGGATGGCGAAGTCATGCAAGCCCCATTGCTGATACTGCCCAACGTGCGTCAGTTCATGAACCCAAAGAGTTGGATTGTAGAGGGCGTCATTTTGGTCCTTGAAGACGATCACGTAATCCAGCGTAATCGCCTGCGCCTCGCCATATCGAATTGAGTTCACCTGGAGCGTAAGATCGCCGCCGCCCTGAACTCTAAATCTTGCCGCATCGAGGATGCGGTCCGGGATAAATCCGACCAAATTGTTCCGGATCTCGGGAGGTACTGGCTCCACCCCATTGTTCAAAGCGTCGTCTCTTGAGCGGGCAATCAATTCCTGCAGGATGGGCGCACCGGACTGGACAAGGGTTTCATTGACGAGTTGCGACGTTCCCTCCTCTATGGCTTTGTATGGAGGGATTGCCTCCTTTATTTCGCGATGCGCGTCATCGAGCCTGGTTCCGACGCCCGGGGCGATCGTGTTGACCAAATCGCCAATCAACCCGCCAGCCGTCGCTGTTGAAACAAAGCAGGCCATTGCCGTGAAAAGGACTGCCTTTCCTATCGCGGAATAGCCCAAAGGCATGATCTGGCTCCTTCGCGACATTGATGGAATTCTCGTCGACATGGCGTCCTCCTTGCCAAAAATTGGCGTACGCCCGATCGAGAACATCATAAAAGGGAATGGTTGCCGTCTGCATGACCCAATTGGGTAATGGCTACTGTGCTCCTACCCGAAGCCTGGAGAGCAGAGCCATCAGATCAGACTGGCGATGGGTTTCGGTCTTCGCAAAGACAGCTTTCAGCTGGTTTCTGGCTGTCTCATACGTGATGCAGAGGTGCTCGGCTACGGCGAGCAGGCAATCTCCCCCAGCCAACATCCCCGCCAGTTTGGCCTCGGCCCGGGTCAGCCCGAAACAGGACATCAAAACCGTCTCCGTGGGCCGCGACCGAATGTCGGGGTCGACGAAGACCGCGGCGGCCTGGCAGGGCGAAAGGGAATTGTGCGTGACCTTCGGCAGCCGCAGCAGGTAAGCCAGCAGCGGACGTCCTCCGGCGTGCGGTCTCGGCAGCTGGACGGGCGGCATCATTGCGGCCGAGCCGGGAGTTCGGAGCAACTCGTTCAGGCTCCTGTCGAATGTATCGGTGGCATTCCTGCTCCCGGAAACAAGCCGCCCGGATACAATCCTGAGGTCCTGGTCTAGCAGCGCCTCGGCCGGTCCGTTGATCCCGACAACGGCACCGTCGCGCCCCAACATCGCAGCCGGCGTCCCGGTCGCCATGAAGGCGTCGCACGCCGCCTCGAACCGGGCATAGCCGATCGCACAGGCAAAGGCGGCCGCAGTTCCCAATCGCTGCGATAAATCCGCCAGTTCAATGACTTCCCGGCGATTGAATGGTCCCTGCCGGCTCGTTCTTTGGATCGAGAGGCACCAAAGGTCATCTCCTGCAGCCACCTTCACCCCGGCAAACCACCGCAAACCAAATGGGGCGAGGAATTCCTGATAATATGGATGGCGTGCCATTTCGGCTTCCGAGACGATGTCGAGATCGACACCGGCACCCCGCTGGTGAAGGACGGGAGCTATTCGGTAGCGGATGTCCCTGTCGATCCAACCGCCTCTCACGTACTCATCAAACGAGGGCTCTAACGTGCGGCCGCGCGGGATGCCGGGCAAATGATTGTTCACGTCAAAAAGGATCGCACCGTAGCTCCGAGTAGCCTGCGAGACGGCCTCCATTGCCGATCCCCAGAGTCCCGGGTCAAGTGCAGCTTCGGCAAACGCCGAGCTGATCGAGTTCAAATCGAACGCAGCGCCCATATCCCCACTCTTCCCAGGGTCGAACGATGGATCGATGCATTAGAACACAACTCAGGGCAGATTTCGAATCATGCAATAGGAGGGGCCGGGGCCTGCAAAGCAACCAAGACCTGGAGAGGCCTTCGATCGCCCGGCCGCCTATGGGCCGAATGCGGACTGGCTGCTTTCAGCATTGCCTAAGAGCAGACATCCAGAGCCCGTGCCGCCGGGCTATCATAGATCTGGAAATAACCAAGTGGCGCGATACGATTTGGCGGTACTCAACGAGCGCATTCAGGGCTTTGCAAGTTCCGACCGTCCGTGCCCCAAGCGGCCAGCCATGTCGACTGACCTTCTGCAAGGCAGGCGTCTCTGCCCGCGCGTCACCTTGGTCTTGCCCGAAATGCATCCCAAGCTGGCTTCATGCTGAAGTTCTCCACCGTGGTTCTAGCCCTTCTCCTCATCCTTTCCGTCACTGCGCACGGTGCGGATGGCCTGGAGCAGCGGCTTGAAAAGCTCTTCGACGAGGCCGAGCGCCTGGCGCCGCTGCGCACGGTTGCCGTCGCGCATGAGGGCGCGGTGGTGGCGGAGCGTGGCTATCGCGGCCACTCTCCGGCACGTCCTGCCAACGTAAAATCGGCCTCCAAGTCGATCATCTCCGCGCTCGTCGGCATCGCCATCGACAAGGGCGTGCTCCAAGGCACTGACCAAAAGATCGCTCCGCTTCTTCAAGCCGACCTGCCCGCCGACGTGGATCCGCGGCTGCAGGAGGTTACGATCGGTCATCTGCTTTCCATGCAGGCAGGGCTGGGTCGGACCTCCGGCCCAAACTACGGGCGCTGGGTGGCAAGCGACAACTGGGTGCGGGCAGCGCTCGCCATGCCCTTCGACGGCGAACCGGGCGGTACCATGCTCTATTCCACCGGCTCAACCCATCTCCTTTCGGCGATCCTGACGCGCCGGACCGGCCGCTCAACCCTGGAACTGGCGCGCGAATGGCTGGGGCCGCAGGAGGGCTTTTCAATCGCCGCCTGGGACCGGGACCCACAGGGCATCTATCTCGGCGGCAACCAGATGGCCATGAGCCCGCGCTCGCTGCTCGCCTTTGGCGAGCTCTACCGCAACGGCGGGATGAGCCGCGGCGGACGGCAACTCGTGCCGGCCGATTGGATCAAGCTCTCCTGGCAGCCACGCACCGCCTCCCGTTTCACCGGTGACGGTTATGGCTATGGTTGGTTCATCCGGCAGATCGCAGGCGAAGCGGTCTTCTACGGGTGGGGGTATGGCGGGCAGATGGTCTATGTTGTGCCCGGGCGCGCGCTGACCGTGGTCATGACTTCCGATGAAAATGGCCCCGCCGGCCGCAGCGGCCACCGCGACGATCTCCATGCCCTGCTCGAGCGGATCATTGAGGCGACGAAAGACGTGCGCGAGGCTCGCAGCAACTAATATCTCTGCATAGGGGATTTGAAGGTATCTCGTTTTCGCTGGAGCGGTTGGCTCGCAGGTACATTTCCAGCCAGGAATAGCCGCTCGCTGTGCGGCTGCCTTTCCTGCATTCATTGGACCCACCAATGCGGCAACGTCGCCAGAAATCGGGAACTTGTGTCTCGGGCATTTGTTCTAGTCATGCCGCTGAGGTGGCGGGAATTTCGAACGCTGTGAGCTCCAGCTGCCCAAGCGCGATGAACTCGATGACAAAAGACGGCAATGGCCCCGCTCGTGACGCAGCGCTTCGGGGTGTCTTGCTCGAGCGTCGCCTACTGGCGAACCGTAGCCGAGCGAGCAGTCTACGCTGGTTATGGGTGCTCGCCGTCATCATCGCGGGGTTGCTTCCCACGCTTTGGTTCATCACGGCGGCGACCCCTCGGTTTGCCCCTAACGATCGAACATTGATGGGAGGCGACGTGGCTCGTGGGCGGCTCGTCTTTGCTGCGGCAGGGTGCGGTTCCTGCCATGCGAGGCCAGGCCAACCCGATCCGCTCGATCTCGGTGGAGGCCTAGCACTGGCATCCCCTTTCGGAACCTTCCGCGTTCCCAACATCTCACCTGACCCCATCGACGGAATCGGATCATGGTCAGCCGCCGATCTTGCAAATGCGCTGATCTCCGGCGTCTCGCCGGCCGGTGAACATTATTATCCCGCGTTCCCCTATCCCAATTACACGGGTATGCGCATCGAGGACGTTGGGGATCTCTACGCCAATTGCGAACGCTGCCGGCCGTTTCGGGGCGGCCGCCGCCGCACGACCTGCCTCTGCCGTTTCGGATCCGCCGTCTTCTTGGCCTCTGGAAAGTGCTGTTCTTCGACGAGGGCGGATCAGAGGCACGCCTGAACGGCGATCCCCTTCATGATCGGGGCGCCTATCTCGTCGAGGTGCTTGGGCATTGTGACGACTGCCATTCGATGCGCAACATCCTTGGGGCAATCAAGCCGTCGACGCGGTTCGCGGGAGGTCCCGATCCAGAGGGTACCGGATTTGCACCGAACATCACGCCGAGCCGTATCGGCCACTGGTCCGAGACCGAGATAGCAGAAATTCTGACGAGCGGGAGAACGCCGGAACGCCGGCGCTTGGGATCGTCGATGGCCGATGTCGTCTCCAATATCGCTCAACTGCCGCAAAGCGACCGCGTGGCGATCGCGCGCTACATCAAATCGCTGCCGGCACGGCCGACGCCGCATCCCTGACTCAGCGTGCGTAGAGATAGGCCGCAAGATCCCTCGCCTCTGCTTGCGAAATACCGGTTGCGGGCATCGCCGACCGCGGTGAAAGGCGCTGCGGGGAAACAATCCATTGGACGAGATTGTCCGGGGTGTTGTTGACGACCCCGCCGACATAGACCTGCTGCCGCAGATCGACAAGCGGGCCGCCGACCTTGCCGTCCGCGCCTGAAATGCCGGGGATGACGTGGCACCCTCCACATCCATACCTGCGGAAAATCGCCGGGGCCCGTGACGGATCCCCGCCGGTCATTGCCATCGCCACCGCGCGACGCTGCTCCCGGTCTTTGATGAGGTTGGCTCCGATCCCGACCGACAGCAACACCAGCAGGGCGCTCGCCAGAACAAGACGGAAGTCAGGGCGAAGGGAAACGACTGGCATCGAGACCTCCCTTGCCCGAATTCGCGATCCACAGCGCAAGCATCGTCAGCGCCGCTCCGGCATAGATGATGCCGCCGGGCACCCACATCACGATGCCTGCCAATTGCTGATCTTCGAGCGGCGTAAGGCCCCAGTCATCGGCGGCTCGCGTCTGCGCCACATAGATGGCGCGCGGTGCAAGCGCGATCAGGGCGCCGAGAATGCTGGTATGCAACATGGTGAGGAAGAGGTGCCACGAGGCAAAGCCGCGGTCGCTTCGCCAGACCATTACCCACCAGAAGAGGATCGCCGTGATGAAGAAGCTCAGATGCTGTAGGCGGTGAAGCGTTATGTCGCTCACCGTTGCGTCGAGCAGGACTGGCGCATGCCAGACCCATATGGCGACGCCGTGCAGGATGGTTGCGCCGGGTCCTGTCCCCAAGGCGTTCCAGGTCTTTCCTACAACAGCCGTTTTCATGGCGCTACGGACCAGATGCCGGATCGACCGCGGCAGGCCCCAGAGCAGCACGCCGATTGGTCGCGCGAGCACAAAAAGCGGCGCCGAAACCGCCATGACGAGCTCATGCTCGATCATATGGAAGGTGAACAGGTGCTCGCCTAGATAGTGCAGAGGCGATACCAAGGCAGCTGCCAGCACGATCCACCCCAACCAATAGGCGGCTGCGGATCTGATCAGGGACTGACGACTGTTCGACCGCTGCGCCAGCCTGAACGAACCGGCTGCGTAGAGAGCGCCGGCCAGGGCGATCGGAACGACGATCCACGGATCGAAAGTCCAGACGAATGCCGAGCCATGCGCGTCCCCGTTATGCGCCGCCACTTGGCTGACGCTCATCAGAAGCAGCATGATGGCAGTCAGCGTTCGCATGCACTCAGCAGCAGCGTAGCTGCCCCCTGCAGGACAAGCGCAAAGGCGAAGGCAAGGCCGAGGAATACATTCAGCCTGCTGATGAAGAGCTTCGTTCTAGAGGCTGTCGAAACGCCACCGTTGCGCGCGACGAGCACGCCCGTCAGCGCCAGAACGGTAGCGGCGAATGCCGCGCCAGCCGTCCAGCCTGTGCTGCTGGCACAGTCCAGATGGGGAAGCATTTGGCCGAGTTGGGTGTTGATCGCCCATGCGCCCGGCGCCAAAAATCCTATATACCTCGCCGCTCCGATACTCATAGACGTGGCACCCAGTAGATGCAGGCATACAAAGGAAGCCACGCAATGACGACAAAGTTCCAATAGAGCGCGTTGTCTTCGACATCACCATATCGACGAACGTTGTCGCCGTGCCGAGAAAACATCAGGCACGTCAACACCAGCGTGTCGATAAGATCCGTGATGATATGGACGGTGTGAAGGCCAAGTATTGTCCATACAATCGAGCCGTAGGCGCTGTCATCCCAGCTCACATGCTGAGCCGGAAATTCGAAGATGCGCAACGCGAGTGGCGCTATGCCGCACAGCGCCATCACGATGAGGCCGATGCGAACCCTTCGCAGTTTTCTCTGCTGCGCCCAACGGGATACGAGGACGTTCGGCACGACGCTCGCCAGGAGCAGAACTGTCAGACATGTTCCGGCAAACAGATCGGGCGGTGGCGCATCGGGCGGCCAGTGCGGCGCCAGGCTCATCAGGTAAAAATAGACGGCTATGGCGAGGCCGAAGGCGGATCCCTCGATGAGCATGAAGGTGCATGTGCCCCACCAGGCGGGACTTGCCGTTCCCATGCCGTGCAGCGGCAGTTTCGAGACGTCCAGGACCGGCCGTTCCTTCACGACTCATCCTCCGCAATGCCCTTCGGCCAGAACCATCCGATCAGGGCGATCGCGATCGGGATGGAGCCCCAGACGATGGCCCAGGGCGAAAACATCGACCAGATCAGCATGATCGACGTGGCTATGGCCGCCCAGAATGGCCAGACGGAATCCCGCGGCGACGACTCGCGCGCTTCTGGCAGGGCTTCGACGATGCTGCTGATCAAAAGTTCGCGACGATCGGTGCGCAGGCCGGACGCCACCGGCAGTTCATCAGATCCACACCAAAGAGGATCGCGCGCATCGACGACCGGAATGCGCCGGAAATTATAGGACGGAGGCGGCGAATTCATTGCCCATTCAAGGGACGATGCGTTCCATGGATTTTGCCCGGCCGGCGGGCCGGCCGACCAACCGCGGACGACGTCGATGAAGAAGACGAGAAAGCCTGAGGACAGGATGACCGCGCTGAGGCTGATGAACAGATTAAGCCCGCCCCAGGGCATCTCCGGCTGATAGGTGTAGATGCGGCGCGGCATGCCCTGCAGCCCGAGAATGTGCATCGGGAAAAAGGTAAGGTGGAAGCCGGCGAAGATCAGGCAGAATGCCCACCGCCCGAGCCGCTCGCTCATCATCCGGCCGGTCATCTTGGGAAACCAGTAGTAGATGCCGGCGATCAAAGGAAAGATCGCGCCGCCGATCAGCACGTAATGGAAGTGCGCGACGACGAAATAGGTGTCGTGGACCTGAGCGTCAAACGGCACCGACGCCACCATAACGCCGGTCAGGCCACCGATCACGAATGTGACGATGAAGCCGATCACGAAGAGCAGGGGCGTCTTGAATACCGGACGCCCCGCCCAGAGCGTTGCCAGCCAGCAGAAGATCTGGACGCCCGCGGGTATCGCGATCGCCATGCTCGATGCGGTGAAAAAGCTTTCACCGAGCCTGGGCAGGCCGACCACGAACATGTGATGCACCCACAGCCCGAACGCCAACACTCCGGTCGCGATCAGCGCCATCACCAGCGGTAGATAGCCGAAAATCGGACGCTGCACGAATGTCGGCAGGATCGCTGAAACCATGCCGACCGCCGGCAGAAAGATGATGTAGACCTCCGGATGGCCGAAGAACCAGAACAGGTGCTGCCAGAGCAGCACATCGCCACCTTCGGCAGGATTGTAGAATTGCGTTCCGACAAGCCGGTCCATGATCAGGGTCGAACTCTCGAACATGATGGCCGGCATCGCCATGATAACGACGAACGCCATGACGAGCATGGACCAGACCAGCAGCGGTATTCGATCGAGCGACATGCCCGGCGCGCGCTGCTTCAAAACGGTTACGACAATTTCCACCGCGACCGCGAGCGCCGACAATTCGGTGAAAGTGATCATCTGCGCCCAGATGTCAGCGCGCTTGCCCGAGCCATATTCAGGCCCCGAGAGAGGCACGTATGCGAACCAACCGACGTCCGGCGCCGTGTCGAGCGCAAAGGAGATCCAGAGCAGCAGTCCGCCGGCCAGGAATATCCAATAGGAAAAGGCGTTCAGTCTCGGGAAGGCTATGTTTCGGGTGCCGACCATCAGCGGCACGAGATAGACCGCCATGGCCTCCATCACCGGCACGGCGAACAGGAACATCATGTTCGACCCGTGCATGGTGAAGATCTGGTTGTAGCGATCCGCGTCGATAAAGCGTGCCTCCGGCTGCGCCAGCTGGATGCGCATCGCGAGCGCGAGCATGCCGCCGAGGATAAGGAACACGAATGCGGTCACGATGTAGCGCCGCGCGATCACCTTGTGGTCAACAGCAGCGATTGCACCCCAAAAGCCCGTTCGTCGGGCCCATGTCCGATCGAGCCGACGGTCGAGTTCGACATCGTCCAGATCGACGTCGGTCGCTGCCGACGATCTCTGCTCGATCGTCATTTCAGGCTGCCCATATAGGCGGAGATCTGCCGCAATTCGTCAGCCGAGAGCGGCACTATCGGCATGTTGTTCCCGGGCTTGAGCGTCTGCGGGTCGGCGATCCAGGCTGCAAGCGAGCCGCGGGTGTTCTCTAGCAGCCCGGCGGCGATAGTGCTGCGGCTTCCCATATGGGTCAGATCCGGACCGGTGATTCCGGATGCCTCGGTCCCGCGGATCGTGTGGCAGGCCGCACATTGTCTCGCCATGAACGCGGCTTTGCCGGCGGCCGTTTCCGGCTCGCGCGGCTCCAGCCCTTCTTTCCGCTGTGCTGATGCCCATTGCCGGTAGCTCTCCTCATCTTCCGCGATGACAAAAAGAGCCATATGGCTGTGCTGAAGCCCGCAGAACTCGGCGCATTGACCGCGATAGACGCCTGGCCGCTCCGCCCGAAATGTCAGGACATTCGCTCGTCCCGGTATAAGATCCTGCTTTCCCGCAAGGCTCGGCACCCAAAAGGAGTGGATGACGTCGCTGCTTTCGAGCAGCACACGCACGTCTTTCCCGACCGGAATATGGAGTTCGTTGGCAGTCTGGAAGGACCGCGCTGGATCGGCGTCTTCGTAAATGAACCGCCACCACCATTGCTGGGCGCGGACACGGATCGTCAGGCTGGTATCCCGCGCCGGATCGAGGCCACGCGTCGTGTAAAAGCTGGCGATCGTCAAGCCGCTGATGATGAGCGCCGTCGCCGCGACCGCTCCGGATACGGCTATCGTCATGCGTCGATCCAAGCTTCCATCGTCCATCGCTTGCCGATCACGGCGGCGGACGAGCGACCAGACGAGCACGAGCATGACGACGATCCACACGGCGAAACAGGTCGCCACGACGAAGACGATCAGGCCTTTGAGGAGGATGGCATTATCCCCGTGCGCGTCGAGAGCCGACTGAACGCCGCCGCATCCTGAAAGCAAAAGCAGGAGCGAGAGGGAAACCGCGGCTCTTTTCAAAGCGACGGCCCCTGCTCTGGATGGACCGGAGCCGGATCCTGCTCGAAGAGGATCGCAGCCGGGGCACGGTTCTCGGCGGGCCGCGTCTGCCGCTCGTCGTTGCGGCTGGGCGCGGTCAGCTTGGCGGAATAGGCCTCGACGGCTTTGATGTAGCCGGCAAGCTGCCAAATTTCAGCGATTGTCATCCTGTCGCGGAACGCCGGCATGCCGTGCGGGCGCCCATCACGAATGGAAGCCGCAATCGAGACCATCGATGGCCCGTAAAGCCACCACCCATCCAGAAACGATGGCCCGGCCCCACCTTCTCCGTCACCATGACAGGATGCGCAGCCGAACCAGGAATAGAGGCGCTTGCCCTGGTTAAGGTCGTAAGCCGTCCTCTCATAGGGTTGGCCCAGCGCAAAATAGACTTCCGGAGGAGCGCCCGCTATGCCGTTCGGCATCAGGCGCAGCCCCTCAAGTGCCGCCGATACGGGGGGATCGACGCGGTATTGTCGCGGCTGCCGCAGCAAACCCACGGTGGCCGTCACCACGAGCGCAACGACAAAGAGGCCGACCATCGCAAGCAGGCTGGATGATTTGCCCGAAAAAATTGGGCCTAAGGCAACAGTTGGGCCTGGGACAGTTGACGACATCGCGGACCTCTCATCCGGCGATCCTCAATTGATCGGCATGTGGCTCGGCCGGCTGAGACATACCGGCTGAAGCTCGGAGGATGGGGTTTCCGCCCCGATCTCCGGCGGGATCGCCGCTGGCAAGACCGATGTCCGGCGTTCTTTCCTGATCCCCCTGTCATTGGGTTCGGCCCGCAAAGCTGCGTGGGAAATCAAACCACCAAGGAGCCGCTTAGTTCCAATATTATTCGGACTTTCCTATCCTTCTACCCCGCAATGGACGGCGATCGCTGACCACAGCTTCGCGCATTGTCGCAAAGCGGCGGCTCCAGTGGGACCGTTGCCGTAGGGCCGGCGCAGCCATCCGATCCCGGCCTGGCCGAAGGCCGGCAGGCCGGAAAGCCCTCCGAAATGAAGCGGCTCAGCCTGGCTGGTATCGCTGCCTTGCCGTCGTCAGCCGTTCGCTCAAAGCGTAGACGAGATTTTCGATGTCGGCTGTCCAGGACGACAGGCCAGCCTCTTTCACGCGGTTCTCGACATCGCTGTATTTGCCGATGCGGGCTTCTAGGAAGGAGCGCATACGCTGGTGAAACTGGCCGACGGTGAGCTGTCTTCCGTTGGCCTTGAATATCGCGGTATTGAAGCGCGCTGCCTTGGGGAAGAGTTTGCTGGCTTTGACATTTGGCTTCTCATCGGCATTCGACAGGAGCGTTGCTGCCCCGTTCGTGCCAAGGAAATGGGGGAGGTAGAGATCCCTTTCGTCCATGACCTTCTCAAGACGGGCCTCGATAGTTTCCTTGGCCGCAAGAAGGTTCTTGGCCGCAAACGCTGCCGACAGATAGGGATCGCGCCTGATCTCTAGGATGCGCTGTTCTTCGGCCTTGTCCTCGACGAAATGGTGTTCGCGCTTGCCATCGGGGCGGGTCCGGATCAGTTCCGCTTCTTCGCCCAGGCCGAATTCTGCGCCGTGGTTCTTCACGGCCTCGAGCCATGTCTGGTCGAGGAATTGCATAAGACCAAGTGCCGACCCTTTAGGCGGGCGAATGTCGACGTCAAAAGAGGATTCCTTCTCGGCGATCGCGAAAAGCGTATCGGCGGGAAATTGGGTGTCCTTGGCTGCACGGAGGATTTCGCTGGCGACGTGCTGCGACACCTTGTACGTGCCGAACTCGTGCACCGACATACCGGTGACGATCTGTTCGGCGCCTTCGGAAAGAATGGAGACGGTGCTTTTCAGGGCCTCGGCCAGCGTGCGTTCTCCCTCGCGTCCGGAGGTCGGCGTGGTGCCTAGATCGAACTCGGGGGCGGATGAGAGGAAATCCAGAAAAGGAGACGGAATGGCAGTGGCAACCGCGAACTCGGTCACTCCGTTGGCCATAACTCCCGAATAGAGCGGCCAAGGCACGATCGCCACTGTCGCCGCCAAGCCAAGCCCCGCGACCATTTTCGACAAAGGTCGTCTGCCCGAAAGGAGAACGCCTCCGCAAGCCAAGAATTCACGTGTGCTCTGGAGTGACGCCAGGTCCCCCTCCGTTCCTTGTCTAGCTGTCCAGACGCCTTCGGACAGATCTACTTCCAACGCTGCGCCGTCAACGTCGAAAAAGACAAGAAGAACGGTCGGTGTACCCTTGAGGTAATCACGGATCGTGGCGGCACAATGGCCGTAGTGCGGCGAAACAAGTCGCGACGTACAATGAGATGATTTTTATCGAGCCTCGCATAATCGATGCGTTGCTTGTGAAACCCACCGGTTGCGAGCAGAAAATTCCCTGGTGAGTCTGCCTATGGTTCAAACCCAATCAGCGCGTTTTGGCGGTAGAAGCCGGCGAAACCATCCATACTGAAAATAGCCACAAGTATAGCCATGCGGCCGCTACCTTGTTGCTGCGCGCAGCGGGATGGTCGCCAATGGCCGACTGGAGCGACGACAAAGGCCTGTTCGGCGCCCTCCTGTGCGAGGCCAGACCGGAGCTGTCCGCTCCATGACGGGCTAGCAGTCGCCTATCATCAATTCCGGCTCCTCGGCGCAAATCGCGGCGAGAAAATCGATGAACTGCCGCACTCGGGAGGGCATGCGCCGTCCGGCAGCGGTAACTGCGTTGATCGGGAAGGGCGGCGGCGCATGCTGGTCCAAAATTCGTACGACCTCGCCGGAGGCCAGCACATCCGTGAACAACCAACTCGCGTGATGGGCGATGCCGAGGCCCGCGAGGACCGCGCCGCGGACATGCTCGGCGTCATTTGTGCGGAACGCTCCCCCACCGTCGACCGTGACCTGCCGGCCGTCTACGTGGAAGCCCCACCCAATGATATCGCCCTGGTAGACATAGCTGATACGCTGGTGGTTGCGCAGTTCGTCTAACGTTTGCGGCGTGCCGTGTTGGGCAAAATAGTCGGCGGAGGCCAGGGTTATCATCCGCATATCGCCGATGCGCCGGGCGACGAGTGCCGAATCCGAAAGCCGACCGATACGGATCGCGACGTCTATTCCCTCCTCGATAAGGTCAACGTGCCGCCCGGAGACTTCCATCTCGATCGCGACGTCAGGGAAATGGTTCCTAAAATCCGCCAGCCGGGGAATAACGAACATCCTCCCGAAGGCTGGCGAGAGGGTCACGCGAACCAGCCCCGAGGGCGCCGACTGCCCTTCAAGGACTCTCTCTTCGACGAAGTCGAGATCTTGAAGGATACGGACGGTGGCCTCGTAATAGTCCTGTCCTGCGGGGGTGACGGCAAGGGCACGCGAATTTCTCACGAGGAGCTGCGTCCCGAGCCGCGCTTCAAGCGCAGCGAGCTGTTTGCTGACGGTCGGCTGGCTGACATTGAGGTCCCGCGCTGCCTGTGAAAAGCTTCCGCTTTCGACGACGCGCACGAACATCCGCATCGCGTCCAACTTATCCACCACATCCATTCCTCAGTAGAACAGGAGACATAACCGTTTCCGATCTTACCCGATTGCTTAACTGACGTAGATTCGCGATCGAACGGACGCCTTTATGGCCGACCGTAGAATTCTGACACCCGACGCAAATCATCCCCTCGGAGAGTCCGGGCTGAACAGCGTCTGGACCTATGAGACACCCTTCGAAGCGGTTGGCGACATCGCCGGCTATCTCGCTTTTATCCCGACCGGGTGTCGATCGAACTTGCTGGCTAGGCGACGACCCACCAAGCGCACAATACATCAATAATTCCAAAGCAGAATAGATAGTATTCTGAAGGCGCCAATATCATTCGAAGTAGGAATGTGAGAATCGGCATTCGGCCGCCCGTTCACGGGCCCGGAACCGAAAGGAACAGCTATGACAATCAAGATCTATGGTGATGCGGGCTCAGGCAGCTTGCGTCGCGTGACCACCGCCGCGAAGATCATGGGCATCAAGTTAGAACGCGTGAACGTCGATCTGTTTAAGGGCGAAAGCCAGACCGACGAGTTCAAATCGCGCTTCAATCCACACGGCCTGACGCCGGTTCTGGAAGATGGCGATTTCATTCTTTATGAGGCCGCCGCGATCAATCTTTATCTGGCTAACAAGATAAACTCGCCGCTGGTCGGAACCACGGAAAAAGATCGCTTTCAGGTCCTTCAGTGGATGTTCTGGTCAGGCGAGCAATGGCGCATCTTCGCAACCACCCTCTTCGATGAGCGGGTCGGGAAGACGGTCATGGGCCTACCGAAGAACGAACCCCTCATCGCGTTCGCCGAGGGTAAGATTCGCGCCGCAGCAAAGGTGCTCGACCAGCATCTTGAAGGCCGCAAGTTCATGGTTGGCCAAGCTCTGACGCTTGCTGATATCGATATTGGGGGGCCCTTCTCCCAGATCGATCGTTCAAAGCCTCCCTTCCGGGAGTATCCGAACCTCATGGCCTGGCACGACAATCTTCTCCAGTCGTTCCCAGCGTGGGCGGAGACGAAGGCTGAGGTTGACAACCGTATGGAAAGCTTCCTGGCGAGCATCGGCGTGAAACTGTAGTTCTGGCCCTCCTGTCTGGCCAGCGGGCGTATGAGATGGCGCGCGCTGGCCGCAATCGCGACCATCTTGTCAGTGGCGCGGTGGGCGGCTTATCGCCTACTCCGCCGCCACCCCTTTCACTTCCAGATAGCTTTCCATCGAATCGTCCATCGCCTGCAGCCAGGGCGTATGGTGCAACGGCGCCATCGTGCCGGTCATCAGCGAACGGTAGGCATTGTCGCGGAATGTCATGATGTTCTCCATCTTGTGGTGCTCCCACTCCATGAAGGTCTGATTGACAGCCTCGACATCGAAGCCGGGATAGTCGGTCTGCTCCATGAGCTCCTTGGTGTAGTCGCCCTGGAACCAGATCATCTGCTCGGCGTCTTCCAGCGTTTCCTCACGCGCCCGCCATTTCGCGCCGTGCTCCGCCATCACTTCTGCCGAAGGCAGTTTTATGCGGCCCATGATGACGTCGCGGGCGAACCAGGCCTGGGCGTCGAACATGTTGAAGGTGTAGAACTGGTCCTGCATGCCGATATAGGACAGCTGCGGGTTCTTCTCCCAGACGACGCCCTCATAGAGCCCGTCCGGCCACATGCGGTTGGCGGTCTTGAGCTTCAGATCCTCGGTGAGGAACGGGAAGGAATGGAGGTAGCCGGTGCACAGGATGATGGCGTCGACATCCCTGGTGCTGCCGTCCTTGAAATGCGCGGTCTTGCCGACGACCTTCTGCAGCAGCGGCACTTCCTGCCAATTGTCAGGCCATTTGAAGCCCATCGGCTTCGAACGGTAGCTGGAGGTGATCGATTTGGCGCCGTATTTGTAGCATTGCGAGCCGATATCCTCGGCCGAATAGGAGCGGCCGATGATGAGGATGTCCTTGTCCTTGAATTCCATGGCGTCGCGGAAATCGTGGCTGTGCAGGATGCGGCCATTGAAGGTCGAAAAGCCTTCGAAATAAGGCACGTTGGGCACGGAGAAATGCCCTGAGGCGACGACGACGTTGTCGAACTCTTCCGAATAGGTGACGTCGTTGGTGCGGTCATGCGCGGTGACGGTGAACTTCTTTGTCTCGTCCGAAAACGTCACCATGCGCACCGGGCTGTTGAAGCGCACCCATTTGCGCACGCCGGATTTTTCGACGCGGCCCTTGATGTAGTCCCACAGCACCGCACGCGGCGGATAGGAGCCGATCGGGCGGCCGAAATGTTCCTCGAACGTATAATCGGCGAATTCGAGGCATTCCTTCGGTCCGTTCGACCAGAGGTAGCGGTACATCGAACCATGCACCGGGTCGCCATGCTCGTCGAGGCCGGTGCGCCAGGTGTAATTCCACAGGCCGCCCCAGTCGGACTGCTTTTCGAAGCAGACGATTTCCGGGATGTCCGCGCCCTTGTCGGCCGCCGCCTTGAAGGCTCGAAGCTGGGCCATGCCGGAAGGTCCGGCTCCAATGATGGCAACACGACTTTTCATTGCGGGCCTCCCGTTCTCATTTCCCCAGCGAAACAAATTTCACTGACAGGACAGTAATTGCCCCTTCGATGCTGTCAACAGGCCTTTGCCTGAAACCACGCTTCACCAGATCGGATTTTCAGCAAAACTGCTGGCGGCGAAAATCCGGCGCGCACGAGGTTCGACATGAAGCGGCTTGCTGCCGCAGTTGCGCTTAGGTATCCGCAGCGAATATGTTCACCGTGAGTGAAATAAATCCTGAGAACCCCGGGGGTGGCGACATGGCGAAGAAAGCTTCGAACATTAGGAATGGGACAGCTCCCGCCAAGACCAAGCCATTGCCGAAGGGCGCGGCAACGATCCGGGCGCCACTGACCCAGAACCCGCACGCCGTTCGCGACATCCGTGAAAAAGTCCTGGAGGTCGCGATCGGCCGCGAGGTGCGGGCGTTCCGCAAGAAGCTTGGCATCACCGTCGCCGATCTTGCGACTGCCACCGACATTTCGCTGGGCATGCTGTCGAAGATCGAAAACGGCATCACCTCGCCGTCGCTGACGACGCTGCAGGCGCTGTCACGAGCGCTCGGCGTTCCGGTCACCGCCTTCTTTCGCCGCTTCGAGGAGGAACGCAGCGCCGTCTTCGTCAAAGCAGGCGAAGGGCTCGATGTCGAGCGCCGAGGCACGCGCGCCGGCCACCAGTATAATCTGCTCGGCCATATCGGATCGAACACCAGCGGCGTTGTCGTCGAGCCCTATCTCATCACGCTGACCGAGGATTCCGATGTGTTTCCGACCTTCCAGCATGAGGGCATGGAGTTCCTCTACATGCTGGAAGGCGAGGTCGTTTATCGGCATGGCAGCCATCTCTACCCGATGAAGCCGGGTGACAGCCTGTTCTTCGACGCCGATGCACCGCACGGACCGGAAGTGCTGACGGTTCTGCCGATGCGCTATCTCTCGATCATCTGCTATCCGCAGAGTAGTGCGGGGTGAGGCCCTTCGTGTCCCAAAACCGGGGCCACTTCTGGGCGACATGCGCTAGCGCCTGCGGCGCCCGGTTGATGAGGCAAGATACCCAAGCGCAAGCGTCATGGCGGCGACCGCGATCCCGGTGCAGATCACGCCTGCCGGCGTTATCCTGGCACTGCCTTGCAAGGTAATGTGCTTCCCCACTCGCAGATCGAAAACTGATTTGATTTCTTCAGGATGCGGGGGCGAAGGCTCTTCTTGAACAACTGGCATCTTTAGAACTCCGGTTCAAATCTGCCATCGCTCCACAATGATCGGCGCGAGCAACGCTTTGCCCGGTGAGAGGCATCGCAAACACTATAGATTAAACTCAATCCGGCCCAAACCCTGGGCTCGTCGGGCTGCCGTCGTCCAGTTTCGACAGCCATTCGAGCAGCGTCGGGCGATAGCGGGTCAGGCCCTTGTAGGTGGCGAGTTCCTCGGGAAGATCGCGGATGACGCGGTGCAGGCGCCGCGCCCATTTCGGCTGCGTCACCAGCTCGTCCATCTTGATCAGGTAGCAGCGGATCGGAAACACGATGCCGTTCGAGCGGGGCAGCCGCCAGAAGCTCTGCAGCTCGACGCGCAGATGGACCTTCTCGCCAACGTTTTCTGATGTCACCGTCGTCCGGTCCGGTCCCCATTTGTGATAGTTTTCCGGGCTGGTGTCGAGGCGCGGATTGATGGTCATCGTCCAGTTCAGCCGGCGCGCCGGCTTGCCTTGCTGGATGTTGGTGAGGAACTTCAGCGCCCGGACGAATATGCCCTTCTCATGCGCCAGCGGCACCGGCGCGTGCCATTCGAAGAAGTTCATGCCGATGTCGAAATCGAGCGACCAGTCGGCCTGAGTGGTGACCATGCCGGCGTCCATCCACAGATTGCCGTCGCGCTGGTCGAGGATGCAGAAATCGCCCTGGCTCTGGCGCGTGATGTATTCCATCGGTCCATAGGGCAGCGTCGACACGTCGCCGAAGGTGAAGCTGTCGTCAATGCCGAGCGGCCGGTTTATCCAGCGCCATTTGTCGCCGTCGCGCGTCAGCGTGAAGTGCTCGGGATAACCCAGCGCCTGCTGTTCCATCAGGAGTTCGAGCAGATCCCAGCCGGCCAGCGTCATGTGCGGCAACGACTGGCAGCGCAGTGGGTCTTCCGCCAGCACCAGCGCGCGGTCCTGCATCTCGGCGACATAGTGCTCGTCGACGTCGATCAGGTTTTCGAGTACGCTGCCCTTCGGCCCCACAACATGCGGCTCGATGTTGACCGCATACATGTAGCTGTCTTCGTGGAACGGAAACGGGAACCGCCTGATGTGCTCCGGGCTGTTCCTGAAGGTAAAATCGTTACGGAACGTTTCGTTACGAAAGGTAATGCCCAAGCTCGCCTCCTACCTCTCCAACACCAGCGACCTGCCCTCGAAGCGCGACACGCAGGGCATGATCTTCTTGCCGCAACGGTGCTCTTCCTCGCTCAGCCAATGGTCGTTGTGGATGAATTTGCCGTCATGCGAGATGACGTTGGTTTCGCACTGGCCGCAGACGCCGCCGCGGCAAAGATAGGGCGGATCGACGCCGGCGGCCTCAATCGCTTCAAGCAGGCTCTGCTGCTCGCCGACACGGAGCGTCTTGCCGCTGACCGCCAGCGTCACCTCGAACGGCGCGCCGGGTTGGGGGGCCGCGAAATGCTCGAAATGGACGGTTTCCGTCGGCCAGCCGAGCGCGGCGGCACGGTCGCGCACCCAGCCGATCATGCCGGACGGGCCGCAGACATAGAGATGCGTGCCGAGCGGCTGCGACGACAGCAGCCGGTCGAGCTCGATGCGCTCGTCGCGGTCGTCGTGGTAGAGCCTTACCCGGCGGTCGTAACGCTCTCTGAGCACATCGGCATAGGTGCCGAGCGAGGCGGTGCGGCAAGTGTAATGCAGCTCGAAATTGCCGCCTTCCGCCGCCAGCTGCGCGGTCTGCGCCATGAACGGCGTGATGCCGATGCCGCCGGCCAGCATCAGGTGTTTTTTGGCGCGCAGATCGAGCGAGAACAGATTGACCGGATAGCTGATCACCATCTCCATGCCGGGCCTGACATGCCTGTGCATGAACAGCGAGCCGCCGCGGCCGACATCGTCGCGGCGCACCGAGATCGTATATTCGCGGGTGTCGAGCGGCGAACCCATTAGCGAATAGGGGTTAAGCCTAGTGCGCTCGCCGTCGCGCATCTCCACCACAACATGAGCGCCGCCGGAAAATGTCGGCAACAGCTGCCCGTCGCGCCGGCGGAAATGGAAGCGCGTCACCAATTCGTTGACCGGTACGACGTCGCTCACCACGACGTCAAGCTTAGTGGTGCCGGTGCTCATCGAAAGATCTCCTCCACCGGAGGAATTTCGCTGCGATCTTCAGCATTGATGCAGACGCCCTGGAAGGCCGCAATCCGCCTGGAATAATGATCGCGTACCAGAAGAAGCAGGCCACAATGCGAACAGGTCGCCGGCTGCGTCGTCACGTTCTCGGTGATGCCCTTGCAATGAACGCACTGCATGCGGCGCGCCAGCGAGCCGCGATGCTCGGTCTGGATCGACGTGTGATCGATGCCGGCCTCGAGTGCCGCCTGCATGGCCTGGCCGATCAGTCCCTCGGTGCCGGCGAGATAGAGGCGCAGGCCCATATGCGCGTTGGCCAGGGTCTGCTTCAGCCGCGGCAAGGCGCTGGCGAAGGAAGGTCCCTGGTAGAGCTGCGCCGGGTTCAGTGCCTCGAGCACAGCGACATGCTTACCGTCATGGTCGGGGCTAGGGCCGGGGATGAAGATGATATGGGCATCGGCAAAGAAGCCGGCGGGCGCCTTGGCGGCTAGCTCCGTTATCGCCAGCGCACCCTCTGCATCCGCCACGAAAAGATGGTGCTTGCCGGGCTGCGGGGACAGGGTTCCGTAGACCGGCCGGCTGATGATGCTTTTGGCTGCCATCCTCTCAGTATGCCTCAGCCTTTCGCCGTGCGCTTGGTCTTCTTGGGATCGTCGAACGGAAGTGGCTCAGCGGTCGCGCTGATGGCGCCGCTCTTGTTGCGGATCTCGAGCCTGGTGCCCTGGACGGCGCAGTCGACGTCGAGCCGGGCAATGCCCATCGATTTCTTGACCAGTGGCGAATACATGGCGCAGGTCACCACACCGACCTTTTTGCCGTCGCGATAGACTGGTGCGCCCTCGTCGGCCGGCTCCTTGCCTTCGAGCAGCACGCCGAAAATCTTGAAGCGTTCCTTGCCCTTGAGGCGGTAATGCTCCTCGGCGCCGCGAAAGCCTGTCTTGCCGGGGCTGACGGTAAAGTCGAGACCAAGTTCCCACAGCGTATCGCCGGGGCCTTCGTTCTCGAACGGATATTTCTGCGAATTATCGTAGGGGTAGAACAGGAGATAGCTCTCGACGCGCAGCATATCGAGCGTGGTGAACCGGCACGGAATGATGCCGGAACTCTTGCCCTCGTCGAGGATGGTGTCCCAGATCGTGCCGGCGTCCTGGCCACGGCAAAAGATCTCGTAGCCGCGTTCGCCGGTGTAGCCGGTGCGCGAGATCATCACCGGAAAACCGAACAGCCGGGTTTGCATGTGATGGAAATAGGCGAGGTCGCGAATGCCCGGCACATGCTTTGCCAGATAGTCGACAGCTATCGGCCCCTGCAGCGAAAGGTCATGTAGATTGTCGTCGAAGCGCAGCGAGACATCGCGGCCCATCGCGGCCCGCTGCAGTTCCTCATGGCCGGTGCCCGAACCATGCACAACCATCCAGGCATTCGGGCCGGTACGGTAGAGGATGCAGTCGTCGGTGAATTTTCCCGCCTCGTTGAGCATGCAGGCATAGGCCGACTTGCCGGGATATATTTTCTCGACGTCGCGCGTCGTCGCCAGGTCGATCAGATGCGAGGCATGCGGCCCGGTGATGTGGACCTTCTTCAGGCCCGACACGTCCATCAGCCCGGCCTTGGTGCGGATGGCGATGTATTCCTCGTCGGCGTCCTTGTCGTAGGTCCAGGCGGTGCCCATCCCGCTCCAGTCTTCGAGCTTCGAACCGAGCGCGCGATGGCGGTCCGCCAAGGTCGAAAATCTCCAGGATGCCGTCATGGACTTGCTTCTCCTCAACACGATTGCCGACGTTTCGCCACTGCGGGGCACTGCGGTGCCATGTGACGGTCCGCGCATATTGACTCAAAACTCCAAAAGCGCGCAATACTAAGATGCAAAAAGTTTTACTGAGAGGCAAAGAACGCAACTGAACGGAGGGGACATGAAATGGAAGGGAATCTCAACGCGTTAACGACCATTTTCACGGAATTCTATTACTGGGTGACCATCGTCATGATGTTCCTCATCCATGTCGGGTTCTGCATGTACGAGGTCGGCGTCTCGCGTCGGCGCAACCATCTGAAAACGCTCATGAAGAACGCGATGGCGATCCCGCTCGTCACGATCACCTTCTATTTTTTCGGCTGGTGGATCTATTTCGGCTTCCCCAACGGACCGGGCATCGTCCCGGGCGGGCTTGTCACGGCACCTTTCGCTGAAGCGTGGAATCCGCTGATGGGCACTCATCTGTCCGGCGTCAATCCAGGCGAGACAGGGGTCACGCCGACCGATGCGGCGCTGTGGCATCGCCTCAACGGCGTGTTCTGGGGCGCCTTCCTGCTGTTTTCCATCACGACGGCGTCGATCATCTCGGGTTCGATCATCGAGCGCGCGCGCTCTGGCGCATTCTGGATCGTCGCGGTGCTGGTCGGCTCGGTCCTGTGGATCCTCGACGCATCGTGGGGCTGGCATCCGCAAGGCTGGATGGTGAAGCTCTGGGGCTATCATGATGCCTATGCGTCGGGGGTCGTGCACGCAATCGCAGGCGGAGCGGCGCTCGCCTTCCTCATCGTGCTCGGACCGCGCATCGGTAAATTCAGGCCGGACGGCACGCCGCGCGACATTCCGCCCCACAATGTGTGGCTGGTTACGATCGGCCTATTCCTGATCTTCACCGGCTTCTGGGGCTTCTATGCCGCTTGCAACATTCCGCTGATCAGCCCGGCCACGATTGCTGGCCAGATCACCGGTGAGACCTGGACGGCGACCAACATCTATCTCGCGCCGACCACGCTCTCTGCGATCACCTTCAATTTCCTGATGTCGCTGTCTGGCGGTATGTTGGCCGGCTACATCGTCTCGAAAGGTGACCCGTTCTGGACATTCTCCATGGGGCTCTGCGGCGTAATTGCAACCTCGGCCGGCAACGACCTCTACCACCCGATCCAGGCGATGCTTATCGGCGCGATCGTCCCTAGCATCTGCTACAAGCTGCACTACTTCGTCGAGCGTCGCTTCAAGATCGACGATGCGGTAGGCGCCGTCGCCGTGCATGGTTATGGCGGGTTCCTCGGGGTCGTCGTGGCGGGCTTCATGCTGTGGGGACAGCCGTCCTCACCCTATGAGGGCTTCGCGCACATCAACCCGCTCGGCAATTTCGCTGGCGCGGTGCTGATGTTCGTGCTCGGCTTCGTCCCCACCTTTGTCGTCTGCAAGATCCTCAACAGCATGAACCTCCTGCGCGTACCGGCGAAGGTCGAACTCGAGGGCGTCGACTTTGCCCTCAACCATGCGTTCGAGGCGTCGGTGCGCGAAGTGGGAGCCGCCGAAAAGGCCATGATGAAATAGTCAAAGGACAAGGAGAATTCGCAATGTCGACCAATGGAATGGAAAGCTGGGCCGTCGATCTCAAGGACGTCGGCGCGATCTACCCGTTTCAGGGCTCCGAGGTCGTGATGGTCATCATCGGCCTCGTCTTCTGGATCGGGTGGCACGTCCTCCAGACGCGCCACGAGAACGCTGAAATCGAAGCCGATATGGCTGCGGATCGCACCGGAGAGGAAACCAGAAAGGCGATCGACCGCCATTAAGCCACCATCGGGGGGGGGGGGGGGGGGGGGGTGGGGAGCGCCCCCGAAAAAAAAATAAAAAAAAAAAAAATAAATGTAGTATAAAATAAAAAAAAATATTTAACAAAAAAAAAAAAAAGAAGAAT
>NZ_JAMYNS010000020.1:0-119581 GCF_040319125.1 Mesorhizobium sp. M0938 | reverse complement strand
CGACAAGCTGGCTGAGAACTATCTTGCCGCTCTCAAACTCGTCGCAATCCGCATCTGGCTACGCGGTAATGAGTCTACGTCCTAGTACGAGGTCGAATGTTTGATACGTGATCTAGCCCTCCGTCGGCCAGCGGTTTCTCATGCGACACATCCATATTTCGGCCCGTAGCTGGATCCTTAGGCCAAGGCTGTCCGTGCAGCAGTTCCCATTCCTTGCGGAGAGCCCTGTTCGTCGTAGTGCGTTTGGTAGGAATGCGGTTAAGGTCGTCCGCATCAATGCTTTTAGCTGCTAGATACTCTGCACCAGCCGGAACTTCAGGCGCTTCAACCTTTGTGCTTGTAAGCGCTTCTACCCTTTCAGAGTCACGTGCTGTTGCTACGGCCCCCTCACTTCGGAATTCGGCAGTTGCCTTTCTAGCGGCTCCGCCTTCCGCAAGTTCAGACGTGAGATCTGCCCCCTTGGGGAGAAATTCCTCCAGCGGCTTGGCAAGCTTGCCGGCGCTCTTGAGCCCGCCACTCAAGAACCCGGTGGGAACAACGCCCACCGAATTGAGCACCCCTTCTACATAGTTGCCGCTCTCGAAAGCCCTTTTTGCTTCTTGCGCTGAAAACAAGGCGCCGACCAACGGCATGAAATCGACCAGCGAACTATCATTGCCGCCAGCGCCTCTGGAGCCGAGCGCGCCTTGGACGACTTTTCCCCAAGCGCTACTCGCCTTATTATCGCCAATCGCCCATGCGGCGACTTTGTCGCGTAGGGTTTGGTCATACTTGCTGAGCTCTCCAAAAGCTGGCGGGTTCTGCGCCATGACAGCCAATTCGGCCTCGTGCGCTTGCATCTCCGCCGGCGTCATCGGCAATTCGAGTGCCGTACCTCGCAGCAGACGAGATAAGCCGGCGCGAGCAAGTTGCCCGGATATAGCCGCAAGAACACTCGGATCGGACGTCCCGGCAAACAGACGGCTTAAAGCTGCATCCTTGCCGCTTTGCGATCCGTCTAGGTCGAGGAACGTGTCAACGAGGTTTTTGACAACACTCTGCGGCAGCGGCTGGAAGTTCTTGATGCCAAGCTGCTTCTGCGTGGCGACAGAGCGGGCGATCGCCTTCTGATAAGCGGCCGGATCGTAACTGTCGGGCTTCGACACTTTGTTCCATGCGGTGTCCAGGCTAGGGTCGACTTTGCGAGCAAAGTCGGCGGGAGCGGCAGCGCGGGCCTGCAAAACCTGCTTGGCGGCAGAGGCGGTTATCTCAAACTGTGCCTGATCCCTTTCCGGCGTTGCACTGCCTGGTTTGGGCTTGGCCGCCAGCACCTTTGCCTCAATGGTGTCGTTCGGCATTCTGACCATGCCGAACGCCTGGCGGCCGGCATCGAACGTCCTGTCGAGGCCTTGAAGTTGTTTGCCGCCCTCCTCGGCGCCGTAGACGGCAGTGAAGTCGTCGGGGCCTGGAATTTCTCCTGAATAGTTGCCGGTATACATCAGGGCGGCCGGCGCATTCTGGTGAGCGAGGTCGATGTTGGTGCGCGCATCGAAGAGTTGCGCCGTCATCGCCACCTGCGCCTTCTGGTCGAGATCCTGCACGTCATCCGGCGACAATTCGGCGATCCAGGGAGCCGCCGCCCAGACGGCCTTTCCGTCGGACTGCACGGAATCTCCGCGGACCGGTCTTTCGTCGGGCGGAAGGCCACCAGTAAGCGCTTCGCGCAAAGCCGGTGCGGCAGACCCACTCGCCGGTGGTCCACCTACAGCCTCAACGGTATCGTCCTTAGTCCTACCGCCGTTGACCGGCTCCGCCCCCAGCATCTCGGCGGCGCGCTTCGGGTCCTGGGCGATCATCGCTTGGACGAGCGCCTTTGCCGTGTTGCTGCGCCAGGCCGCTTCGGCCGCTTGCCTGGCTGCCGGATTGCCTATTTTGCCGATGAAGTCGAAGCCGCTCTGCCTGATCGCCTCGAACGTTGCGGTGTCGTTGGGATCGCTCTGCGCGATGGAGCCGGTGTAGAAGTTATCGACCTTGCTCCACTCGGCCAGCTCATACTCGTCACGGCGCGCCTGCTGCCTGGTGGCCATCCGCGCCGAACCGGCCGCGCGCAGGATTTCTTTCTGCTTGCTGAAATTTGCGCGCTGACCCTCGGGTATTTTCGGCAGGGTGCCATCGAAAAGCGTGTCGAACAGGCCTGATTTGATCACCTGGCCGGTGCGCGGATCGACCTGGCCATACATTGTGTCATGCAGGCCGCCGCCGTCTGCCGGCGCGTTTTGGGTCGCGTCATTCTCGGCCTGCGCGATCTGCCCGTCGAACTGCCGGCGGACGATCTCAGCATCGAACGCGTCCTGCTGCTCTTTCTGCTGCCGGTAGCGCTCGGCGACGGCCGTAAGCTCGTCGCCAAAGCCTTGCATGGCTGCACCGAGCGGCGAGCCGCCGGGATAGGAAACCACGCTACCGGTATCGAGCCGGCGCTGGGCAAGCTGGAGGGGGATGGTGGCCATCTAGTTGTTCCCTACCCACGGGGCCCTGAGGGCCGAGCTGCCGAAGATCACGGCTCGGCTCGGCACCGCGCTGGCTGCCGCGCCTGGGATCGCCGCCTTGGTCGGGTCGTAGATTTTGGAGAGGCCATCGACGAGATTGCCGCCGGCCTTGAAGATCGAGGCGCCTACCGCCTGCTCGCCGGAAAAGCGCGAAATCGCAGCCTGCGTGGTCAGAGTGTTCTGGCGCAGCCGCGAGCCGTACTGGATCGCCTTGATGTCGAGCTCGCCCTGCCTGGCATTGGCGGCCAACACTTCGGTCGGCGAGCCTGATATGCCGACGCCGGAAGCGCCCGCCTGGGCGCGCGCCTGTGCCTGCAAGAGTTCCTGCTTGTGACGCTCCTGGCCCTGTTCAAAGGCCGCGCTTTGAGCCTCGGCCTGAGCTTGCTGCTCATAGGCCTTGGCCTGATTATCGGCCATCTGCCGCGACTGCTGGCCCTCGACCAGCGCGCCGCCGACCGAAAGAGCCGTGCCGATAAGGGCAAGTGTGCACATGATCAGCCTCGTTCGCTGGCGGGAGTGAATTTGCTTTTGACGCCTTCCACCGGCGCGCCGAGCGCCGGGCGCGGGTCGAGCGCGCCGCCGGGGCTGAGGAAGGACAGAAGCAGTCTGTCGGCCTGGATCGCCGGCCGGCTGAGACGGGCAGGCACTGACGCGCGCGATCCGGCCATGGCAGCGCGCCGGGTGGTGGTCAGATTGATCTTCAGCTCGGCAACGCCGGCGGCGTCGAACAGGCCGTTGGCGGTGGCAATGGTGCGGCTCAAGGCATCGGCCTCGAACAGCTCCTGGCGTAGCTGCTCGACCAGCCAGTGGACGGTGCGCCAACGCTCGCCGAGCGAAGTGGCCTTGGACTTGATCTCGTCGCCAAGTGCTGCGATGTCGGCGTGGGCTTCGCTTTCGGCGGCTTCGGCGCGGCGCTTGTTCACCGCCTCGACGGTTTTCTCCAGCAGCGCGATTGCCGCGTTGCAGTCGGTGAGCGCGGCGCGCACCTCGCCCAGGTCACCGTTGCCGAAGATCGCGCGATCCTCGGCCTGTTCCAGTTCCTGTTTGCGGGCGGCAGCATTGTTGAGGTCGGTGTCGAGCAAGGCGATGACGGCAGCGAAATCGGCAGCCGTCCGCGCCCTGCCGAGATCTTCGGCATGGGGGATTATGTTCACGGGGAGTTCCTTGTGGGAAAGCGATGGAGGGCGGAGCGGGTGATCTCCCCCCTCGAGGGGGAGATGGCCGGCAGGCCAGAGGGGGTCGTCTCGCGAGGAGCGCCGGCGTTCTCGCCCGCGATGGAAGCGATAGGAGGCCGCGTCAGGACGTGCGACCCCCTCTGTCGCCTTCGGCGACATCTCCCTTCGAGGGGGAGATCAGTGCTTGCTAAGGCTCGGCATCAAATACCGGCGTGAACGCCCGGATGGTGCAGGGCGTCGGGTTGACGTGGCGGATCTTCACTCTGCCCTGCCCTTCCCAGCTGTCGTCGATCGGCACCTCGACGTTGCCGGTGAACAGCGTTGCCCGGCCGTCTGGCGCGACGATGCTCGGCATGCGCACCTTCTCCCAGCGGCCGCGCAGGAAAGACTGCACTTCGAGCCCCGACGTGTCGGTCTCGAGCAGCGACAGCATCACCTTGGCGATCTTCTTGCGGCGGCCGACAACGGAGCCGTCGCGCCCGCCGACATCGAGTTCCAGCGTGTTGGCCTCGGACTGGTAGCCAAGCCCGACCTGCCATTTGCTGGCCACGGCGCCGCCCGGCAGCGTCACCTGGCCGGCGGCGACGGGCAGGCCCCTATAGACCTTGCCGCCGGCCAGCACGTCGACGCTCTCGCCGTCGAGATGATCGAGCCCGGAGACTGCGTTGACGGCGGCCCCCGAATAGGTCAGGCCGCAATCGACCTGGAAGGCGTCGTCGAGGCCGCCATATTCGAACGGCGCCGTCATGATCTCGATGGTGCGCTTGGTCACGCCGCCGATGCTGCGCTTGACGAACAGCCAGATATCGTCGGCGCCGTTCTGGCCTGGCGTCACAACCGCACTTTCAACGATCGCCCATTCCGAACCAGTAAAGGCGCCGCCGAGGCGATGCCGGTGCATGCCGCGCACGTCCTGCGACGGCTGGTGCGTGTAGCCCCCGAGCTCGCCATTTTCGAGTGGGAACCACAGCACCGGATCGGGGTCGGTCTGGAACGCCAGCTCGACGACGCCTTGCTTGGGAATGTGCTCGGAGATCTGGCCGATGTCGTCGGAGGTGAATTTATTGACCGAGGTCTGCACCAGCTCGGCGATCGATTTGCGGCTGCGAGTGACATAGAGAAACGACTGCCCGGCGGCGACCGGGCGGATGCGGGCGCAGCCGAAGGTGCGCGAATTGCGGTTCTTGAACGAGGACGGTGTCAGCGCCTCGTCAATGCCGGAGCCCGACAGCGCCCGGATGCCGCCTGATGTGCCGATCAAAAGCGCGCCGTCGGAATCGGCGATCCAGACGATATCGTTGGCCTGGCCGCCGCCGGCCTGGACGAATTCCAGCGCGGCGTCGTCCTTCTCGCCCAGCGCAAAATTGTCGAAGTCGCCGGTCGCCGACGCATAGACCGAAAATCTGCGGCTGAAGGCCAGCCGTTCCTCATGGAGCGAACCGCTTTCGACATATTTTCCGGGCACGAATGTCCCGAGCCGCCAACGGGTAATTGGGCTAAGATCGGGCAGCGCATGTCCATAAAGCTGGATGGTGACGACCGTGGCGCTGGTCCGGCTGATGATCTTCGCCCAGCGCCAGCGGCCGTCAGAGCCCAGCAAGCGGACAGCCCGCCCGATATCGCTGTTTTGAAAACCAGCATCGTCATTTATCCCGATGATCGAAGAGGCTGTGAGATTGAACGGCGTCTGGCTCGCCGCCGCCTTGTTCATGGTCACTTCGGCGAACTGGGACGATCCTTGCCCGTTGACGCTCAACCAACGGAAGCGGTGATATTCGAACGCCGCCTTGTTGAAGAACTCGTAATATCGCGTCTCGCCACCAGACCAGCCGGATTGCCCGGTCTGGCTGTCAAGCGCCGTCCATGTAGAGCCGTCGTTCGAACCTTCAATCTTCCACGAAACAGGCTGGCGGCCAACGTTGACGCTGTCTGTTGCGGTGACATAGTAAGCGTCGACGATGACCTGTGCCCCGCCAGCTTGTTGATATCCAACAAAGCCGGATGTTACTCCGCTCCATTCAACGTCGGTGCCGACGTCCTTGTCGAAAGCCTCCCATGCATCGGCCGCCGCGCTGGTCGATGTAACAGTTCCCGATGGTGAGATGAGACCCGTCATCGCCGGTGTCAGCGAGCCGTAATCGGCCGGCGTCAGCGTCGTCGATGTATCGTTGATCGCGTCGTAAGGGCCGTCGTCAAACTCGTAATCCTTCAGCGTCCATGTCGTGTGCGCTGTCCTGGTCAACACCTTCAGCGGATAGTCCTTGTGGCTGATCCACATCTGGTCGGCCGATTGCAGATAGGCGAGATCGAAGAGGTCGGCTTCCGCATAGGGCGAAGCGATCTCGACCGTGCCAACGCGGGCGCCATAGGCATAGACCCGGATATAGAAATCGCCGAACTCCAGGCAGTAGGCCTGCTCCGAGGAGAAGATGAACGGGATGCCGCGTGTTGTCTTGGCCGCGTTCTTTACCTCGCCGACGAATATGGTGCCGCCGCGTTTCCTGATGCCGCCATGCGGCAAGGTGACGAAGTTCTCGCATTTGGAAAGCGCTGCCCGATAAAGATCGAGCGAAGCGCGCGCGTGCAATCGCGGACTGATCTCGCCACGAACGAATGTGTCCTGGACCGGATAGAGCGTCGTCATCAGCGCACACACCTGATATCGCCGCGCTGGATCGCCCAGGACGATGTCGAAAGCCTGCCGCCACGCTGGATGGCGTTGGCGTGGAACGCCGCGTCGAGCGCCCGGTCATAGGCACCGCGGGCGATATCGATCATGCCCGCCTTGTGGGTCAACGGATGCGCGATCTTGGTGGCGAGCGCTGCAACCAGCACTTCGGTGAACAGCGCGTCCCAGTCGTTCGGATCGGTCAGATTGGCGACGTAGCGGATGAGGCGCGGCCCCGGCTGGTCGCAATAGATCAGCCCGGCCTCCTGGCGCCACGAGATCGGGATGCCGTCCAGCTCGCCATTGTGGGTCAGTGGCAAGGGCCGCAGGCAGTCCACCGGCAATTCATAGGCAAAGTTCAGCGTGCCCTCGCCGCTGCCGGTATCGGACCCGGCGACGGCAGCCGCCAGGATGGCGAACACCCAGGCGTGTTTCGTCAATTCCGCCTCCCGCGTCAGGTCGAAATGCATATTGAGCAAACGCGCGGGTTTCACATCTTGGTCAAGTGAATCGATCGGTGCCTCATCGAGTACGCCAAGCGCCATGTTGGCGATGTCGAGCGGGGTGATGGCCATGATTTAAGGGCCTCCGTCAGTGTGGATCGGGAAAGGCAGGGCATGGCGGCCCCACGGCAAAAAGCCGCTTCGTAGCGGCTGGGGATTTGGTGATTTTTGGCTTGAGCAAAACGTTCGCACGTCTTGTGCGTGGAACCCGTCACGATACCAACCACCCGTCAGGAACGGGTGGCTCGGGCTGCATTTTTGGTCCCTTGTGCCCGTTCGAGCACGGAAAAAGACGATAATATGATGGCTATTGCAGTTTCACGATGTCGCCGGGCAGCGCGGCGATGACTTGCGGCCTGAAATCCCGCGGCATCAGCCGAGGCGTGCGCTCGTCGAGATCCGCCGCCCTGCTTCGGCTGGCTTGGCAAGAGCGCTTGCTTGCAGCTTTCCAGTGCCCCCCGCCATCGCCAAACCCTTGTCCAGAGCATCTTGAAGACTTGTCGTGTAGTAGGCGGTGTTTTCCAGACCGCTGAAGAAGTTTATTCGGTGAACTTCCCCCTTTTTGCTCATGACAATGCCCGCTTTTCGGAGCACTTCCTGAACTGCCTTGTATGTCATGTTCATGATCACCCTCCTTTGCCAAGAAAAGCAGCATCGCCCTTTTGTGTAACCGTTCGGTGACGGCGATTGGTCGACGTGCAACAGCAGTGTAGCCAGATCTACTCGGATCACTTTGGGCAGCACGGCGCGCGAATTGGGATTCGCCAAAATGGCCGGTCTAGCGCCCAGAAGGGGCGGAGCCTCTGAGGCCCCGCCCCTTCTGGCCCCGCTCAGGCCTCGGTCGTCCTCAGCGCGATGAAGGTCATGTTCTTGACGCTCGACGCCGTGCGGTCCCAGTTCGCCGCCAGCGCCAGTTCGGCGTCAGTGGCAAATTCGCCGGCCGAAGAGGCGTCGAGGAAGCGCGTGCCCGGAACGTGCGGGACGAAGTGCCGGCGGCCGACCATTTCGGTGACGCCGCCGCCATGGCCCTGGCGCGGCTTGCGGTCGAACTCCAGCGGCCCGCCTTCGGTGTTGACCGGCAGCTCGTTCCACAGGATCGCCTTGTCCTTGAACATGAAGGCCGTGTAGACGCCCGCCGCCACCGGAATGTCGTCGTCGACGACAGCCCGCAAGCCCATGTAGTACGGGATCAGCGGCCCGCCCTGCTCGGAGGGCGGCACATAGTCGATGAGGTCGGCGAGCTTCAGCGCCTTCATCTGCTTCGAATGCATCCAGATCGTCTTGAACTTGTCGGCGCGGTCGCCCATCAGATAGGCGGCTTCGATGATGTCGGTGTCGACGATGGAGGCGCCGGTCGTGCGGACCAGGTCGCCCGCATCATTGGCGATGTTGTCGGCCAGCACGCCTTTCAGGATGCCGAGCAGCGTCAGCTTGTTGGCACGCTGCCAGTAGTCGGTCTGGCGGCGCACGATCAGCTTCTGCGGGTCGTCGCCGGCCAGGATCGAGGTCAGGTCAGGAATGCCCCACGCCTGGGCGCGGACATTGCGGGCGGCGACCTCGCGGCGGGCGCCGATCTTCTTCATCTCGATCGAATCGGCCGGATCGTCATTGACCGGCTCGGACGGATCGTTGCCGAGATCCTTCCAGCCGGGCATGTCGACGGAACGGCCGCCCATGGAAAGCTTCGAGGCGATGGCCGGGTCGGAAAACAGGATCCCGGCTTGATAGATCTCGAGCGACTGGACGTGCTCCTCGAACGAGTATTGTGCATAAACGGACGGAACGATCGCGTCCGCGATACGGGTATAGGCGTCTGCCATTTTTGTCTTCCTTCAGGTTTGGTGGGGGCGGCTAGACCATGATCCCGAAAAGTGGGAACCGGTTTTCGCTGGAGATCATGGTCCAACTTCAGAGGGGATTGTTGGGCATCCACAGGTCGGGGTTTTCGCCGGCCTCGCGTGCCAGCCGGCGGGCGCGGGCGGGGTCGCTTTTGACGAGGGCTGAGATATCAGTCAGGTTGCGTTCGCCGGCGGCGTTGCGCTTGAAGGGATTGCCTCCAATCAGAGCCGCGCCACCGTCGATCGTGTCTTCCCTAAACATCGCCTCGCCGATGGCGTGGAACGCCTTGGCGATTTGCGGATCGGTCAAGGCGCCGTCAGGCAGGAGGATACCCTTCGCCTTATAGGCATCGACCACGCCGAGCTTCTTCATTGCCCGGTTGGCGACCTCCAGTCTCCGGCGGAAGCCGTCGCTGTCGGTCGGTCCCCAATCGCGGACCAAGTCGTCGTGAGTGGCTTCGACCGACCGGGCAAGGGCGATCTGCTGCACCTTGGCCTGCTCGGCCATGTAGCCGACGAAGCGGTCGTGATAGGCCTGCGCCACCTTTGGGGTGGCACCTGCTTCGACCGCCCAGGCCTTGGAGGCATTGGCGAGCTCATCCGAATAGGCGAAGTTTTCGGGAAGCCCGTCGGGGCGCCTGTACTCGACCTTGTCAGGCGATGTCAGCGGACGCATCGCCTCCGGCAGCCGGGCATGGAACCTGTCCCAGTCTTCCCCAGGTGCGTCCGCCGCGGGAACGCGCAGGCTCTCACCCTGCTGCCGCTCCAGCTCCGCATAGGATGTGAAAACCCGATCGAGGCTTTCAGGCTTAGTCCAGCCCTTGGTTTCAGCAAGCTTGCGGTTGCCTTCGGAAAGACCGTCAAACCAACTTTTTGCGGCCGGCGGGGCGGACCCGTTGTCCCCGATGGCCGGTGGCCGTGCAAGGTTGCCCGCCGGCGGCAAAGCCACCACGGACCCGACGTCTGCCAGATCTGTCATGAGATGTTCCTTTGTTGAGAATTAAAGGCCGATGATGAGAGCACCGGCTGCGAAGCGTGGTATCTCCCTCCTCGAGGGGGAGATGGCCGGCAGGACAGAGGGGGTAGCCGCGCGTGGAACGCCGACCTCATATGTCGCCGGAGGTCACGCTCAGTCGCACCGACCCCTCTGTCGCCTTCGGCGACATCTCCCCCTCAAGGGGGGAGATTAACGCCTAGACATTATCCCCCCAGTTCTCCCAGAGCAGCGTGATCGTACCCGTAATTGCCAGCGTGCCATCGGCGTCGATGTCGGTGCCGGTGGCGAACGCCAGGTTGAGGTAGAGGTCGACTGGCGTCGCAGTCCCATCGAGCGTCAACGGCGCAACCACATCGGCGACCGATGCGGTCGATAGTGCAATACCGGCGCCGTCCAGCGTGCGGCCGGTCGCGGCCAGAACGTTGACCATGGTGCCCGCGAGAGCAGCGCTCGACGCCGGCGCCGACCCGAGCGACCAGGTGAGTGCCGCATTGTCGTTGATGGTCGAGGCGCGGGTGGTCAGCACGGCGAATTGCAGCCTTGCGGTGCCGCCCTTGATGCGCACCTTGCCGCCGAGGAAATCGAAAAGCTTCTGACTGGCATAGGCAAGCGTATCGGTGACCGACACTTGCATGGCGTTGAACGAAAAAACGGTGCGGTATGCGCCGCCCTGCCCGCTCGTTCTGGCGGCAAGCCCGGACTTGGGCGGGGCAAAACCGGCCTCGCGGGTCGCGGCACGGGAAAGCGTCCGGGAAAGACCTCGGGTCATGGCATTCTCCATTCTTGGGGGATTTGGGGGATCGGCTGGACCCGCCGCAGGCGGGTTCGTTGCGGCCGGAGCCTGATTCATTTCGATAGAGCCCAGCTCTATCATCTTGTTAAACCATGATTTTTATGATTTTTTTGTTTGACCGTGATCTTTCCGGACCGGAGGTCTCGTTCATCAAGACGAAAGAAACCATGTCTTATTTCGTGAGGCGCGGTGCCCCCGTTCCGCCGCAATGCGATCGCACTTGGGAATTTATTCGGCCCTTCGGCCTTCAAAGGAGGACTTTACATGATTAAGAAAGCCATTGCCGCCGCGCTTCTGACTGCCGTGCTGGCAGGGTGTGCGCAGACCGAAGGCCAGCAGAGAGCCGGAACCGGCGCGTTGATCGGCGGGGCGGGCGGCGCGCTCGTCGGTCAAGCGATCGGCGGCAACACCAAGAGCACGGTTATCGGCGCAGCCAGCGGTGCCCTTTTGGGTGCGGTCGTCGGCAGTGCAACCACGCCGCAGCGGCGCGGCGAGCAGCTTTGCCGCTACCAGGATCGCAACAGCGGCCGCATCTACACCGCACCTTGCGACGACCGCTACTACGAAGGCAATTATTGAGCGTAGCGCCCCTTCTCCCCGTTCACGGGGAGAAGGTCCCGGCAGGGGATGAGGGGCAGCGCAAAGTTCTGAAATGCTGGCACCGCCCCTCACCTGCCCTGCCAGCATCCTCCCGTAGGTTCGTGGGCTTGCAAACCGAAGCGGGCCTCCGCAAGGTCAGTGCTCCCCGCACCCTACCCATCCGTCCGTGCCGCCTTCTCCAGCGGCGCTGCGCCGGCGGTCCGGCTGGTGCCGCCGCCTTCGCGAGTCATGAATTTTGGGGAGGTCGCCAATGACGGCGCCATTGGCCAAACAGGGCTTGGCCTTCAGGGGCCCTATTCTGGTCCCGTTGTGAGCTGGGCGGGTTCGTGGACTCGCATGAATGATAGGCCGGAGCGGGCCGTAACCACGGTGAGCCGGCGCTCCTAAAGTCCTTATCCCTCCGCCCTCGCCGCCTTCTCCAGCGCCGCCAGCTGCGCCGCGTCCAGCGTCAGAAACCCCATAATGTGCTGCACCACTTCGGCGCGCGCGTTGCTCAAGGCGCTATGCAGTTCGAAGCCGTTCGGTGTCCTGGTCCTGGCCATCCATTCGCCATAGGACGGGCGGCGATAATAGCCTGCCGTCGCCGCGAGGTCGGCCAGCACCATCTCGCCATCCTGCCCGGAGAACACCCGGAGATAGGCCTTTGCCAAGGCATCGCGCGCTTTCGCCGGACCACCGGCCTGCCCGGAATGGGCGAAACGTTTGCGGCTCATGCGCCGGCACCCGGCGCAGCCGGGCCGCCCGGCATGTCAGGCTGACCGCCCTGCAGCATGCCTTGCAAGCCATCGAGCAGACCGCTGTCGCGCGCCTGCACGGCGGCGGGCACGGCGTCCTTGGCCACTTTGCCGGCGTTGGCGATCGCCGCCATACCAGCTTGGGCTTGTTGAGCCTTGGCTCTGGCGTCGCGGATACCGGCGACCTCGTCCTGGCGGCGAAAGATGCGCTGCGGGCTGCGGCCGGCGCCCTGCACGATCTTCAGCGCCTCGTCGCCGTCGATATTGTCCATGACGCCGGGATCGAACTGCGCCATCTGCATGGCCGTCGTCACCACCTGGATGGTGTCGCGCGCCTCGGCCGAGCGGCGCAGCACGTCGAGCGGACCGGTGAAGGTCGGCCGTACTGCCTTCCCGGCCAGGCTCGCCGGCGGCAGGAAGCGGCTGTCTTCGTCATACAGTCCTTTGTCTTCCAGGATGCCCAACTCGCGGTCGAGATTGCTGGCGAATCCAGCCTGGATGATCGAGCCGGATGGTCCGAGCAGCGCGCCCTTCTCTTCCTGCCGGATCAGCGCTTCGGTCGCTGTCATCTGCGGGTTCTGCACCAGCGTCTGGAACAGATTAACGAACATCATGTCGCGGATCTCCTCGGCCCGGCTGTCGGCATAATTGAACGCATAGGTCGGGTTCTGGCCGGTGGCGATCGGCGCGATCAGCGGCCGTCCCTGGTCGTCGATCAGGCCGGGATAATTCTCGCCGGGATTGAGCACTGGCACATAGTCGAGCCGCGCCTTCGAGGCGGTCGCCGGATCGGTGATCTGCTGCAGGGCGCGCAGGCCCGAGCGGCGCACGGCGTTTTCCTCGCGCACCGTGGTCAGCGCCTCGATGGTCGGCGAGATGCCATAGGGGTCGCCCTCGTAGCGGCGCCAGTTGAAGCACGACACCGGGAAGGAGCGGAAACCGCTCTCCCTGACGATGACCTCCTCGTCCTCGATGACGTGATAAGAAGCGAATGCCGTGTCGAGATACTGGTAGGAGCCGCCCAGCCGATACATCTTGCGCTCGTCGCGCGGTTGGATGCACTGGATCAGCGAAATCTTCGTCTCGCATTTGGCCGGGTCGTCGACCAGCATCTTGATCCGCGCCGGCAGCTTCTCATAGCCGAGCAGCTGCGCCGCCTGCCGCGCGGTGCGCTCGTAGCGGCGGTGGAAAATATCGACCTGGCCCCAGCGGTTGCGCGAGAGAAAACCCTCGACCACCGGAATCGAGGCATAGCGGATCAGCGTGCCGCCAAAACCCTCCTCGGCATAGAGATAGGCCGGACCGTAGCGCACGACATTGCGCAGGCAGGCTTGCGTCGCCGGCACGAAGTTCGAATTGGCGGAATAGCGCAGCGCAAACAGGAAGTCGCGCAGCGCTTCCGCCCATTCCTTTTCTTCGTCGCTCTCCTCGTCATTCATGGCGGCGGTCGACAGCCCGTGCCATTTTTCCGACTGCGGGATAATCAGGCTTTCGAGCCCCGCGGCCAGCCCGTTGGCGGCCGAGTTGATGGTATTGGCGTAGACGCGCGCACCGCGCCGCTCCTGCCGCTCGGCCTGTGAGCCCGCGCTGGATTGCCGGCGGCCATTCCAGAAATCGGGCGCATCGGGATCGCAGAATTCCGACACCGCCTCCCAAACAGCCTCATACTGGCTGCGCTCGCTCTCCAGTTCTGCCTGTCGCGACAGGATATCGTGGGCACGGGAATCGCTTGTCATGGCAATCTTTCTTCGGTGGTGTCGCTTGTTCGAGGCTCAGATCTTTTTCTGAGAGCAGGTCGAATTTTGCCCACTTTTTCGATGTTCAAAGATAGCGCGGTGGGCCTTTGCAGGAGGCCAATGTGGCAATGACGGAAAGCCTACCCGGTGCCTTGACGAGGCGAAGCAAGCAGGTTGCAAAGCGGCTTATCGGCTACGATTCCCGCAACTGGCTGCGCATCACGCAAATCGAGGCGTTCACCGCGTTTCTTGAGGCCGACGGCCGCAAATCATCTGACGTGATCGAGGTTTCGCCCGGCTGGAACCGCTACTGGAAGACGATGTGCTCCAATTATACCTCGGTCGATTTCCCCGATTTCGACATCTGCAAGGACCGCACCGACCGGCAATATTCCGTCGTCATCGCCGACCAGGTGCTGGAGCATGTGCAACGCCCGCTCGCCGCAGCACAGAATATCCACGCCATGACCAGACCGGGCGGCTGGGCGATGGTGGCGACACCGTTCCTGTTCAGGGTGCATGCCAGGCCGCACGACTACAACCGCTGGACCCCCGCCGGCCTGAAGCAGGTACTGGTGGAAGGCGGCTTTCCGGAAGCGGGCATAGAGGTGTTCAGCTGGGGCAACAAAGCCTGCGCAAAAGCCCATATCGGCGGCCCGGTGCGGGCCTACGGCCTATGGCGCGACCTCAGTAACGACGAGGAATATCCGCTGATGGTCTGGGCGTTCGCGAAGAAAGCGTAATCTCCCCCCTCGAGGGGGAGATGTCGCCGAAGGCGACAGAGGGGGTCGCCGCGCGTAAGGCGCCAACCTTGATCTGCCGCAGGAGGCCGCGTCCGGTCGCGCCGACCCCCTCTGGCCTGCCGGCCATCTCCCCCTCAAGGGGGGAGATTATCCCCGCCGCTTCACCAGCCGCGCCAGCCGCCGCCAGTACCACCAGGGCCAGCCGCACCGGTTCCTGAACACCCGTTTCATCGCGCCCATTTCACACCCCCAGAAGTACGCGGCGCTGGCCGGTGAGATCACCGGGCGCGAGATCGGTCTTCACCGTGCCGGCTGTGCCCTGGCGCTGCTCGAGTTCAGCCCGAAGTGCTGCCTCGCGCGCCTGCACGTCCTTGTCGGCGATGGTCGGTGTCGAAGGCAGCGGCTTCAAGGCGGGTGGTTTTTGCAACAGACACATGGTTCCAGCTTTCTCTTGTCCAGTCGAAGAGGATGAAGGTTTCGCCGTTGCGGCCATAGCCCGGCAGACGGCAGCGTTCAGTGGCGCCGAGCCGGCCAAGCCAGCGCAGCGCCAGTTCATTGGCGGCAAGCGCCCGCGCCTCGACCCGCCAGGCGCCACGCGCCGCAACCTGCGGCCCGAGCGCCTCGTGAAAGAACCGCGTAATCCCAGGAACGCAGCGCCTCATGCGGCGCGTGCCCCAGCTCCAGGCGATCCATAAGCCGCCGCGCTGTTCGGCGGCGCCGAAGCCGGCTTCCGGATTGCCGTCCAGCTCGGCGACATAGGCAAAACCCTGCAGCGCCGTCAGTGCCAGCAGCGCCGGTGACCACTGGTCGAGCTGGCAGGCGATCTCGGCGCGGTCTTCGGCGCGCAGGTTGGCGGCGATGTAGGACAGGTCGCGCAGGGTGGCGGGGATGATACGGACGGTCATGGTGTATGGCTGCCGTCAAGTTACCGAAACGCCCCTAGCGGATCGCTCTGCCCCACCTGCCTGCGCGCCGTCCTGAACTCCGCCGGATCCACCATCGCTTCCCTCAGCATCATCACGCCGTAGCGGGTCGCCGCCATCAAATCGTCGCGCAGCTTCACCACCTGGCCGCCCCTGCGGTGGTAGAGGCGGAATTCCTCGAACCAGGGCAGAAGTGTCGAGAACACCTTGAAACGACCGGATTGCATGCGATCGAGCATTTCCATCAGCCCGGCTTCGACCGAGACCGAGCCGTCGGCGAACTGCGCATGGCTGGAAAGCATGTTCAGCCCGTGCGCGGCATACTGCCGGGCCAACGCTATGCCCGCACCTTCCAGCGTCTCGCGGCGGCCGTCGCGCGGCCATGCCCAGGGCAGCCATTCGCCCCAGGGTTTGAGCGTCAGCGCCTGCATGGCGGGCGTCTGCTGCGACGCCCGGCAGGCCTTTGCGACGTAAACGACGTCGGCCTCCGTATCCCAGGCCAGCTCGACCGCGGCCGACGGATGGTCCCAGCCGAAATCGAGCGCGCCGAGCCTTGGCCAATAGCGCGGCAGCCGGAACGGCTCGCAGGCGATCAGCTCCTCGGCCACCGGAAAGATGCGGCCGGAGCCCAGCACCGGAATGCCTTTGGCCCGCGCCTCACGCTCATGCGCTGGATAGGCGGCGACGATCGCGGCGCGCTGGTCGGGCGTATAGTGCCCGGCATCGGCGATGGTCATGAAGGTGACGTGACGGGACATATTAGAGTTCCGTAATTAAATTGCCGCGGCGAGCGACTTCCACTGATCTTTCCCTTTGCGGCTTTATGCGCTAGGTCTTGCCCGGCATCGGCGAAACCGATGCTTGTTGGGCCGGAGCATTGCGCGTGGCCTGTACTCTACGCGGGTGGGAAAGCCACTCTTTGCCATGACAGATCTATTCGAGGCCATGCGCCTGTCCGCCGAGGACAGCGAGACCGCTCATCTTTTCTTCAGCGAAGGCGGCAAGATCCTGCTGCCACTCGGCAAATCGACAAATGCCATGACCGGTCCGGAAATGCTGCAGCGGCTGATGTCGCCCTCCGATGACGACAACGGCGCGCTTGCCAACGACTTTCTCAGTGAGCTCGGCAAGACGGTTCCGCTGGAAAGCCTGCGTCTCCTGCTCATATCGGGCAATGCCCGGACGCGAGCAACAGGTGCGTTTCTTGCCACGTTTCAAAACCAGAACATCAGTTCGATGGTGGGCGAACTGGCCGCGTTGCTGGCAGATGACAACCCGCGCACGCGCTTCGATGCCTTAGAGTCTATCTTGCGATGCAGCACGCGTGGCGATGGCGACTATCTGGCGCAAGCATTGTTTGCTCTTGCAGATGTGCATGAGGGTGTGCGCATGGGAGCCATCCAGTTCGTGCGCTTTGCAAAGGACTGGCAGTTGAAGTTCGCCCGCCAGCGCGCCGCATCGCTCAGGCCGGCAACGCCGTTTTCGTCGATAGCGGAAATTTCCGGGCAGTGGCGGGACGATGCGTCAGGCACGATCCATGCGATGCTGGACCATGCCGAGCCGGTGGTGAGGCGCTACGGTTTGGGGCTGGCCGGCCGTGCGAGATTGATGGTCGTTGACGCCTATATCGAATGGGCGCAGGCGTCTGCCGATCCAGAAAACAGCAAGCTGTCGACGGATTGCTTCGAGCACAACCAGATATCGCAGCATGCGGTCTGGCATTCATCATTGCCGGCAGCTGCCCGAACTCGCCCTGACCGAAAGCGGGCGCGAAGGTGACGCATGCCGATGGCGATAGGCGAGGAACGAAGTCCTCGGACGGACCGACCACTAGCCCCTCACCATCTTCTCCATCTCACCGGCCGACAAGAACAACAGCACCACCTCCGACATGCCGAGCAGCGGCGTGAAGGTGACGATGGTGATGCCGCCCGTCGCATTGGTGCGGGTCAGCCCCTCGGAATAGATGTCGAGCGGCGGTTCCTCGTCGAACCAGACGCCGTGCAGTGTTTCGCCCTGCCACTTCTCGCGGCCCTTCTCAAAACTCTTGAACGACAGCACCGATTCATCGGCCTGGACGTCGCCGCCTCCGCCATGGCGGACCACGACGCTGTCCAGCCCATGGGGCGCGCCGCGCCCCATGATGGTGCTGACAATGGCATCGGCCGGTATCATGCCGGTGCCCCACGCCGCCGGCTGCTGCGGCGGGCCGATCAGCATGCGCTGCGGGTTGTCGCGCGTGCCCTCGGCGGTGACGCCGGCCGCCCACAGCCGCACGGCCGTGTCGAACACCTTGCCTCGCCACCACTCGGGATAGCGGCCGGTCAGGTGCATTGCCCATTCGGCACCGCCGGCCCTTGTCTTGCCAAGCTGGTTGCCGGCCATGAACAGCCGCTCGCGGCTGGTCGCACCCGCCGCGTGGAACTCGGCCTGTTTTGGATAGGGCCGGTAGGCGGCAAGCTGGTTAGCGCGGCGTCTGCGGTCCAGTTCGCTGAGCAGGCTCAGATACTCGGTTTTTGCCGCGGCCTGGCTTTTCAAGGCCAAGCTTTTCGAGGCTCGGCTTTTCGAGGTCCGGCTGTTGGAGGAACGGCCGGAGGACGGCTTCGAGGCCGCGGATGCGCTGCCTGATTTCGTCATCGCTCAATCCATCCAGAGTGTTGATGTTGGCGCCGAGATCCTTGGGCAGCACCGACAGCACGATCTTCAGATACTGGTCGGGCTTTTCACTGCGAACCTCGGCGATGACGCCGGCGCCATGCGCCCGGAAATCGGCGCGGATCGCTTCCAGGAAACCATCGGCCAGCGTCTTTTTCGTTCGCTTCGGCCGGCTTGAGGACCTGGGTTGCGGCGTGGATTTCGCCGCAGCCGGCGGATCGTCGGTGACCTCCGCCATGCCGCTACTCCGCAGTTCCGGCGCGCGCCGCGATCTCAGGCCTCGCCGTTTTCTTGACCGCCTGCGTTGGTCGCTTGCGGGACTTCGCCTGCTTGCCGGCGCGCTTTGCCTTTGGTTTCCGCGGCCGGCTTGCCGTACCGGGCCTTGCCACAGCCGTGCTGCCGGGCTTTGCCTTGCCGGTCGCTGATAGGGCTTTGAGCGCCACCCTGACGACACTCACGGCACCGTCGCTGACGCCCGCTTGCGGAAACCCGAAGCCACCGGCCGCATCGACGGGACCGCCCCGCACCATGCCGATCAGCACGCCGGGCGAAACCTGTTCGACACGGCCAGCGCGCCCCTGCGGCGCCGCACCCTCGAACTGGCCAATGGCGCTGACGACCTCGCGGCCGTCATCGTCGGTGATGATGGTTGCGTAACGATCGGACATGGGGATTCTCTGGAATGCGCGGTGTGCGTTGACCGAAATACTTTGACAAAGCTCGTGAGTGAAACCGACGACCACACACGTCGCGTTCCTTCGCGCCCCCGATCCCGCCGGACATCTCCCCCACATGGGAGATTGCAGCTAGAGCGCAGTCCCCATTCCGCGATGCCGGTGATTGGCGAAAGCCGAGGTGACAGCCGATCTCCCTCCTTGTGGAGGAGATGTCCGGACGGACAGAGGGGGTGCTGTCCCGCCGACATTTGATCTCGGCAACACAGGCAGCAAGCGTTCGAAAGGGGCTTGAAACAAAAAACCCGCCTCGGCGGGCGGGTCGTTGGCGCAAATCAGCACCATGCCCAAATCTATAGCATAGCTGCCGGCACGATGTCAATGGTCAAGCGGTCGATTAAAGGAAAAAATTCCTGAACCGAGCGATTTGCACATGAAAGCCTGCGAAGCGCCCGATCCCCGTACCGCCATGCCGGATCGGAAAAGACGCTCGCGCGTTTGCAGCTTGATGCATGCCGCCAAGCGCGGAACGCGACGTGCTTTAGCCAATGGGAGCAACCAGCCATGAATGTCGCCAATCTGCAACTCGAAGGCCTGCTGATGGCCGTCGCATCGATCAACCAGGTCCTTGTCCGCAAGGGCGTGCTCTCGGTCGAGGAGATAGACATTGCCTTGCGCAAGGCCGAAGCCGGCGAGACCAGCGAGGAGCGGTCGGAAGGCATGTCGGCGTCGAGCCGCGATGCCGTCAACTTCCCGATCCGGCTGCTGGAACTGGCCAATCAGTGTCAGCCGGAGGCGGACATGCCGTCATTCTCGAAACTGGCGCGCATGGTCGGCCAGATGAAGGAACCCTACAACGACCAGATGTAAGGCGGCGAACAGAACTGACGCGCCGAGGCGGCCGGTCTAGCGGCCCTGCATGATCCTGATGAGTTTGCTGTGGTCGGCGGCGGGCGAATGCAGCTTCACATAGTCGGCGTAGGTCAGCCTGCCATTGGCAAGGGCATTATTGAGACGGCTGCAGAAGGCTGTCTCGTACTTCGCCACGCTCACATTCATGAACGCGGCATAAGTCTTCTTTTCGCCGAGCGGCGTAGCTTTCTCTCTTGCAATGCAGTCCTTGATGACCATGCGCTTCACGGCACGGCTACCTTCAAGCGTGGCATGCATCGAGTTGAACTCGCCTTCCGTCAGCGTGGTGCAGCCGGCAAGCAGTGACGCGCCGACGATGACGGCAGCAAAACGCGTGGCGATACTCATGAATTTCCCCCAAAAGACCCGTGTCTTGCCTATCGCGTTCAAAGTCACAAGTACAGAGGCAATATAAGTCCATCTTCGCCGGGCCGAAACATTAGAGGAAGAAAATATATCGGACTACGCCACCGGCCTGCTCCGTGCTTTGCGGCCGCAACTCCCGGATCAGGATCTGGCGAATGCACGGTTCAGCGTCAGCACTCGGCCAGGCCCATGCACGGCGGCAAACAGCAGTCCGGCCAGGAAGGTGAAATGGTCGACGAAGAAGCCGAACTCGGCCTGGTTGCCGGCCCAGTGGGACGGCCCGTGGAAGGCAAAGCCGAGGAAGATGACGTAGACGGCGGCAACGAGCGCGGCCGGTGTGAAGAAAGCGCCGGTCAGGAAGCACACGACCAGCACCACTTCAAGCAGCGCCGCGCACCAGGCCAGAAACAGCGGGAACGGAAATCCGACGGCGGCGATGTAGCCCGCGGTGCCACCCATATCGGTGAACTTGAAGACCACCGCCAGGAGGAAGACGGCCGCGAAGATCAGCCGGCCGATGAGGATTGCGGCAGTCTGCCACGGCGATTGAGTGAGTGATTGAGCGGTTTCCAACGACATGACATCCTCCAGGCTTGCGACGGGTTTCGCCCCAAGGACGATACACCAGCCGCAAACCCGACATCATCCCTGAGAATACTGGCTGGGCCAGCGCAAATGGCCGGCCGCCGCAGGTGCTGGGCTCGGACTACTCGGCCGCGTGGTGGCTGATCGAATCCCGCACAGTCCCATACTGGCTGCCCCAGCGGTCGGTCATGGCGCAGCGGACATCCCACAGTTCCGGAAAGAAGCGGTGGCGGGCGCCGGCCTCGAGCAGTTCGACCGGCCGGCCCTTCAGCGATTTCGAGCCCAGCCCGATCGAGCGATGAATGAGGTAGAGGTGGTTGGCGCGGAATTTCTGGAACAGCTCGTCGAATTCGATCAGCGCCTCGGCCACGACATAGCTGTCGCCATGATCGTATTGCGCGTCATAGACATCCTCGACCGAGAGCCCGCGGCCATCGAGATAGGAGGCTTTGAAAGCCCGCCAAAGGTCCGGCGGCATGCGCAGCAAGAGCTTGAAGCCCGGCGATTCCTGGCCGCTGCCATTGCCTAGCTGCAGCCGAATCTCCTGGTATTCCTTGGGCGACATGGTTTCGAGCAGGTCGAGTTGCGCCGTCATCATGCGCATCAGCCGATGCACGCGGCCCATCAGCGTGACGATGCGATGCGTGTTCTGCCGCTCGAGGAAGTCGACGACATCGACCAGCGTATAGGTGATGAGCTTCATCCACAGCTCCTCGACCTGGTGCACGATCTGGAACTGCAGCTCGTCGGAATTGACCATCTCGGCCAGCGGCTTCTGGCAGGCGAGAAGCTCGTCGCACCTGAGGTAGACGCCGTAGTCGCGCATCTCAGGTGCTTCGATGCGGGCATAATAGTCCGGCTTGTGCATGGCAGATGCTCCTTTGCCCGGCCCATCGGCTCAGGCATCTGTTTAGTCCGAGCCTGAAGGATAAGCGCTTTTGGCTTGAACATTGTTCCTTTCTGTTATCCAAATGGCGGAAAATGAAGGACGAAAGTCCATTGATAAAGCCATTTTGGAGAACGGTTATGCTGGATGCCCTCGACCGGAAGATCGTCGCGGCGCTGGAACGTGACGCGCGAATCTCCTTCGCGGTGCTCGCCGACGAGGTCGGCTTGAGCAAGACGCCATGCTGGAAACGGGTCAAGGCGCTGGAGGACGCCGGCATCATCCGCGGCTACTCGACGCGGATCGACCCGGCCAAACTCGGCTTCGGCATAGAAGCCTTCATCCAGGTGTCGATCGATTTCGAGCTTTCCGAAGCCTTCGAGACCGCGGTCCAGGCACATCCGCTGATCCGGCGCTGCCACGCCACGACAGGCGAAGCCGACTATCTCCTGCAGATCGTGACAGTCGACATGATGGCGCTGGACAGGATGCTGCGCGTCGAGCTCAGCCGCCTGCCCGGCGTGCGCCGGACGATCACCTCGATGGCCATGCGCGAGATCAAGGGTAACATTTCTTTCGCCAATGCCGTTGGGCACACGCAGAAGCGATAGACGCTCGTTCGATTTGGAGCCGATCTGCGGGATGGTTCAGGCTGCGGTTTTGTCGGGCTTGTCCGCCCGCCGTGCCGGGTCTGGGGCTGGATCGACGTCCGGCTCCTTCTGCGATCCGGCGTCAGCTTTCCGCTGCGGGCAGTCCTCGTAGCCATGATCGCGCCCGCCGCAATAGGCGCAGCATTTTGCGGGGTTGTCGGGGCGAAACATCGTCATGCATTGAAATGCACGTGGCACCCGTCTGGTTGCGTCGCACCGTTACTTTTCGCTTACATTAGGGATTTGGGTGCTGAATCCGAGGCTCTAAGGCGTGTAGCCCAGCACGGCCAGGACCGACAGTCCTGCAACCAGGCCAATTGCAATAACAATACCGAAATGCCGTTCCAGGAATCTGGGCGGCCCCTGCCAGTCGTATCGCATATCTGCAACTCCGCCGGGTAATCTGGGGCAGAGTGTTCTGGCGTCAAGGCCGGCAGCCCCTGACAGGCGGCAGAGGTAGACAGGCAGCTGCCATTGTCCTTATCGTGGTTCATACTGGAACGCGGGACGGCACTCATGCCCGAGCATCCTTCATCTGCGGGCGAAAGGCACCCCCAACCCGCCGCGGCACCTGACCCTCGCCTGGCCTTTGTTTATGCGGAGGCAGTGCGTGGTCTCCTACACCAGCAGAATGTGGTGGAGAGCCTCAATACACGGGCGGGCAATCTGATCTTTGCAACCGCGTTCGTGAGTTCTCTCCTCGGCGGCAGGGCTCTCCTGGATGGGCTGGGGCCGTGGGACTGGCTGGCGCTGGCGCTGCTTTTCCTGATCGGGCTGCTGGTCGTGATCATGTTGTGGCCCTACTACAATCTTACGTTCCGCTTCGATCCGGAGCAGCTGCTCCAGGATTTTGTCGATCAAGACCCTTCTGGAACCCAAACCCCTTCTGGAACCATGGATGTGATGCACCGCGCGCTTGCGCTCCGCATTAAAACCGACATGGCCAGCAACTGGCGGATCATTCAGCGCCTGCGCGTCGCGCTACAGCTTGCCTTGTTTCTATTGTTGTTGGAGCTTTTGGCGTGGATGCTCGCGATAGTCCGGGTCTAGGCTGAGGGCCGGGACAGTTCATTGGTTGACCCAGAAAGCTCTCGCGCTCATGGATCGGCGCGCATTTTCCGGGAATGAAGGCATGAAGCGGCTTCATGCGCGAATGAGAAAGTGCTAGACAGCGTCCACTTCCTCTATTCCCGCTTCGTCTAATGGTAGGACAGCGCCCTTTGAAGGCGTGAATCGTGGTTCGAGCCCATGAGCGGGAACCAACCGCGCCCGTGCCGATCAGGCTGCTGCAACGCGCCAGCACATTTTTAAAATTCACAAGGATGGTCGGCCGGACCAAGGGACCCTATAACGACCAGATGTGACGGAGGACGACATGGCCGACGACAAATCCAAGACCAAACAGGATCGCAAACCGGCCGCCGGCGAGGAGCCTTACGACGTTGCGGCTTTTGCGAAAAAATACGGTATACCGCCGAGCGAGGCCGCGACCATCATCAAACGGTACGGGCCCTCGAGAAAAAAGCTCGACGCGCACATGGCAAGCCGCAACGCCTGATCCGTATCCGCTTTCGTCGATCCGGACATCATCCGGTTGACCAAGCCGCCTGTTCCCGCCTGCCGGCGCTGTCGAGCGGATTCAACGCTAGGTTTCAAGAACGCAATAACTCATTTACTTTGACGCGGTACCACCCAGGCGGGAAATCGTTGGGGGTCGGATGTCGGATCGTGTACTGCGCTTTGAATGTGTCATGGAGCCAACCGGCCGGTGGATGATCTGGGACACCAGGCTCGATCTGCCGGCCCAGTTCTCGGCGCTTGCGCTGATCGGCCTGTGTCACGGTGAGGCCGTTTCGCTCTGCAGCCTCTTGAACGAGACAGACTCCGAGGCCGCCTCGATCGAGGCCCGGCAGAGCCGAGCCTCCTGATGGTAGCGCTGCCAGCAGCATAGACTTTCCTCCCTGGAACGCTGCCTTTGTCTGCAGAAGGCGTATTGGCCCGGCGGGCGGATCTCGCCCACCTGCCCGCTCGCCATTTGCCCGGGATTTTGCCTTGACAAACAAAGGTGCTATATTAGCTGACTAATCGATTCACAGTCGGCGAACCAGCATGGCGAAGAAGAAGTCAAAACTGGAACCTTCCAGCATTTCCGCAGTCTCTTCAGCGGAAGCCTATGAGGCGACCTATTTTGCCCGCAAGTGCGGCCTGACGCCGGATGAAGCGCTGAAGATCATGCGTGAAGCCCAGGACTGGGTCAGCACGACGACGTCATCTGGTGCCAAGCGGAAGAACTAGAGCAATTCCAGGAAAAGTGTGAAACGGTTTTCCGTCCGGAATTGCGCAAAAACAAAGAGATAGAGCGGTTCGGCATTTCCGTGAAACGATGAACCACTCTAGTCTACGCTTGCCGTCCCGCCGGCAGGGCCACTTGCGCGCTCGCTCGTGCCACGATCGCTTGCAGCGGCTCCGGCCGGTGCAACAGAAATCCCTGGCCGAAGGCAACACCCATATCCCTGAGGATGTCGAGCGCATCCTGTTCTTCGATCTTCTCCGCCACCACGGAGCAGCCGAGGCTTCTGGCGATGCCCGATATGGCCGAGACGATTTCGCGGTCGAAGCGGCTCTCGGCAATATGCTCGATGAAGGACCCGTCGATCTTGATCACGTCGACGGGAAAGCGCCTGAGATATTCGAACGAGCTCATGCCCGCCCCGAAATCATCGAGGCTAACGCGGCAGCGCCGCTCGCGCGCCTTGCGGACGAACTGTTCGGCAGCCGTGAAATTTGTGACCGCAGCGGTTTCCGTGATCTCGAAGCCGATACCCGAATGCGGCGCCCCGGTCTCGTCGATTGCGGCGTCGACGAAATCCCAAAGCTGCGGATCGCTCAGCGTCTGCGCCGAAAGGTTGAAGCCGAGCGTGAGCGCCCCCGACCTCAGCGCCGGCCCATGAAGCGAGAGTGCCGTCCTGATGATCCAGCGGTCGAGCCGCGAGGCAACGCCGAACCGCTCCGTTGCCGGGATGAACTCGCTCGGTGGGATCAGCTGTCCATTGCGCCCGACGAGACGAGCCAGGACCTCGACTTGGCGGCTCTCTTCCCAGGATTTTCCGAGCCGGTGGATTTCCTGGCCGAACAGTTTCAGCCTCCCGTCCTCCATGGCGTCGACAGTGTCGGCTGCCAGCCGCGCCGCATTGAGGCCGCCGGCGCCGGATGTCGTCTCGGGGGAGAACACCGCGAAGCGATTGCGCCCGGCGGCCTTGGCCGCATAGCAGGCGTCGTCGGCACAGGCGAGCGCGTCAGCCACCGCAGTATTCTGATCGGCGACAAAGGCGATGCCGATGCTGGCGGCGAGCTTGCGCGACGTCGCCGTCGAGCCTAGGTCCGCGTCGCGAACCGCCGCGAGGACATCGCCAGCCAGACGCTCGGCTTGCGCTGCATCGCAATCGGGCACCAGCAGCGCGAACTCGTCGCCGCCAAGGCGCGCGGCATGCGCCGACGGCGGCAGGCAGCCCAGAATGCCCATGGCGACACTCTTCAGCGCGAGGTCGCCGGCGGCGTGGCCGGCGAAGTCGTTCAGCGCCTTGAAGTAATCGAGATCGACGTAGAAGACTGCGAGCGGGCGCGCCGTTGCGATATGATGGGCCAGCAGCCGGTCGAATGCGGCACGGTTCAAAAGGCCGGTCAGGGCGTCGTGATGAGCCGCATGGGCGAGTTCCTGCTCGCGTTGCTTCGTCTCGGTGATATCGCGCACCGTGCCCAGGATCTGGCCTGACGATTGAGCGTCGGCGATGAAGCGTATCAACGATTCGACATGTCGGACCTCGCCGTCCCGCTTGACGATCCGGTATTGCACGGCGACGACCTTCTGGGTTTGCAACGGCACCTTGTGGGCCCGCTCGGCGTTGTCCCTATCGTCCGGATGCAGATAGCTGTGCCAGAGGTCGCTCGACACCTCGTCGGTGTCGGCGACAAGCCCGAAGATTTCCCGGGTGCGCTCGTCCCAGTAGCTTTTGTGTGCGGCAAGGTCGTGATGCCAGATCCCGGTGCCGCTGGCGGCCAATGCCAGGCGAAATCGAGCATTGACCTGTTCGAGCTCCGCTTCCGCTTGCTTCTGCTTGGTGATGTCGGTCTGGACGCCCATAAGCCGGATCGGCCGGCCTTCAGCATCGCGCTCGACCACACCGCCGCGATCGAGAACCCACACCCAGTGGCCGGATTTGTGTTTCAGCCTGAGTTCGGTCTCGATAGAATCGGTCAGGCCGGCAATGTGGCGTTCGCCGCTGGCCACCGCCCGCTCGCGATCGTCTGGGTGCGTCAGCTGCAGCCAGAGGTCGCTTGTCTTGGCAAGCTCACCTTCGCCATAGCCCAGCATCTGCGACCACATCGCCGAGTAGAAACAGTCGCCGCTCGTGAGATCCCAGTCCCAGACTCCAAGATGCGCGCGTTCGAGCGCCAGCTCCCAGAACTCTCCGTTGCGATCCTTCTTTTCGGCCATGCCCTGCACTTCGCCCGACCCGTCGCGGCCATTGTGCGGCAAAAGCAAAGAAGAAACCGTTACTGCGCAAGGAGTGGGCGACGGGGTATGGGAGGCGCCACGGGGGCAGTGCTTCTAGAGCGGTTCAGGAAAAGTGTGGCACGAACACCCGGCCACAACCCCTCACTTCTTCCCTTGCGGGTAGATCGTCTCGCCGCGCTTCAGCATTTCGACAAACGCCGCGATCTTCTTCTCGCGTCCGGCCTCGGTCTTCATGTTGTGGATGCGGAAGGCGAGCGCGAAACGGTTCTGGGCGCTGAGCGTTGCCAGCATCGCCTTGGCCTCGGGCTCGGCATCGATGGCGGCCTGCAAATCGCCGGGCATTTTCATGTTCTTGCCGCTTCCATAGGCGCGCGCCCAGCGCCCGTCGGCCTTCGCCGCCTCGACCTGCTTCAGCCCATGCTCGGTTATCCGCCCCTGCTCGATCAGCCGGGCGACGTTGTCGACGTTGATCTGGCTCCAGATGCTCTTGCTGCCACGCGGCGTGTAGCGCTGCAAATAGCTTTTGTCGTCCAGCCTTTTGCGCACGGCATCGATCCAGCCCCAGCACAAAACGACGTCGATGGCCTCCTTGGGCGTGATCGAAGGCAGCCCCGAACCGACCTTGTGGATCTTGATCCAGACCTCTGTCTCGGTGTCGTGGTGCTGACCGAGCCAGGTGTAGAAGCTTTCGGCATCGCTGAACTCGCGGACCTTGGCAGGATCGACCTTGATGGGCGCCATTAGCGGGCCGGCCTTTTTGCGGTGGTCATCGGTTTCCTCCTTGCTGCCTCGCCTTCATCTTGATGAAGCAGCAACGGAGCCACCGTTGCAAGGCTGGCGAGACAGCGAAGCTGCCAATCTCCCTCCGTGTGGGGAAGATCGGCAGCGTCACCGACGGCTCAAGATGCCGCCGCTAATCCCCAGGAATCGTGAACACTTCGTCGGCGCGGCCGTAGCCGCCGTCGGCGACTTCCTCGATCAGCACCATTGTGTAGGGCCGCACGCCTTCGCCGAACATCTCGACGAACAAAGCGGTGGTCTTATGGATGAGGTCTTCCTTCTGCCCGGCGGACAGAGCGCGCTCGGGCATCTTGAAATTTGCGAATGGCATGGCGTCGATTCCTTGTTGGTTTTTGGAGAAAAATCAGACCGTGCCGCCATTGGCGCGCAGCACCTGGCCGTTGACCCAGCCGCCATCCGGACCGGCGAGGAAGGACACCACGCCGGCGATGTCGGCAGGCTGGCCGAGCCGCCCGAGCGGGATCGTCTTGGTGATGGTTTCAACGAGCGCCTCGGACTTGCCGCCGAGGAACAGCTCGGTCGCCACCGGTCCCGGCGCCACAACATTGACGGTGATGCCGCGCGGCCCGAGTTCCTTGGCAAGCACATGCGTCATCGCCTCGACGCCGGCCTTGGTCGCGGCGTAGACGCCGTAGGTCGGCTGGTAGAGTCCGACGACGCTGGACGAGAAGCTGATGATACGGCCGCCGTCGCGAAGCCGCCTGGCGCCTTCGCGCATGCCGCGAAACACGCCGCCGAGGTTCACCGCGATCTGCCGGTCGAAATCCGTGTCGTCCATCCCAGCGAGCGGCGCAAGTTTCATGATCCCAGCATTGTTGACCAGCACGTCGAGCCCGCCGAAGGCCTGCTCGGCAGCGTCGAACAAACGCGCCACGTCAGTGGGCTCGCCGACATCCGCGTGGACTGCGATTGCCACGCCGCCCGCCGCGTCGATCTCGCGCACCACGCTGTCGGCGGCTTCAGCGCCTCTGGCGTAATTGACGACGACCGAAAAGCCGTCGCGAGCCAGCCTTCTGGCGATTTCCGCGCCGATGCCCTTCGAGGCGCCGGTCACCAGCGCCGCCCTTCCATTCTGTATAGCCATGACGGATCTCCAATTCTTGTCGACTGAAGGTAGGTGATAAATTGACCGGGATAATCGTTCGGGTCTTGCCAACACCATTCGGATATGGCGAACAATTGACATGGACAGTCTCGACCGGATGCGCCTTCTCTCCCGTGTGATCGAGCGCGGCAGCTTCACCGCCGCCGCCGCCGATCTTGGCCTGTCGCGATCCACCGCCACCGAAGCGATCAAGGAGCTGGAGGCGCGGCTCGGCGTCAGGCTGCTCGAGCGCACCACGCGCCACGTCACCCCTACCCTCGACGGCCAGGCCTATTACCAGCGCTGCCTCGCCATCCTGGCAGATGTGGAGGATGCCGAGGCCGGCTTTCAGGCGGCGCAGCCGCAAGGGCAGCTCAGGATCGACGTGCACGGCTTCATGGCTCGCCATTTCATCCTGCCGCGGCTCGCCGAGTTCCTCGACCGCTACCCCAGGGTCGATCTGCATATCGGCGACGGAGACCGGCTGGTCGACCTGGTGCGCGAAGGCGTCGACTGCGTGCTGCGTTCCGGTGAACAGGCCGACAGCGGCATGATCGTGCGAAAGGTGGCGACGCTGCGCGAAGTGACCTGCGCCAGCCCCGCCTATCTGGAGAAGCACGGCGTGCCGGCAACGCCTGACGATCTCGGTGGCCATGCAATGGTCGGCTTCCGCTCGTCGCGGACCGGCGAGGTCATGCCGCTCGAATTCACGGTTGGCGGCGAGCTGCGCACCATCGCGCTCCCAAGCCGGGTGACAGTCAACGGCTCCGACACGATGGCCGAACTCGCTCGCCTCGGCTTCGGCCTCGTACAAGCGCCACACTACCGCTTCGCCGGCGATTTCGCGCGCGGCACGCTGGTCGAGGTGCTGCCGGACTATCCGCCGTCGCCGACGCCACTGTCGGCGCTCTACCCGCAAAACCGCCAGCTCGCGCCGCGCGTACGGGTGTTCATCGACTGGGTAATCGGGGTTTTTGGCGAGGATGGGACATCGGGCCGGGCCTGATTATGCCCGGAACGCCGGCTACTTTGCGCAGGTCGGTCCTTCGCGCCCATGGCGGTTCTTCCCGTCGTACTGTAGGAATCTCCCTGGCAGAACCGGCCATGGCGGCGGGCTTCAACTGGGGGATATATTGCCGTGCGAGCGATGCTGTTCGGTCTGATGCTGCTGGTGCCAACCATAGCCCTGGCGGAACCCATCGAAACCCAGAAGATCATCACCGCGCTGACTGGCGACTGGAATGGCGACGGCGCCGTCGATCTGGTGATGATCGTCGAGACCAAGCCCGGCGACCCGATGGACATGTATTTCTTCCTCAGGGACCGCGAGGCCGATTTTCTCAAGCCTGCCGGCATCGTGCGTGAGCAGATCTACGGGGAGTGGAACGGTTACGACCGGCCGGGCTATGAGGCTTCCGACACCGAGCCGGGGCTGGCCGCATTGCCGAACGGCTCGATCAAGCTGGATCTGCCGGCAATGCCGGTTGGTAGTAAACGAACCAACCAGACGCTGACGCTCGCATACCGCAACGATGCCTTCATCGTCGCCGGTTTTGCCTATAACTATCACGATTATCTTGAGGACAATGTCGCAAGCGACTGCGACTACAATGTTTTGACCGGCAAGGGCAAAAGCAGCAAGATGCAGCCCGATGGCACCACAAAGCAGAAGACCGTGGCGGTGGAAGGCAAGGTCATTGCCTTTTCGGAGTGGAGCCCCGGAATGGGCTTCAGCGCCTGCGGCGCGTGAGGCACGCCGCACCATCGGATTTTCCGATAGCACTATCGTTTTCTTCCGTTTCCGCTTCGAGCCCTGACCTGCGACTTCCCTGACGAAGTGATCGTCTGTGGAAGCGAAGGATGGCGGATATGGGAAACAGGAAAGTTCTGGTCGTCGGCGGCAGTTCCGGGATGGGTCTGGCGCTGGCAAGGCGGTGTCTCGAGGCTGGCGCCGAGGTCATAATTGCCGGGCGCAACGAGGACAGGCTGAAGCGCGCCCGCGAGCAACTGGGCAATCCTGCCACACTGGACACGGTCGCGGTCGATATCATCCGGGAGGACCAGGTCGCCGCTTTGTTCAGGCGGATCGGCCGGCTCGACCATATCGTCAGCACCGCAGCCGATATCGAAGGCGCCTATGAGCTCTTGCCTGCGCTCGAGCTGAAGGCGGCGCAGAGAGTGGTGGAAAGCAAATTCTACGGGCCGCTGCTGCTGGCCAAGCATGGCGCGCCCATACTCTCAGCCACGGGCTCGATCACCTTCACGTCCGGCATCGCGGCCTATCGGCCGTCGGCGCGAGGCTCGGTCGTCGCCGCCGTCAATGCGGCACTGGAGGGGCTCGTGCGAGCGCTCGCCGTCGAACTGGCGCCCATCCGCGTCAACGCCGTCTCGCCTGGCTGGGTCGATACGCCGATCTGGGGTTTCGTTGCCGGTGACAGGAAGGACGAAACCCTGAATGCGATGGCAGAGCGGCTGCCGGTTGGGCGGGTCGGACAACCCGACGACATCGCCGACGCCATCTGCTTCCTGATGGGCAACGCTTTCACGACAGGGACGACACTGCATGTCGAGGGCGGACATCGGCTGGTCTGACCGGCGCGAAATTGGCGCCCGCGGCCGCCAGCAGCAGTTTCAATGCGGGCGGCTGAACCCGTCTGCGGCGCCAGATCATGGCGAACGACGCCGTGCCAACCGGACCCGGCCAGGGCATTTCGATGACCTCGCCACGATCAAGCGCCTCGACCACCGCCAGGCGCGGCACCAGACCGAGGCCAGTGCCGGCCGCCACCAGGCGTACGATCGTGCCGATGCTGCCGACTTCGGCGGCGAGCCTTGGCGATACGATGCCCGCCTCGGCAAAAGCCTTTTCGAACAGGTGCCGATAGATGCATCCGGCTTCGGTGACCACGAAGCGCATATTGCCAAGCGCCGTGAGATCGCCTCTCATCGCTGCTTCCTCAGGAGGAACGATAAGGATCAATGGTTCCGCCGATAGCGTCCGCTTGGCGAGGTGCTCGTCGGCCTTGTCGAAACCGTCCCTGTCGAAGCAGAAGGCGACGTCGATGTCGCCATCTTTCAGCTTGCGCATGAGATCGCCGCTGCCCGCGACCGTCAGCCGAAGCTCGATGTCGGGACGGGCGGCCTGGAAATCCGGCAGCCACCGCGCAAGCTTCGCCGAGGCGATCGTCTCCAATGCGCCGATCGTCACCGATCCGGCGGTGTGTTCGGCAGTTACGTCCACAGCCGCCCGTGCCTCTTCGGCCAGCATCAGAATACCTTGCGCATAAGGCATCAGCGTGGTGCCCGCCGGCGTCAGCTGCAGGCCTTGCTTCGACCGCGTGAACAGCACCGTGCCAAGCTCGTTCTCAAGCGTCTGGATCTGATCGCTCACGCTCGATTGCGCAAGGTGGATCTCCTCTGCGGCGCGGGTGATGTTTCGACATCGCGCAACCGCGAGGAACGTCTTGAGCAGCCTTGGATGCATCAGGTGACCGGTATTGCCTGCTTTACTGCAGCTGCGGTTTCTTGAGAAAGCTGTTGCGGTCGGCCGACTTGACGCGCAGCCAGGTCTCGCGGCCGTCGCGCACCACCCGCAACGGGATCTCGGCGCCCGCCGGGTTCTGCCACAGCTTGCGGTAGAAGTCGGCGAGCCCGTCGACTTCGCCGTCGCGCACATCCGAGATGATGTCGCCCTGGCGCAGGCCGGCTTCGGCGGCCGGGCTGCCTTCGGCAACACTCATCACCACGACCTCGCCATTGCTCTCGGCGGAGAACGCGCCTAGCCACGGGCGCGGTGGCTTGGCAACTTGGCCGCGTGTCAAGAGATCGTCGAGGATGGGCGGCAGAAGGTCGATCGGCACCACCATGTTGATATCGGCGATCTCGCCGGCGCGGCTCATCTGCAGGCGCAGCGAACCGATGCCGAGCAGCCTGCCATCCTGCCCGATGAGTGCCGCACCTCCCCATGACGGATGGGCCGGCGCGGTGAAGATCGCCTCGTCGAGCAGATACTCCCAATAGCCGGCGAATTCCTGCTTGGTGACGATGTGCGCGCTGACCGACTGGCCGATGCCGTCGGCCAGCACGACGGGATCGCCGGCCTTGGCCCTGGCCGCGTCGCCGAGGGCCACCGCGGGCAGGCCGAGCGGCGCCAGCGCCTGCACCAGGCCGAAGCCGGTTTCCTGGTCGTAGGCGAGCGCGTGCGCGGGGACCACACGCCCATTGTGGTCGGTCAGCCAGACTTCTTCCGCCTCGGTGATGAGATAGCCGATGGTGAGCACCAGCCCGTCGTCGCGAATGACCACGCCGCTGCCTTCCCGGCTCGTGCCCAGCGCATTGGCAGTGAAGGCGTCGTCGGGAATCGAAGCGCGCACCGCCACGATGGACCGCAAAATTGTATCGATAGTCATGCTTTCAATCCCGGCAATATTCATGGCGGCCGCCAAAGGCCTGATATCTCCTATAGGTATGGCGCATGTGACGAGGCGCAAGGGCATCGGTGGGCCCTTACCAGGGGGGAACGTGGATCGGCACGCAGCATCGATAATAGTTCAACACAAGTTGAACTTCCTGCTGTCCGCACTACCTGTATCGCCACGCTATCTGTATCCGTGTGTGGATGAGCCTGCTCCATCCTCGCTCCTCTTTCGTTGCGCAAGCTGAACTTCCCACGCCCTTCCCAACACAAGGCCTCCCGAGATGACCGAATACACTCCGCCGAAAGTATGGACCTGGAACAAGGAGAATGGCGGCGCCTTCGCCAGCATCAACCGGCCGATCGCCGGCCCGACGCATGACAAGGAGCTGCCCGTCGGCAAGCATCCGCTGCAGCTCTATTCACTGGCGACGCCGAACGGCGTCAAGGTGACGATCATGCTGGAGGAACTCTTGGCGCTCGGCCACAAAGGCGCCGAATATGACGCCTGGCTGATCAGGATCAACGACGGCGACCAGTTCGGCAGCGGCTTCGTCGAGGTCAATCCCAACTCAAAAATCCCGGCGCTGATGGACCGCAGCGGGCCAAAGCCGATCCGCGTCTTCGAATCCGGCTCTATCCTGGTGCATCTGGCCGAAAAATTCGGCGAATTCCAGCCGACCGAGCAGCCGGCGCGCGCTGAAACCCTGTCATGGCTGTTCTGGCAGATGGGCTCGGCGCCCTATCTCGGCGGCGGCTTCGGCCATTTCTACGCCTATGCGCCGGAAAAGATCGAATATGCCATCGACCGCTTCGCCATGGAGACCAAGCGCCAGCTTGATGTGCTTGATCGGCGCCTGGCCGAGACTGAATATCTGGCTGGGGCCGACTACACCATCGCCGACATGGCGGTGTGGCCGTGGTATGGCGGGCTGGCGCTCGGGCGCATGTACAATGATTCCGGCGAGTTCCTGTCGGTCCAGGAATATAAGAACGTGCAGCGCTGGGCCGCCGCGATCGATGCGCGACCGGCCGTACAGCGCGGACGCATGGTCAACCGCGCCTTTGGCGAGCCGGCGATGCAGCTCCACGAGCGCCACGACGCCAGCGATTTCGACACCAAGACGCAAGACAAGCTGGCGGCGGAGTGAGCGGCGACGCTGCCGATCTCCCGCTCGTGCGGGAGATCGCAGCGTCATTCGCCCGCCTCGTCTCGACCGCGGATATCCGGAGCCGGTCGGGCAAGAAGCGTCCTTTATCTTCTGGGGTAGCGATTGCACGAGCCTCAGGCAGGCTTCCGCGTGGCCCAACCCAGGTATATGTATCAGGAAATATATACTGGTTGACTAAAGTAATAGAACGTCCAAAGCACATTTCCAGAACCGAACATGTCCGGCTTCAAAAGGCTTAGACCATATTGTCTATTTTAGCTACATTATGATCTAAGCATATAGATATTCAGCCCGCCTGGATCTGAATCTCGACACGCCCGGATACCGACGGTCCGGCCAGACAGCGGGTTGCGGATCACCTGTGTGTCTTTCGCCCTCTATAGATCAGCCGGACGACGAACACAAAATATCCAACCTGCAAAACGATCCAGGTCAGGACTGTCCAACCCAGCGCCTTCCAGATTGAACCGGTCGTCAAAAAAGTCGAGAGTGCCACGACGAGTGACGCGGTGGTCATCCCCACCAGGAACTGTGGAAAATTCATCGCTTTTCAAGGTCGTCCCGGAGCTTGCAACAGCCGCGGCGACCCCCCTTGCCCATTTACCCCAAGCCAACGTTTTCACCCTTTCAATGGTTGCGCAAGTGGCAAACCGGCCTGAAGTGTGCCCATGCTTGGCACAATCGTTGGTTGAGGCCTATTCGGGCGAAGGCACCGGCGGCTTGTTCGTCACGGTGGCGCCGAAGGCAGCGGCTATGACGGCGGCTACCCCCAGGCACTGCAGCCCGGTGAGGATCTCGTGCAGGAACAGGAACCCCGCCAGCGCGCCCAGCGCCGGCTCCAGGCAGGTCAGCGTGCCGTAGAGCCTGGCGGGCATCCTGGTCAGCGCCACCATCTCCAGCCAGAACGGCAGCGCGCTGGAAAACAGCCCGACCAGCAGGGCGCCGGCCAGGATCGACGGCGCGACCAGCGCCGGCCCAGCCTCGGCCACGCCGAACGGCAGCGCAAGCACTGCGGCGATTGCCAGGCCATAAGCCGTGGTCTGGCCGCCGAGTTCGGCGCCCGCCTTCTGCGCGAACACGATGTAGAGCGCCCAGAAGCCGCCGGCCGCCAGCGCCAGCATCACGCCGGCCGGATCGAGCGCCTGGCGCGAATGCACGAGGGGCGACAGCAAAACGATGCCGGCGACGGCAAGGGCCACCCAGGCGAAGTCGCTGCCGCGCCGCGACGATAGCGTCGCGACCAGAAGCGGACCGGTAAATTCGAGCGCCACCGCGATGCCGAGCGGGATCGTCTTGAGCGCCGCGTAGAACAAAAGGTTGAGCGCGGCGAGCGTCACCCCATAGGCGGCCAGCCACGGCCAGACGGCTTTGGACGGCCGCACCCGCCAAGGCCGCAGCACCGCCGCCAGCATCAGCGCGCCGACCACCAGCCGCAGCGCCGTCGTGCCTTGCGCGCCGACCAGTGGAAACAGGCCCTTGGCGAAAGCCGCGCCGATCTGGATCGACACCATGGCACCGAGCAGCGCCGCGATGGGCAAGGGTGCGGAAACAGGCTTGATAACCGGCATCGACGTCACTGTGGTTGGTCCTCCCTGCCGCCGGGCTATGCGCGACGGCATGCGGCGGAGATAGAACCAATGGGCTTGGCTGTCGTGAGGCAGCGAGAGGTGGTTGGGTGGGGCAAGGGACGCTGACGGCGGCTGCCGCTCAGGCGATATACTTGATACGCAGGCGGGACAGCGCCCTCCTCTGTCCTGCCGGACATCTCCCCCACTTGGGGGGAGATCGGATGTTTCGCCGGCTTTCGCCAATCTGCAACGGTGCAAGAGGGCGCGGAGCGCCAAAGCTGCCGATCTCCCCCAAGTGGGGGAGATGGCCGGCAGGCCAGAGGGGGCGCGAAGGATCGCGGCGGGCCCGAACTTTGCGAGCTCAGGCCGACATCGCCATTGGCCTTGCGCTCTTGTTGGGGATTTGGATGTCGATATCCAGCGTCGACATCGTCTCGCCGCGCTCCATCGAGACCTGCAGATAATCCTGGTCGATCTGCACATGCCTGGCGATGACGGCCATGATCTCCTCGCGCAAGATGGAGACGAGATCGGGTTGGCTGCGGCTGCGGCGCTCATAGGCGAGCAGCACCTGCAGCCGCTCGCGCGCCACCGGCGCGCTGCCGCGCCGCTTGAAAAGGTCCAACAGGTTCATGCTGCCCTCCTTCCAAAGATCCGGTCGAGGAAACCCTTGCGCTCGAACGGCACGACGACCGGCAGCTCCTCGCCCTCGAGCCGTTTGGCCGCCTCGATATAGGCGCGGGCGGCGGCATTGGTGGGATCGCTGAGCGTCACCGGCGAACCAAGGTTGGAGGCCTTGAGCACATCCTGGCTCTCGGGAATGATGCCCAGGAGCGGCGTCGACAGGATCTCCAGAACGTCGTCGATCGAGAGCATTTCGCCGCGCGCCGCACGGGCCGCATCGTAGCGCGTCACCAGCACATGCTTGGCGATCTGCTCGCCCCGCTCGGCCTTCACGGTTCTCGCATCGAGCAGACCGATGATGCGATCGGAATCGCGCACCGAACTGACCTCAGGATTGGTGACGATGACCGCCTCGTCGGCAAAGCGCATGGCGAGCTGCGCACCGCGCTCGATGCCCGCCGGGCTGTCGCAGAAGACGTAGTCGAACACCGAGCGCAGCTTGTCGATCACCTCGCCGACGCCCTCCTCGGTCAGCGCATCCTTGTCGCGCGTCTGCGAGGCCGGCAGCAGGAACAGCGTCTCGACCCGCTTGTCGCGGATCAGCGCCTGCGACAGCTTGGCCGTTCCCTGGATGACGTTGACCAGATCGAACACCACCCGCCGCTCGGCGCCCATGATCAGATCGAGATTCCTTAAACCCACATCGAAGTCGACCAGCGCCACCTTCTTGCCGGTTCTCGCTACCGCGGCACCAAGGGCGGCCGTCGAGGTCGTCTTGCCGACGCCTCCCTTGCCTGAGGTGACCACCACTACCTTGCCCATATATGCCTCCATTATTGTTGTTGGGATCGTCAATTGAACGGCGCGATGCGCAGCGTGTCTTTTTCGAGAAAGGCCTGGACCGCTTTGCCGCGCAAGGACGGCTCCATCTCCTCGGCGGTGCAATACCAGCCGTCGACCGACAGCAGTTCGGCCTCGTTTTTGCGGCAGAAGATGCGCGCCGCCGAATGGCCGAGCACGCCGGCCGACGCTCGCCCGCGCAGCGTGCCGTAAACATGGATGGAGCCGGCGGCGACGATCTCGGACCCGGAGGCGACGGAACCCAGCACGATGACATCGCCGTGCGCGTGGAAGACCGACTGGCCCGAGCGGATCGGCGTCTTCACCATCAGCGTCGCCGGCGCTTCCTGCTGCCTGTCTTCCGGCTGCTTACCCTCTTCCGCCTTGCCTTCTTCTGGCTTGCCCGTCTCTTCCGGCCTGCCCTTGCTGTCGGCCTGCATGAGCAGCGCGGCGGTGGCCTCCTTGGCGCCGATCAGCACGGGCGGCAGATTGGACTCAAGTGCGGTGCTGCCGTCGAGCTCGATGGCATAGATGCGGATGCCGCGCAGGCCAAGCTCAGCAACCAGCGTTTCGATCTGACCGACCTCCGGCTTTAACGTATTGAGATTAAGCACCACCGGCCGGCCGGCAAAGTAGCCAGGAGAATTGCCGATCCAGCGATCGAGGCTCTCCAGCCACTCCGAAAGCGGCGCCTCCGGGGTGAGCGTGAAGGCGACAAAGGAGCGGGCGCGAAAGCGAATGGACTTGGTCTCGACGGGGGCGGCGAAGGTCACGGACAGCGATTCCTTACTGATAGGTAAACGCTAGCCAGCCATGGTTAACGAAAGGTTAACGGAGGGGGTGTTTGAGGCATCTGGAAAGCTATTGCTGACAGACTTAGCGGTGTCAGCAGCCGAGCGACAGCGCTGGAAATTGCCCGCTCTCGGCACCTTGCCGGCTAAGTGCCCTTCGCTGCGTCCTCGATCAGTTCCGCCAGCAAGGTAGAGAACCGCTCGTCAGTCCTATCCCCTATGTTTCCCACTTCTCTCGCCACGATCCCGGGCGAAGAGACTGACACTTCCCCACTCAGATGAACGTCGACCGTGAACGTCCTCCTGACTGCTTCTTTCTCCATGCCTGGCTTCCTGTAGACTTGGAACCGAATGGACGGTGTTGACGCTTTGGTTTGGCGGCCTGGCGCGGTGTCCATCTCGACAGACACTTCGCCCGTCACGTCGGCTTGGGCCGCTTGCAACGACGCGACCACGATATCGTTTAGCCAGGCCCTGGCTTGCGCGCCGAAGTCCACTCCCTCGGCCTTCTCATTGCCGACCTTCCCCTCTTGCTCACGGCGAGCTTCCTTCCCGCGATCAAGGGCTTCTTTGTACTTTGACATCATGGTTTTGCCTCCGATTGTGAGCGCATGAGACCGGCCGTCGCCATGCTCCTCCTAATGGGTAGAACGCGCACAATCGGCGTCCGTTGCGTAAGTGGAGCCCGCGGTTCGCCGCTGCGCACGGTGGCGTCCTTTCGGCCGCACCGGTTGCACCTGAACTTGATGGCTCAGCACATCGACGGGATTGCAGATGCCACAGGCGAGCGACAGGCGCCGCTCAGCGCCCGCTTACTCGCACCGCCTGCGGGGTCGCCGGAATAGGGCTGGTAGCTGTTGTCTTCCGGCCGATAGGAGCGGTAGCGGCTTCCCGACGGCTTGTTAGGGGCTGGAATCCGCCAGGCATGCGGCGCAACTGACTGGCGGGCACCGGCCGCAGTGCCGCCTCAATGGTGCTTGAAATACTGCACCTCGCGTTCGTGCTTCTCGGCGGCGTCGCGGGTATCGAAGGTGCCGAGGTTGCGGCGCTTGCCGGTCTTTTCGTCCTTCTTGCGCGAATAGAGGCGGTATTTTCCGTCTTTGAGTTTTCTGATCATCCTGTCACTCCCCGAGCTGCTGCTTCCCCTTGAGGTTGCGCGCGGCTTGCTCGATCGCCGCCCGGTCGTTGCCCAGCCTGTCGATCAGTTCCTGCGCCTGGTCGCCCGATATGCCGGTGCGTATCGCCAGGGCCTCCACCGTCAACACGTCGGAGCTCGCGACCTCGCGGGTTTCCGGCAAAGCATCGCCTGCCGTCAGCGGCAGGGCTGCCTCCCTGTCGATCTCGGCCTCGGCCCGGTGCCAGTGCCGCTCGGGATCGCCATGGATGCGGCCTTCACGTTCCCAGATCTGGTATGCGCGCTCACGAATCTTGTCTTCCCGGTCGTCGTCCATGTCGATTCCTCCTTTGGGTATCGGATGAACGCCGCGCCAACCCGAACGATCCAAGAAATCTGCGTGATCGTTGGGTGGGGCCGCACAAGGCGCCATGCACTGCAGCCGCCAGCCCGCCTCGCCTACTCGCACTGCCTGCGTGGGCCGCCGGAATAGGGCTGGTAGCTGTTGTCTTCCGGTCGATAGGAGCGGTAGCGGCTGAAGCAATATTGCACGTGGTCGGGCGGAAGCCAGGCGGCGCCGGCTTCCTGCGACGGAACGTAGCCATCCATCGGCAACGTGTCGCTCGCCTCGACATAGCTGGCGCCATCGTCGGGAGGCTGTGCGGTGCGCTCGGCAGCGCCGGCATCGAGATAGGGCGAGATGCAGGGCCGCTGTTCTCCGCTGTAGGATGTGTAGTGGTCGTCGCTTGGTCTGTAGGAGCGGTAGTGGCTTGCGCACCATTCCACATGGCCGGCAGGCACCGTCTGCTGCCCATCCGCCTGCTGCCCATCCGCCTGCTGCTCGTCCGCTGGCGGCTGGATAGAGCCGGTAACTATGGGCGCCGAAGCTGCGGCATCGGCAGGTTTCGAGCTGCGATCGACCGGGCGGGCGGGAAGGCGCTCAAGGCGCTGCGTGGCAGGGTTCACCTTCCGCGGCTCCTTGGGCCACAGTTCGGCGACGCTGGAGGTCGGGACGGCCTGCCGGACCGGCTCGGCGGCAAGAATCCAGACGGCGAAGGCCAGCCCGCTCGCGAAAACCGCAAGCGTCAGCACGAAACCGCCAACCGCCGCCGATAAAGCTTTCACCCTGCGCTCCTTTGCCCCTTCTAAAATGCGAGGCGCTGGATCCGGTTCCAACCAGTCGCGGCTGGAGCTCCTGCGCTTAGCTTAGGGAAGGCCACTGTTTCTCGAAGCCCCCCTCATCCGGCCGCTTCGCGGCCACCTTCTCCCCGGCGGGGAGAAGAGAGAGGCGTCAATGCTGGCTCCTCTCCCCCTCGGGGAGAGGTCGGATTGCCCCGAATTGCCCTTTGCAATTCGGTTGGCAATCCGGGTGAGGGGCACTTACGGGGCGAGGAACGCAAGTTTTCAAAGGTCGCCGACAATCTCCGTATACGCCCTCAGCTCGCCATCCTGCCCGCGAATCCGCCACGTCTCCCCCTCCTGCGCCTCGACATAGCACGGCCCCAGCGGCACCTTGCCTCCGCCGTCCGGCAGGTCGAGCACATAGATGGGGTTGCAGATGCCCGACAGGCGCGCGCGCAGGGCGCTGGCCAGCGCCTGTCCCTCAGCAATCGTGGTGCGCCGATGCGCCATGCCGCGGGCGAGGTCGCCGTGGTGCAGGTAATAGGGTTTGACGCCGAGGCGGTACATCAGCTCCCGGCACAGCTCCTCCAGCACTTCGACCGTGTCGTTGACGCCTTTCAGGAGAACGCTCTGGTTGAGCAGCACGAAACCGGCTTGCCGCAACGTGCGGCAAGCCGCTTCGGCCGCCGGCGTGATCTCCCGCGCGTGGTTGAAATGGGTAACGACCGTGACCATCAGCCGGCCCTGCAGGGAGCGAACCAGCCCTGATGTGATGCGCGAGGGCAGAGCGACGGGCACGCGCGTGTGGATGCGTAACAGCCGCACATGCGGAACCGCCTCGATGCGGGCGCGGATTTCCGCCAGCGCCTTGTCCGGCAGCGACAGCGGGTCGCCGCCGGTCAGGATCACCTCACGGATTTCGGGATGGGCCTCGATATAGGCGAAGGCCGGCTCCAGCGCCTCGCGTGAAAAACCTCGGCCGATCGAGGTCAGCGACTCCTTGCGAAAGCAGAACCGGCAATAGACCGCGCACTGATAGGTCGGGAACAGCAGAACCCGGTCGGCATGGCGATGCGTCAATCGCGGCACCGGGCTGAATTCATGGTCGGCGATCGGATCGTCGAGCTCGCCGTCCTGCTCGGCCAATTCGTCAGGCGACGGGATAACCTGCGCCCGTATCGGATCGGCGGGGTCGCTCCAGTCGATCAGGTCGAGATAGGTTTTGGGGATGCGAACCTTGTGGCGCGCGGCCGCCTCTGGGACCGCCGCGCGCTCGGCCGGCGACAGCGGCAGGGAATCCAGGTCGCGCGCATGCCGCACGCCGGCGCGAACATCGTCCTGCCACGCGTCGTCGTCGTGGGCGCGCTCGTCATCGGCCGCCATGCCGGCTGCATCCATGCTGGCGCCGGCGAGGTGTGGGGTCATCGAAGGGCTCCTTGAATTTGGGGCTGGATACAGCATTGGAGCCAAGGCTTGAAGGCAGTAAGCGGTGTTGGATGCACGGATGGGAAACAACCGCTGGCCAGCGCTAATGCCAAACATTAGCTTGCACTTACATTAGCTTCAGCGTATGTATTGATGTGGCCGGTGATCTACCCCCAACCGGTTAGGCTCGGCGCCAGTCCCTCCCCCTCAGGCCACGACGCCGGGCCGCTCGGCCCCTGTTGCGCGCTCACCGCAAGGTTAACTTCGCAGCCCCGGCGCTTCCTGCCCGGTGCGCTCGACATATTCCGTATAGCCGCCGCCATAGGTGTGGATGCCGTCGGGCGTCAGTTCCAGCACCCGGTTCGACAGCGCCGCGAGGAAATGCCGGTCATGCGAGACGAACAGCATGGTGCCTTCGTACTGCGACAGTGCTGTAATCAGCATCTCCTTGGTGGCGATGTCGAGATGGTTGGTCGGCTCGTCCAGCACCAGCAAATTGGGCGGATCGAACAGCATCAGCGCCATCACCAGCCGCGCCTTCTCGCCGCCCGACAGCACCCGGCATTTCTTCTCGATCTCGTCACCGGAAAAGCCGAAGCAGCCGGCAAGCGCGCGTAGCGGCGCCTGGCCTGCCTGCGGAAACGTGTCCTCCAGCGTCTGGAACACAGTGCGCTCGCCCTCAAGCACTTCCATAGCGTGCTGGGCGAAATAGCCCATCTTGACGCTCGGCCCGCGCGCCACTGTGCCATTGTCGGGCTCGGAAGCGCCGGCCACCAGCTTCAGCAGCGTCGACTTGCCGGCGCCGTTGATGCCCATCACGCACCAGCGCTCGCGGCGGCGCACCTGGAAATCCAGCCCCTCATAGATCGAGCGGCTGCCATAGCCCTTGTGGACGTTCTTCAGCGTCACCACGTCCTCGCCGCAGCGCGGCGCCGGCTGGAAGTCGAACGACACCTTCTGGCGGCGCTTGGGCGGCTCGACGCGGTCGATCTTCTCCAGCTTCTTCACCCGGCTCTGCACCTGGGCGGCATGTGACGCCCGCGCCTTGAAGCGCTCGATGAAGGCGATCTCCTTGGCCAGCATCGCCTGCTGGCGCTCGAACTGCGCCTGCTGCTGCCGGTCGGCGATCGCCCGCTGCTGCTGGTAGAATTCATAGTTGCCGGAGTAAGCGGTCAGCGAGCCGCCGTCGATCTCCACCACCTTGTTGACGATGCGGTTCATGAACTCGCGGTCGTGCGAGGTCATCAGCAGCGCGCCGTCATAATTCTTCAGGAACTGCTCCAGCCAGATCAGGCTTTCCAGGTCGAGATGGTTGCTCGGCTCGTCGAGCAGCATGGCGTCGGGCCGCATCAACAGGATGCGCGCCAGCGCCACGCGCATTTTCCAGCCGCCGGAAAGTTTTCCGACGTCGCCATCCATCATCTCCTGGGAAAACCCGAGACCGTCAAGCACCTCGCGGGCACGGCCGTCCAGCGCATAGCCGTCGAGCTCCTCGAACCGCGCCTGCAGGTCGCCGTAGCGGGCGATGATCTCGTCCATCTCATCTGATCGCTCCGGGTCGCCCATGGCGGCTTCGAGCGCGCGCATCTCGGCCGCCACCTCGCTCACTGGCCCGGCGCCGTCCATCACTTCGGCGACGGCGCTGCGGCCTTCCATGTCGCCGACATCCTGGCTGAAATAGCCGATGGTGACGCCGCGATCGACCGAGACCTGGCCCTCGTCGGGCTGCTCCTCGCCGTTGATCATCCGAAACAGCGTCGTCTTGCCGGCGCCGTTGGGGCCGACCAGCCCGACCTTCTCGCCCTTCTGCAGGGAGGTAGAGGCCTCGATGAAGACGATCTGCCTTCCGTTCTGCTTGCTGATGCTTTCGAGTCGAATCATACTATTCACGCGTGTCCAAGGGATTTTCCCCGGCCCAATACGCGATAGGCCGCGTCTGCGGAAGCCCGCAAATCAATGGCAATACGACGCCGGAGAGATGCCGGCCAGCTAGATGCCGGAACGATCCTCTGAGCGTTCCAGTCTCGAAGTTCGAACTGAATTAGCGGAACCTTGGATACCGCCGGCAGTTTAGAAAGACAGCCTCAAACACCGAAAGGAGAATGAGATGAAGACGCTTACCGCTATTTTGTTCGCCACCTCTATGATCGGCCTGACCGCCGGCACGGCAAGCGCCACCTGCCATGACACGACTGCATCTATCGAAGCGCAATCAGGCATCGCAAAAGACGGAACGCATGCGCCTCTCGAAACTGACGCGAATGCCGGCAGCAAGGTCGAGGGCGGCCCGGCCAACAAGGACGCCAACACCATGCCGCTTGCCAACCAGGAAGGCGGTGGGGATAAAAACCTTGCCACTTCGCAGCAGGATGCCGAGGCGCAGCAGGAAGGCGACAAGACCGCTGCGGCCAAGGCCGACCCCTGCAAGCCGGATTGACGCGGATTGAGGGCCGGCTGCAGACGCCGCGCTGAATGCCGTCAGGTCAACCCGATCAGCACCGCGTTGCCCTTACCCGCGCGACCGCAGGGGCAGCGAGCGCGGTCTCGCGTCGTCTCGAACGCGACGGCCGCGTGACAGCCCGATGCAGTAGGTAAATAGATGGAAATCCGGCCCGCGCCGCACTACGATCTTCACTGACGGCAACCGGGGGGTGGAAATGGACGAGCAGCATACCGTATTCCTGATCGGTGGCGGCACGGGCGGCGACGAGCAAGCGGTGTTCACTTTGCGCTCGTCCGAAACCGTCTGCCACCTCACCTGCAGCTACCGTGACAAGGTGATCGAGGCCGAGGAGGAAGACTATTTCGAGGCGCTGTTCCAAATCCGCCAGCAACTCGAACTCGATGGCCTGCTGCCCTTTTGTTATGGAGCGAGCGGGAATGTTTATCCCGAAGGAACGGTCATCGAGATGAGCCGCGGATTGATCGCCTGCAAGGTGAAAATGGGGCAGCTCCCCCAGAAGACTGATTTGGTCAATATATTTGACGACGGGTACGACGTTGTGCCGACCTTCGTCCGCATACAACAGGAATTTTGGGATGAATGGCTGGCCTCGCTGCCTTCATAGCGACCAGCAACTGTCTCACCTGGCGCAATCTCATCCAATCCCTCCCGTCACCGCATAGGCGCCGGCGACGCGTCCGTCCTCAAGACGCACGACCGCGGTGACGATCGAGCCGTACGAGCCGCGCCAGACGCTGTGGATTCTCTCATGCTCGCTGGCCGGCACGACCGCACGTCCGGTGAAGCGCGCGCCGGTGCGCTGCATGCGAATGGGCTCGCCGTTGACATGGATTTTCACGCTGATCTCGGTTCCGACCTCGCCATGCACGTCGAGCGTGACTGTTATCTCGTCTTGGCCTCCCGCACGGCGCGTCTCGGCGGCAAGTGTGACGGTCAGCGGCGGCGCATCGTCGGGCTGGCGGGCGACATGCCGGGCGGCAAAGACATCGGCGGCCAATTCCGGCGTGCGTGGCGGCCGGGTGCGGCGCTGGCCGAAACGCTCGAAATCGCCGGCCAGCCGAAGCAGCTTCGTGTCCTCATACGCCTTGCCGGCGAAGGTCAGCCCGACCGGCATGCCGATATCGGCCATCGTGCCCATCGGCACGGTGACGGTCGGAATGCCGAGATGGCGCCACACCAGATTGCCGTTGGCGACCCAGGTGCCGTTGCGCCAGGCCAGCGCTGCGGACGCCTCGTTGACATCCGCATCGGCCGGCCCGACATCGGCGACCGCGGGAAACACCACCGCGTCGAGCCCTTCCGCTTCGAGCCAATCCTCGAAGTCGATCCGCCGCGTCGCCTCCAGGCCTTTCAGGCCGGCCTCCAGCTCGGGGACATCAGTGAAAGGTGTCACGCCGCGCTTGGCTCGCTCGACATACTCCGCCAGATCGAAGCTGTCCCCGTAACGATCCGGCAGCGTGCCCGGCGGTTGCGGAAAGATCTTTGCGCCGTCGACCGAGGCGAGATCGGGGATGGCAGGGTCGGCATTGGCGCGCAGGAAATCGTCCCAGGCAAAGACGCACAGGTCCCAGATTTCGCGCTCGGCGAACTCCTTGGGAATCAGCCCGCGATCGACCATGTTCCTTGTGCCCGGCCGGTCGCGTTCGTAGTTCGAGACGATGGGGAAATCGACCTCGACCACCGTCGCACCGAGCCGCCGCAAATCCGCTGCCGCTTGCTCCCACAGCTCGAGCACCGACGCGCGGGTCTGGATCGGAACGTCAACCTGCGTGTCGCGGCCGATATACATGCGGGGTACGCCGAGCCGCATGCCTTGCAGCGCCCCCTCCAGCCTGAGGCCGGTATAGCGTGGCGGCCGTACATCCGAACTCTTCGGCAGCATCACCCAGGGCTGCGCGCGCCAGAAATCGCCTCTCGGATCGGGGTCGTCGGCAACGATCACGTCGAGCAGTTCAAACATATCGGCCACGCTGCGCGTGTGCGGCACCACAACGTCCATCGTCGGCACCAGCGGCCAGTTGCCGCGCACCGAAATGACGCCGCGCGACGGCGTATAGGCAACCAGCGCATTGTTCGACGCCGGCGCGCGGCCCGACGACCATGTCTCCTCGCCGAGCCCGAAGGCGGCGAAGCTGGCGGCGGTCGCGGTCCCGGAACCATTGGACGAGCCGGATGCGAAGGCGGCGGTCAGGTAATCGGCATTGTAGGGGCTTTCCGCCCTTCCGTAGACGCCGCGCTGCATTCCGCCATTAGCCATCGGCGGCATGTTGGTGAGCCCGATGAGCACCGCACCGCCGGCCCGCAACCGCGCGATGGTGAAGGCATCCTCGTCGGCGATGAGATGTTCGAAAGAGGGCGAGCCGGCGGCCACCGACAAGCCCGAGACCTTATAGCTGTCCTTGGCGGTATAGGGGACGCCGTCCAGCGGACCGAGCGTCGCACCATTGCTGCGGCGCCGGTCGGACGCGGCAGCCTCCTCGAACATTTTTGGGTTAAGCACCGGAACGGCGTTGAGGGTGATCCCATGCCGATCGAAATGCGCAATGCGCCTCAGATAGGCGCCGACCAGCTCGACACTGGTAACGGTGCCGGCCTCCAGCGCCCGCCGCAACTGTTCGATCGACGCCTCGACGATGTGGAGATTGGTCATGGTGTCCCCCACGCTTGGTCGAGGCGGTATTGGCCTCGAAATCCGATGCCGTAAAGGGGTTTTGCGAAGGCGGCCGCGACAGCCGATCTCCCCCCTTGTGGGGGAGATGTCCGGCAGGACAGAGGGGGGCGCTGTCCCGCCGGCTTGTCAATCATTCGTAGCTACGCCCGCAGACTGGTTCCTGGTTGAGAACGAGTTAGAGCAAAGGCTGGCGATCCTTCGCGCCCCCCTCTGCCCTGCCGGGCATCTCCCCCACAAGGGGGGAGATCGGCTGTCGCGGCCGCCTTCGCACATCACTCCGGCGCGCCGGCGAAGAGCACTACGCCCTCACCGCCGCCCGCCGGCCAGTCCCGGATGGTGCGGTCGTAGCCGCCGGTCAGGACCGTGCCGTCGGCGGCGAACGCCACCGCGTAGATCGGACCGGATCGGCTGTCGAACAGGGCGGTCTCGCTGCCGGTTTCCATGTCCCACAACCGTGCCGTGCCGTCGAGCGAGCCGGAGAGCAGCCGCTTGCCGTCGGCCGACAGCGCCAGCACATAGACCGTGCCCGAATGGCCTTCGAGGCGCCGGACTTCCCGGCCGCTGTCAAGATCCCAGAGCTTGATCGTATAGTCGCCGCTGCCGGTGATCAGATGGCGCCCGTCGGCCATGAACACGATCCCATAGGGGCCGCGCTCATGCCCGTGCCAGCTGCGCATCTGCTTGCCGGTCCCGATGTCCCATAGTTTTAGCGTGCCCTCGATACTGCCGCTGATCGCGCGTGTGCCGTCCGGCGAAACGGCGACCCCGCTGATCGACCAGTCGTGCCCCGGCATCACATGCAGCACCGACCCTTTCTCGATGTCCCAGACGATGACCCTGCCGGTGTCGTGCCCACTCACGGCACGTTTACCGTCGGGGCTGATCGCAAGCTTGTTGACGCCACCGTTCTGGCCTGAGGAAAACACATGCAGCACAGCGCCATCGGAGAGCTGGCGCAGCACGATCTCGCCATCGTCGCCGGCCGTCAGCGCCCGCGCCCCATCGGGCAGGAAAAGCGCTGTCCGGGCCATGTCCTTGTGGACGCCGAGAGTGCGGAGCAGGCGCTTGCCGTCGATATCCCAAAGCTTGATCGTGCGGTCGGTGCTGGCGCTCAGGATCGAGTGCCCGTCGGGCGCCACCGCCAGCCAGACGACGGGCTCGCGGTGACCATCGGGCTGCGTCGGCTGCGGCGGTGGAGCCTGGGGCAGCGGCGCAACGGTCTGCGGCGGCAGAGCCGGGGCTGGAGCAGTCTCCGGAGACGAAACGGACGGGGCAAGCGCGACCTCGGGTGGCGAGGCAGGAGCCGGAGGCTGAACCTGTTCAGCCCCCGCGCCGGGGTCCGCGCCCGCGTCGCCGGTTTGATCGCCATTGCCGCTCTGTGGCGGAGGTTCGGCCGTCACCTCGGTCGGCGACGCAGGTGCCGCCTCAGCAGGCGCTTTCTCTGGCGGCGCAACCGCTGCCTCAGGCCCACTCGCTGCCTCAGGCGGACCGCTGGCGACGTCTTCGCTTTTTGGCGCGCTCGGCGCGGGTGGCTCGGCGGTCAGGCTTTTGCCGGCGTCCTGTGGCTGCCGCGACCAGGGGCCGATCTGGTCGGCCATCAGAGCGAGCACGGCAAGGAACGGAACGACGGCGAAGAGCTGCCGCAGGCGTGGTCGTCCGGCGGGTTGCGTTTCGGCGCCTCTGCCGAACAGAGGCGTCTTCGGATCGAGCGTCGATCGGCCCGGCAACAGGCCGGCCCAGAACAGCAGGGCTGCAAGGGCTGAGACAACGCCCGCCGCTCCGAAAAAAGCCAGGCGCATGAAGGCGAAAGCGTCGCCGGCGCCCTCGCCGCTCAGCGCGAAATACACACGTATGGAGCAGAGCAAGCCGATCGCCAGCAGCAGCACGGCGAGCAGCCTGTCGACAAACCTGTTCATCGGGCTCCCCCCTCGGGCCGCTTTCGCTTCACCCGGCAATGATGCCGGCCATTGCCGGGCTTGTCGATGCCCGTCTGATAGAAGCCAATCTCCCCACTCGTGGGGAGATTGGCTCTCCATCCTTCACCGCAATTCCACCCATACCGGCGCGTGGTCGCTGGCGCCGGTCTCGCCGCGCACGTCGCGGTCGATGTCGGCACCGGCCAGCCGGCGCGCCAGCTTCTTCGACAGCAATATGTGGTCCAGCCGCAAGCCGGCATCGCGCTGCCAGCGGTTGCGGCGATAATCCCAGAATGTGTAGAGCGTGTCCTTCGGGTGCTTCTTGCGCAGTGCGTCGGTCCAGCCCTGGTCGAGCAGCGCTGCGAAGGCGGCCCGGCTTTCCGGCTGCACCAGCGCGTTATCGTCATAGGAGCGGGTCGGGTATATGTCGCGCGGTTCGGGCACGATGTTGTAGTCGCCGGCCAGCACCACCGGCAGGCCGGTGTCGAACAATTCCGCCGCATGCGCGTTCAGGCGCTCGTGCCAGGCCAGCTTATAGGTGAATTTCGGACCGGGCTGCGGGTTGCCGTTCGGCGCATAGAGGCAGGCGACGACGATGCCGTTGACCGCCGCCTCGATGTAGCGGGCCTGCTGGTCTTCCTCGTCGCCGGGCAGCGCCTCGCGGGTCAGAACGGGTTCTGAACCACGCGCCAGTATGGCGACGCCGTTCCAGGTCGGCTGCCCCACCCACACCGCGCCATAGCCGGCATCCGCGAGCGCGGTGCGCGGAAACTGCGTATCCTTGGCCTTGAGCTCCTGCAGGCAGACGATGTCCGGCTCGGCGACAACCAGCCAGGCCAGCAGGTTTTGCAGCCGGCTGTTGATGTTGTTGATGTTGAAGGTGGCGATTTTCATCGGCCTGCTTCAGCGCATGATGCGCTCAGTCCACGCCTTCACTGCATCAGTCATCGTCTTCAGATGATCGGCGGTGGAGAAGCCGGAGATGCTCTTGCGCGGCTTGAGGTCGTGGTCGCCGTCCTCCAGCCAGAGGATTTCGATGCGGTCGGAAAGGTCGTAGGTCGCGACCTCGTCCCTGGTCCCGAACTCGTCGCGCGTGCCCTGGACCATCAACGTTGGCGTCTTCAGTGCGGCCAGATGCTTCGTGCGCAGCTGCGTCGGCTTGGCCGGCGGATGGAAGGGATAGCCGAGGCAGAGCAGCCCTGAAATCTCGCCCTTCGAAAACATCTCGTCGGCGACCATCGAGGCGACGCGTCCGCCCATCGACTTGCCGCCGATGATGAGCGGCCCCTTCACGCCCTTCGCCCTCAGGTCGGCGATCGCCTTGATGTATTCGGGGTTCACCGTCTCGGCCCGCGGCGGCGGCTTGCGGTGGCCGTAGCGGCGGGCGGCCATGTAGTGGAATTCGAAGCGCACGATCCGGAAGCCGGCCTCGGCCAACGCTTTTGCCGTGGCGGTCATCGAGGCCGAATCCATCGGCGCCCCAGCACCATGGGCGAGCAGGATGGTGACGGGGGCAGTGTCGGGGCCGTCGAAGAGGAAGGTGGTCATGAGGTGCCCCACTTATGGAGGCTGCGTTCCGTCCCACCCCCCTCTGGCCTGCCGGCCATCTCCCCCGCAAGGGGGGAGATCGGCAGCTCGGACGCGCCGTTCACTCTTGCAACGTTTGAGAATGGCGAAAGCGGCTGAGCGCTTGATCTCCCCCCTTGCGGGGGAGATGGCCGGCAGGCCAGAGGGGGGTGTTCAAGCGCGACCAAACGAAGCCTCACCCCGCAGATTTCTGCGCCAGTTGCAAATCGACGAACTGTACCCCCTTGGCCGCCATGCGCGCCCATTCGGAGTTGGAGTCGAGCTCGAGATACCGCACCCAGTTCCGCCGCGCCTCCGCAAGGTTGCCGGCGTCGAACTCCAGTCGGGCGAGGTTGAACACCGCATCGGCATAATTGGCATCGAACGCGAGCGCCTTTTGCAGATGCCGTCGCGCAGAGGCGTCGCGGCCCTGCTCGGTCATCAGCCCGGCCAGATTGAACCAGGCCTCGACGAAGCCGGGGTCGAGCTTGATGGCGCGGGCATAATCATGCGCCGCCTCGGCTGCATGGCCTGAGGCGCGCAGGCAGTTGGCGCGGTTGAAGGCCGCGATGGCGTCGGTCGGATCGATGGCTAGGCAGCGTTGGTAGAGCGCCGCCGCCTGCTCGTGATGTTCAGCCTCCTCCGCCGCTTCAGCGTCGGCGAACAATTCTTCCAGCGTGTCGTCTTCCGGCGACCCCAGATCGAACAGCAGCTGGCCGTCCAGTTCACTCTGGCCGCCTTCGAGATAGATCGCATCCGCGCGCCCATACTGCGAGCCGACATTGAGCGACTTGGCGGTGAGCGAGGCGACCGGGCCGGAGCGGTGCACCGAGCGCGCGATCGCCCCCCACGAAGCGCCGCCGGCCACCAGCCCGGCATATTTGCGGGCCAGGATCAAATCGCGGAAGGAATAGGGCTCGCAATCATGCTCGAAGGCATCGAACAGGCTGAGAAGGTCGAGGTCGGATGCGGCCAACCGTGATTGATCGAGAAGCGACTGCCGCGACAGGGCCGAGGCCTCCGGCGCCTTCATCAGACCGAGCAGGCGCAAAAAGCCGTTCTCGCTGATCAGCTTACGGCCGGTCGCGCGCTCGGCCGCGACGCGGCGCTCGATCTCGGCATCCCCCGCCTTGGCTAGAAGCGTGCGACCAAACACGACATGGCTGGTGCGCCTGGTGACGCCACGCCGCAACTGGCCCTGCTGGCGCGCGACCTCACGCGCGGCCAGCCGCAGCGGAAACGCCGCCAGCGCGCCGACGACGCCGAAGATGCCGCCGGCGGGGACCGTCACGCCTTGCTCTTGCCGACGGCCTTCAGCAGATTGGCCTTCAACGGGTTTTCCTTGGCAGCGCCGCCTGCTGCCGCCTTCTTGGCAGCCGGTTTCGCAGCCTCATCGCCCTTGCTCTTCGACTTGGCCGGCGGCTTGGCAGATTGCGACAGGCTGGCCTTCAGCGCATCCATCAGGTTTATGACATTGCCGCGCTCGGGCGCCGCCGCGATGATCGGCTTGTGGCCCTTCAGCTTCTCGCGGATCATCCCCATCAGCGCGATCTCGTAGCGGTCCTCGTAATTCTTCGGATCGAAGGTGGTTTCCTTCTGCTTGATCAGCGCTTCGGCGAGTTGCAGCATTTCCGGATCGGGTTTGCCGGCCGGGATGTTGCCGAAATATTCAGCCGTGCCGCGCACTTCGTTCGGGTTCCTCAAGGTGCAGACGAACATTCCGTTCTCGCGCGCGCCGATCGTCACCACGCGCTCGCGGCTGGACAGCACCAGCCTCGCGATCGCCAGCTTGCCGGATTTGCGCATGGCTTCGCGCAGCACGGCGAAGGTCTCCTCGGCCATCGCGCCATCGGGCGCCAGGTAATAGGGCGCGTCCTGATAGATGACGTCGACCTCGCCCTCGTCGACAAAGGCCTCGATGTTCATCGTGTGGTTGGATTCGATGCGCACCGCGTCGAGGTCGGTATCATCGATGATGATGTACTGCTTGTCCTCGTATTCGTAGCCCTTGACCAGATCCGAGCGCTCGACCAGCCCGAGTTCGGGATCGACCGGCTTCATGTTGATGCGATTATGCGTCTTCTTGTGCAGCTGGTTGAAGCTGATGCGTTCGCTGGCGCTGGTGGCCGGATAGAGCCGGACCGGACAGCTGACGAGGCTGAGCTTGAGGTAACCTTTCCAACTTGCCCTGGGCGCCATGAATTCTCTCCTACGCGGCCGTGCACTGTCGAACTGTTGCAGCGCTGTTCGTCCAAAGGACGAATGACAACGCCGAAATCCTACATCGAGCCCTCACAATACCGGCAAATCCCTAGCGAAATCTTCCATGTCCGCCCAGGGATCGCCCGAAGTCGCCAGAAGGCCCGGCAGCGAAGAATAATTCAAATCCTGCGGAGCGTCGATGGATTCCAGATCGGACCAGCTCACCGGCGTCGAGGCCGGCAGATTGGTGCGGGCGCGCAGCGAATAGGGTGCGGCGGAGGTGTGGCCCCGCGCATTGCGGTGATAGTCGATGAAGATGCGCCGCTTGCGGTTGTCCTTGCCCATGGTGGTGGTGAAGGTATCCGGTGCTGTGGCAGCCAGATGCGTGGAAATGGCGCTGCTCGCCTGATGCAGCTTCTTCCAGTTCTGCTTTTGCGTCACCGGCACAGTGATGTGGATGCCGCTGCCGCCGGAGGTCTTGGCGAACGGCATCAGCCCGAGACCCTCCAGCTCACCCTTGATATGCACCGCGGCCTCCACCACCTCGCGCCACGCAATCCCCTCGCCCGGGTCGAGGTCGAAGACGACCAGGTCGGGCTTGTCCAGTTTTGTGCGATGGGTGCCCCAGGTGTGGAACTCGACCACGCCGAACTGCGCCAGCGCCAGATAGCCCTTGGCGCCCTCGACCGATAGATACGACTTGGTCTCGCCCTCGGAGTTGGTCGCCTCGAAGGTGACGACCGAAGGCGGCATGCCGGTGAAGGCGTGGCGCTGGAAGAAACAATCCTGCGGCTTGCCGGTCGGGCAGCGCACCAGAGACACCGGCCGGCCGAGAATGTGCGGCAGCATGAAGTCGCCGACCAGCGCGTAATAGACCGCGATATCGAGCTTGGTCGGCCCCGTCTTGCCGAACAGCCGCCGCGTCGGATTGGTCACCCAGATCGTGGCGAGGTCGGCCTCCGCGATCAGCCGCTTGCGCTTGGCCGATACCGGCGTCGACAGGCCGACATCCCTGAGGCCGCGGAAGACGCCGTGCCGCAGCGCATTGTCCGCGGTGCGGTTGGCATAGTGGATGCGGGCCGACAGCAGCGGCCGCACCCAGTTCATCTCGCGCATGATCTCGCGCGGAACCCCTTCGGGCGCCGACGCGCCGGCGCGCAGCGGCTCCAGCCGGGCCAGCAATTCGCCTGCTGTCGCGGCATCGAAGCCGGTGCCGACCTTACCGCGATAATGCAACTCGCCGTCCTCGAATTCAGCCATGCCGAGCGCCGCCAATCCCTCGGCCGCGTCGGAGGTGGTGTAGCCGGCAATGACGAAGTCGGCGGACTTGAGCGCCTTGGTCTTGGTCCAGGTCTTGGTGCGGCCGCTCTGGTAGGTTGCCGTGGCGCGCTTGGAGACGACGCCTTCCAGTCCCATCTCGGAGGCCTGGTCATAAAGTGCCTGGCCGTCGCCTTCGACATGGTCTGAGAACTGGATGGCGGAGTTGGAGCCCAAACCGGACAGCAGTTGCGACAGCAGCGACTTGCGCCGGCCGAGCGGCGCTTTTCTTAAGTCCCATCCGTCGAGATACAACAGATCGAAGGCGTAGAAATGGAGCTTGTTGCCGGCACCTTCGGCCAGCGCGTCCTGCAAAAGGGCGAAGCGGCTGATGCCCTTGGCATCGAGCACGACGACCTCGCCGTCGATAACCGCCTCGCGGCACGGCAGCCTGGCGAAGGCGTGCGGAAGGTCGCCATAGCGTTTCGTCCAGTCGAGACCGGCGCGGGTGATCAGCCGCGCCTGCTTGTCGGCCAGATGCGCCATGGTGCGGTAGCCGTCGAACTTGATCTCGTGCAGCCAGGTTTCGCGCGTTTTTTCCGCGGGGCCTTCGCCCCCCGGCGGCTTCGGAACCTGCGTCGCCAGCTGTGGCTCGATCCGGGAAGGCGGCGGCGCCTTGACGGCGCCCGGCAAAGCGCCGGGCTTCAGCACGACAGGTTTCACAGGCCTCCCGGCAGGCTTCGGCGGTTCGACCAGTTCCTCGATGCGGCGGCCGGATTTCACGCTTTCTGGCCGGGCTTCCAATATGTCGAGCTTGGCGTCGGCGGCGAGATCGCGCTCCTTGAACAGCAGCCAGTTCTTTTTGCCCTCATCCCCGCCGGGCTTTGGTTTCAGCCTGGTCAGCATCCAGCCGCCATTCAGCTTGTCGCCGGCCAGACGGAACTTGAACGAACCGGTGCGCAAGCTCTTTTCGACATCGTCCATCGGCGCCCAGATGCCGGTGTCCCAGACGATCATCGGCCCGCCGCCATATTCGCCCTCAGGAATGACGCCTTCGAAGTCGATATATTCGAGCGGATGGTCCTCGGTCTCGACCGCCAACCTTTTGTCAGCGGGATTGAGCGACGGGCCGCGAGGCACCGCCCAGCTCTTCAGCACATCCCCGACTTGCAAACGTAAATCATAGTGGTCGGCGGTAGCGTGATGCTTGTGGACAACGAAGCGGTTGCCTTCTGCGGCAACCAGTCCGCCAGCGGGCTCCGGTGTCTTGCTGAATTCGCGCTTGGCGCGATAGGCCTTGAGCTTCGACGTCATGTCCGCATCCCAAACGGGATGCGTCGGCCCTGTAGAAACAAGGGCTTGACCCACATCACATGAATCATTTTGTCAGCATGCGGCGGACCGATGTCGTGCCTCACACAGCTCAATCGTCAGTGGCCGGCGTCAATTCGAGCTCGGCCGGCGACAGACCCTGCTGAAGCTGGCTCAGCCGGAATTCGTCGACCCAGTAGGCCTCACCGTCAACGAGGACACGCGCCTTGTAGGCGCCGGCGGAAAAGCTCTGTGCGGTGATGTAGACCTTGTGGCGGTCGAGTGCCCTACGCACCGCGGCCCGCTTGGATTTCTGGCTGGTGACGGAACTGGCCATGACTCGCTCATACACACGCTGCCGCAGAAGAAGGCGGCTGGCGTAAGGATGGCCGAGACCGGCTGTCGTGTCAATTTGGGATGATCAGGCTATCTCGAGCGCACACCTTGAGCGCACTCGGCACCACCACTCACATCCACTATCTGATACCGCCCACCAGTTCCTCCGCCTTGGCGATGATGGCTGCCTGGTGCGGCTGCAGGGGCTGGCCGGCGTAGCCTTCGAAGACCGGCAGGAACGGGTCGTCGATGTCAGTCCTGATGCCGGACAATTGCTCCATCACCGCCAGGCCGCAATAGGGCACGTAGGAAGCCGAATAGCCGCCTTCATGTGACATCATCAGCCGCCCGCCGCAGAGATCGTCCGCCGCCTGCATCAGCAGCCGCGTCATCTCGCGGTAGCTGCCGCTGTGCAGCATCATCCGCCCCAGCGGATCGGCCGCTGAGGCATCGAAGCCCGATGGCACGACGATTAAGTCAGGCTTGTAGCGAGTGAGCGCCGGCAGCACGATGCGTTCGAAGACGGAGATATAGGCGCCGTGGCCGCATCCGGCCGGTAGCGCCACGTTGATGTTGTAGCCCTCGCCTCTGCCCTCGCCGCGTTCCTCGTGGAAGCCGCTATCGGGCGGATAGAGCCCCTCCTGGTGGATCGAGATCGTCAGCACGGACGGATCCGCATAGAAGGCCGACTGGGTGCCGTTGCCGTGATGGACGTCCCAATCGACGGTGGCGACCCGCTCGAAGCCATGTTTGGCCCGGTTCTTGAGGATGGCGACCGGGACATTGCCGAACAGGCAAAAGCCCAGGCCTTGCGCGCGTTCGGCATGATGACCGGGCGGCCGCACCAGCGCGTAGCCATTGTCGACATCGCCGCTCAGCACCGCATCCATCACTGCCGCCGTGCCGCCGGCCGCCAGGCAGGCGATCTCGTAACTGCCATGACCGAAAGGCGTGAGATAGCTCGCATCACCGCCGCGTTCGTCGCTGAGCGTCTTGATTCGGCGGATGTAGTCGCGATCGTGAAACAGGGCCAGATCGTCCTCGCTCACCGCGACCGAGGCGACCTTCCACAGTTTTTCGGTGAGGCCCGAGACCTCCATCAGGTTGCGGAACCGGCGTTTGGTCGCGGCATTTTCCGCATGCTCCCCCGGCTCTATGGTCAGGCTCGGCTGAAAGAACAGCGCCGCATTGCCGGTCTCGTGCCAGAGATAGAGTTCGTGGAAGTTCCAACCCGTCGCCATTGTTTCCTATCCTCCCAGGATCATCGATGCGGCGCGTTCGGCGATCATGATCGTCGGCGCGTTGGTGTTGCCCGAGACCATTTTTGGAAAGACCGATGCGTCGGCGATGCAAAGCCCGTCCAGCCCGTGCACCTTCATCGACGCTGGGTCGACGACGGCCATTTTATCGGTGCCCATCCGGCAGGTGCTGGTCGGATGATAGAGCGTCGTGCAGTGGCCGCGAATGTACTCGGCGATCTCGGCATCGCTTTCGCATTCGGCGCTCGGCGTGATTTCGCCGACCAGCATTTCTTTGAGCGGCGACTGCGCCGCGATCCGGCGGCTGATGCGGATGCCTTCGACCAGCGTGGCGATATCCGAGCCGTCCTCGTCGCTGACGAAGTAACGCGGGTCGATCGCCGGATATTCGACCGGATTGGCCGAGCGCAGGCGGATCTCGCCGCGGCTGTCCGGCCGCTGCAGCGTGGTGTGTAGCGTGATGCCGGGCTTCGACGACAGGAAGCGCACATAGTCGCGATGCGGGCTGATGGCGCCGTAAAGCTGCAGGTCCGGTTCGACATCCGGTCGGCTTCTGACGAAGCCGCCGGCCGCCACCCAAGGCGAGGAGCGCGGCCCGCTGCGCGAGGTCTGCCACTCCGCAAAATCGCGCTGCAGCGTCTCGTCGGTCCAGGCGCCGACGCCGATCTTGTCCTTGGTGTAGAAGGTGATCGGAATGTTGATATGGTCCTGCAAATCCTTGCCGACGCCCGGCAGATCGTGGACTGGATCGACGCCGATCTCTCTAAGTTCGTCGGCAGGGCCGATGCCGGAAAGCAGCATCAGTTGGCAGCTGCCGATCGACCCTGACGACAGCACCACCTCGCTGTCGGCAAAGGCAGTCTCCGGCACGCCGTTGACCAGATAGCGTATACCTTTGACCCGGCCCTTCTCGACGATCAGGCCCGTCGCCAGCACCCCGGTTTTCACGGTGAGGTTTGGGCGTTGCCGCGCCGGGCGCAGATAGGCCTTGCCGGTGCCCCAGCGTTCGCCGTTCTTGATGGTGAACTGGAAGAGGCCAACGCCTTCCTGCTCGACGCCGTTGAAATCGCGATTGTGCTTGTAGCCGGCGGCCTTGCAGGCCTCGATCCAGGCAAGCTCGTTGGGATCGACATGTCCGACGTTGCCGATATGCAGCGGCCCGTTGGCGCCATGCAGCGGATCGTTGCCAAGCTCGGCATTGCTTTCGCTGGCCTTGAACACCGGCAGCACGTCTTCCCAGGCCCAGCCGGGGCAGCCCATGGCGGCCCAGCCATCATAGTCGGACGGCAGGCCGCGAATATAGATCATCGCGTTCAGCGCGCCGGAACCGCCGATCATCTTGCCGCGCGGCCAGAATACCCGCCTGCCGCGGCAGCCGGCCTGCGGCTCGGTGTAGTAACCCCAGTCGACGGCGGTGTTGAACATGGTCGGCCAGTCCGACGGCACATCCGAGGCGAGCGGCGCCTCGCGCCCAGCCTCCAGCAAAAGCACCTTGCGGGCAGGATCGGCGCTGAGCCGGTTTGCCAGCACGCAGCCGGCCGAGCCGGCACCCACTATGATCGTGTCGAACATCGTCGGTCTCTCATTTTCCGGCCGCAGCCGGGCTTTGCACAATGTTGCTCACCACTGGCTTGCTGCCCGTTGGGCCGCTGCGCTTGCGCGTCAGCCAGCGGACAAGATCGCCAAAGCGGCCCACCAGCCCCTTCGGCATCAGCACCACCGACAGCGCGATGATCAGACCGAGGCCGAGCGTGCGGAATTCGCCGCTCTCGCGCATTAGCTCGTCGGCCAGGACCAGCACCACCGTGCCCACCAACGGCCCCCAGAACGTGCCGACGCCGCCGACCACGACGATGGCGATGATGAACATCAGCTGCGACATCGACAGCACGCCGGGGCCGATCGCCTGGAAATGCGCGGCATAGAAACCGCCGGCCAGCCCGGTGAAGAAGGCGGAAATCCCGAAGACCAGAAGCTGCGCTTGGAAGCGGTTGACGCCACGCGCCACCGCGTAGCCGGGGTTATCCTTCAGCGCCCGGAAGGCCAGACCGATCGGGCTTTTGACGATCGCGTAGGTGAAGACCATGGTGATGCCGAACAGTACCGCAATGATCGCATAGTTGCCGACCAACCACTGCGCTCTCAGCAAGGCCCTGGTGCCGAGATCGCCGAAGCGCGCAAAACCGACGGCGCCACCGGTGAACTGGCGGCAGACCGAGCCGACCATGACGAAGCATTCGGTGTCGGTGACGATCAGCAGATACATCGTCTGGGCAATCGCCAGCGTCAGCAGCGCGACATAGACGCCGGTCAGCCGCAGGCAGGCCAGGCCGACGACGAGCGAGAACAGCACCGCGCCGAGCGCGCCGGGCACAAGCGCTGCCCACACGTTCCAGCCGAAATAGAAGCAGAACATCGCCGTCGCGTAGCCGCCGAAGGCGAAAATCGCCATTTGCGCCAGCGAGAAGATGCCGGAGAAGCCGAACAAAAGGTTCCACTGCGATGCGATCGTTGCATAAAACAGCGCCAGCACGATCTGGCCGAGAATGTAGCGGCTGTCGATCATGAAGGGCAGCGCAACCGCCGCAGCGATCAGAACCAGGCTGATGGCAAGATCGGTCCTGGCTGAGCGGGACATGCGCAACATGGATCTGGTGTCTGCCATGGTGCCCTCACATGCGCCGGATTTCGGCGCGGCCGAAGAGGCCTGACGGTCGCCAGATCAGCACGGCAATGACCACGAACAACAGCGACGGAAAGCCCCAGCGAGCACCCAGGGCGTACTGGACGAAGGATTCGAGCAGCGCCAGGCCAAGCGCGGCGGCGACCGCGCCCGGCAGATTGCCGAGACCGGCGACGACGCACATGATGAAGGCTTTCAGCATCGGATCGTTGCCGAGCGGCGGCGACAATTGCGTCATCGACGAGACCATGACGCCGCAGATACCGGCGAGCGCGCCGGACAGCATCAGCACCTGCAGATAGACGCGGTTGACGGCAACGCCCATCAGCTGGGCCGCATCGCGGTTTTGTGCCGTCGCCCGGATCGCGCGACCCATCCGCGTGCGGCCGAGCGCCAGCGAAACCACCACCATCATGACGACGACGACTGCTATGATCAAAAGGTTTTGCCATGGCAGCGTCAGCGGCCCGAGGCGGAAGGCGCCGGCGATCGAGACCGGCTGTTTGAGCGGCTGTCCGCCATAGGTCAGCAGGATGGCATTCTCCAGCGCAATGCCGATGCCGACCGTGGCGATCATGACGTTGGCTTCGAATGTCGACTTGTCGTTCTTCAACAGATTGCGAACGATCGCAAAATAAAGGATCGCACCGGCCGCGGCGCCCACGAGAATGGCGCCGGCAAAACCGATCGCGATCGGCAGGCCGAGCGAGGTGATCACCGTGTAGGCGACGTAGCCGCCAAGCGTCAGCATTGCTGCATGGGCCATGTTGAGCATGCCCATCGAGCCCCAGACCAGCGACAGCCCAACCGTCGCCAGGGCATAGAGCGCTCCAGAGGTGAAGCCGGCGACGAGAATGGCCATGAGAACGTCGGTCATCGCGTCAGCCTCCCAGATAGGTTGCGAGGAGCTCGTCGCGCGCCATCAGTTCGGCGGGTTTGCCCGACCAGACGATTGCGCCGTCGTCGAGCAGATGCAGGCGGTCGGCGAGGTCCTCGACCCGTGCCGGGTTCTCCTCGACGAGGAGGATCGTCCGGCCGGCTTTGCTCAGTTCTGCAATCACGCCGTAGACCTGATCGATGATCAGCGGCGCCAGGCCGAGCGACGGCTCGTCGATCAGCAGGATGCGTCCGCCCATCATGAGGCCACGGCCGATGCCGGCCATGCGCCGTTCGCCGCCGGACAGGCTCGAGGCGACTTGGTCGCGGCGGTCGGCGAGCTTCGGCAACAGCGTGTAGACCTCGTCCAGCCGGCGCTTGATCTCGGCCTTGTCGGACGCCAGATAGGCGCCCATCAAAAGGTTTTCGAGCACGCTCATCTGCGCAAACAGCATGTCGCCCTGCGGCACGTGGGCGACGCCCAGCATCGCCGTTTCGTGTGGCTTTCCGGACAGGCGCTGGCCGTCGATGCTGATCTGCCCGCCGCGTAGCGGCACGAGGCCTGAGATCGTCTTGAGAAGCGTCGATTTGCCATGTCCGTTCGGGCCAACGACGGTGACGAACTCGCCGGCATGGACAGTCAGCGAAATGCCCTTGAGGACCTCGAGGCCGTCATAGCCGGAGACGATGGCGTCGAGCTGCAGGACGGGCGGTTTGGCGGCTGCGCTCGTCATTGCGCCCCCTCGACCGGATGCGTTGCGGCCTGGTCGTCGAAGAATTTCTTCAGCCGCTTCTGGGTGCCTTGTCCCAGATAGGTTTCGACGACGGTCTGGTCCTCGGCCACCTTGTCCGGCCTGCCCTCGAAAATGACCTTGCCATGGTGCATGATGATGACGCGGCTGGACAGCGCCAGGAGAAAGCGCATGACATGCTCGATCAGCACGATGGTCAGTCCCTGGTCGCGCAATTTCAGCACCATCGCCATGATCTGGTCGATCTCGGCGACGTTGAGCCCGCCAACCGGCTCGTCCAGGAACAGCATCTTCGGCTTGGTGGCGATGGCACCGGCAATCATCAGGAGCTTGCGGTCGAGCACCGGCAGCCGCGCCACGGTCTCTTCAGCCTTGGCCGCAAGTCCGACGAAGTCCAGAGCCTCCATCGTCGCTTGCTGGACATCCCCGCCCAGGCGGAAACCGGCAAGCCTTCGCCGCTGGCGGCCGAAATAGGCAGCGATCTCTATATTTTCGCGCACGGTCAAGCTGTCGAAGGCGGCATTGAGCTGAAAGGTCCGGGCCATGCCGAGCTGGCAGATGCGATCCGCCCCAAGGGTCGAAATCTCGGTATCGCCGAAATGCACCCGGCCGCTGCTGGCCGGCGTAATGCCGGTCACCACATCGAAGAAGGTCGTCTTGCCGGCGCCGTTCGGCCCACCAATGCCGACGATCTCGCCCGGATTGACCACCATCGACACGCCGTCGACGGCGGCCAGCGAGCCGAACCGTTTGACGACGCTGTCACAAACCAGCATCGGGCCTGCGGCCTCAGTCATCCTTCGCCTCTGGCATCACGTCTTGACCTCGTGGAAACCAGCCGGGCACCTGACCCGGCTGGTTTGGCGCGTCCGTTCCTCCGGTTCATTTGATCCATGGCGGCAGGATGAAGTCGTCCGTCGCGTAGAGCACAGGCGCGATCAGTTTTGGATCGGTCTTGTAATCCTGATGCTGCAGGAACTGGTGCGGCATGCCGAGCGACGGATCCGCCACCTGCGTCGGGTAGCAGAAGGCCGACTGACCCGCCGGATCGGCCCGGTAGGTGCCGTTGACCCCGCGATAGACCAGCCGTTTCATGGCGTTGGCCACCTTGGTGGTCTGCTCCTTGTTGAACGGCTCGCCCGGACCACCGGCGATTGCCGCGGCAAGCGCCCACATCCACAGGCCGTCATAGGTCTGCGATCCGGTGATGTAAGCGGAGTTCGGACCAAACTTCGCCCGGTAGCTCTCGCGGAACGATTTGGAGAAATCGTCAGGCAGGCAACCGATCACCGTCGAATAGACGACGCCGTTGACCGCCTCGCCGCCGATCTCGCGGAACGCCGGCAACGACGGTCCATACTGCATGTAGATCAGGCTGTTGATCGGCTCGGCGAGGAACTGGACCATGAACTGCGCCAGGTCCTGCGGCAGGAAATGCGTCACCAGGATCGCCGCCGGCGGATCTTGCCGGAGCTTCGCCAATGTCGGACCCCACTGGTTGGTCGGGAACGGAACCGTCTCGAACAGGCTGACCTCGAATCCGTATTCGGCGGCCTTGTCGCGGATCGCATTGGCGATGACGATCGAATATTCATTGGCCGACGGGATGATGGCGATCTTCTTGTTCGGTGCCTTCCATTTGCCGTCCGCGGCCAACGTCTTCAGAAAATTCAGGCAGCCGGGGCCATACCAGAATTCCGGCGGGTCGCCCTGGAAGGAGCTGTAGTAGCGGGCCGGGTCGGTCTTGAACTTCTCGTTGTGCGAAATCAGCGTGTTGTAGTGCATCATGATGACGTCGTTGTCGGCGGCGACGTCCATCTCGATCATGTTGGTGCCGAGATTGTAGCCGTTGATGATGACCGGTGCGGTGAAACGGTCGATCAGGCGCTGCATCGACTGGCTGACCAGGTCGGCGCCCATTTCCTTGGTATCTTCGATGTGGATTTCGACAGGCCGGCCGAGAATGCCGCCTGCCGCGTTGATCTCCTCGGCGGCGAGGTCGAGGCCGTTCTTGAACTCGATGCCGTCGGCGGCGGCGATGCCGGACATCGGCAGGGCCGAGCCGACCGGAATGGGGGTGGCGTCCTGGGCCATCGCCGCATTGTTCATGTCGGCAAGAAGAGCAGCGCCAGCTCCCGCGCCGACCACCCCTTGCAGCATTGCACGTCTGTTGATCATGGCAAAATTCCCCTTTTTTTGTCGTCGGTTATGGTCTGTTCTTCATACGAAACGGGTCAGGCGACATCCTTCAGGCCAAACGTTTGCGTCAGCGGCCGAAATGCGGCTTCCAGGTCGGCCGCCGCCGAAAGCACGCGGGCATCATCGCCGCGCGCGCCGATGATCTGGAAGCCGACCGGCAGGCCCGCCGCCGTCATGCCGCAGGGGATGACGCAGGCCGGTTGCTGACTGAGATTGATCGGATAGCTGAACGCCGCCCATTCGGTCCAGCGCGACAGGCCGCTGCCCGAGGGAACTTCAAGCCCGACATCGAAGGCCGGAACCGATGTCCCCGGCGAAACGATGAAGTCATAGGCGTCGAGCAGACGGTCCATGGCGGCGCCGAATTCGCCGCGCTGTAACTGTGCGGCAACCAGTGCCTTGGCGTCTAACGCCGCCCCGACCCGGGCGATCTCCAGGAAACCCGGATCGATGCCTGCCCGTTCGGTCTCAGGGATAAGGGCCAGACGCGCAGCGGCGCCGGTGAACCAGTGGTGTTGGAAAAGACTGAGAAGATCGCCGCCCGGAAGGTCAACCGCGTCGACCGTTGCGCCGAACCTCTCGAAATGCTTCAGCGCCTGCGAAATCGCCGCGGCAATCTCGTCATCCAGCGCGCCGGATGCCGGCTTCGACCAATAGCCGATCCGGGCGCCTTCCAGCGTCGCCTCGATCCGCCCGAGCGGCGTCAGCGTTCCCGCGCCTTGCTGCCAGTCGCTGAGATCGCGGCCGGACATCGCCTCCGCCATAGCAGAAAGATCGGCCGCGCTCCGCGCCATCGGCCCGATATGAGCGACGGTTCCAAACGCACTCGACGGATAGGCCGGCACGCGGCCGAAGGTCGGCTTCAGCCCGGCGATGCCGGTGAACGAAGCCGGGATCCGGATCGATCCACCGCCGTCGGTGCCGAGGTGGAAGACGCCGGCTCCGGTGGCGGCCGCTACCGCCGCGCCGCCGGAAGAACCCCCGGGCGTCTTCTCGGCATTCCAGGGATTGCGCGTGATGCCGCAAAGTCCGCTGTCGGTGATCGCCTTCCAGCCGAATTCGGGCGTCGTCGTCTGCCCAATGAAGGTGGTGCCCGCTCGGCGCAGCAGGGCAACGGCGGGCGCATCCCTGTCGCAAGGCGCCGCCGGCGTGGTCCTGCTGCCATAGCGCACGCTCCAGCCCTCGACCCAGACGATATCTTTCAGCGTCGTCGGTATGCCGTCGGCCGCCGACAGCGGCGCGCCTCCCCGCCAGCGTTTTTCGGAAGCGCCGGCGGCGTCGATCGCAGCCTTGCGGTCGACCAGGGTGAAGGCGTTGAAAAGTGGATTAATCGCTTCAGCGCGATCAAGCACCGCCATCGTCACCTCGACGGGCGACAGCGCACCAGTGTGATAAGCGGCGTTGAGTTCCGCGGCGCTCAGGCGGCACAGATCATCGGCGTCGGCAATGGGAGAGATCCCATTCGGCATGCAGTGCGAACCCCTCGTTCCATGGCCGCTCTCGTGGCAGCCTTGTCAGCACAGGCAGTTTGGCGCGTTTCTTCACTTCCACAAAATGTATTATTCTGAGTAACATGCGCTATTAAATGTAATAATGGCCTGTGATGAACCTGACGATCCGCCAGCTGCGCTATGTCTGCGAGGTCGCTCGCCTCGGCAGCGTGCTGGCGGCCTCCAAATCGCTCTACATCTCGCAATCCTCCATTCTGGCGGCGATCACGCTGGCCGAGGCCGAGATGGGCGCGCGTATTTTCGACAGGCGGCCGGCGCGCGGCGTCTCCATCACGCCGGCCGGCCAACGCTTCGTCGCCGCAGCCCGCGTCATGCTGGCGGCGGAAACAGAGTTCAACCGTTCCATCGGCGATCTCAGCGGCCGCGTGCCGAAAGTCTTGCGCATCGGCTGTTTCGAGCCGTTCGGGGCGCTGTTCATGCCGGAAATGCTGCGCAGCTATCTCGACAGCGTCGGCGATGTCGAGATCGACCTGGTCGAGGCCGACCAAGTCCAGCTGCAGGAACGGCTTGTCGCCGGTCAGATCGACCTGGCCATTCTCTACGACATCGGGCCGATCGGTATCGACAGCGTCACCCGCATCTGCAAGGTGCCGGCACACGCCGTGCTCAATGCGGATGATCCCCTCGCCGCGCGCGACGGCATCTGGCTGGCGGAACTGGCGGAGCGGCCGCTGGTCCTGCTCGATCTGCCGCACACCGCAACCTATCTCCTGACCTTGTTCGACGTGCTGGCCAAACGACCGGAGGTGCGCTTTCGCACGCGCTCCTATGAAACGGTCCGCTCAGCCGTCGCCTCGGGCTTCGGCATGGCCATCCTCAACATGCGGCCGATCGGCCGGGCCACCGCCGATGGCGACGAGATCGTTCGAAAACCGATCTTCGACGAATTGCCGCCACCGACGCTGATCGTGGCCGACATGTACGGTTCGGCAAAGCCGCTCTTCGTGCGGGTCTTCATCGACATATTCCACCGCTTCTTCGACACGGTCGGCCCGTCCGGCTTTTCGGTGACGACGCCGGAGCGCGAGCCTTTGCTGCTGGTTGCCAGGAAAGGCTGACGGTGATCCTCCTCGGCTCACGCGATCGTGCGATTGGCCCACAGCTTGGCGCCTGTAGAAACTGAGCGAACGCTCTATATCGTCCTGACGCACACGAACCCCGACATTATCCGGAGATCTCATCCATGACCTTGGGTACACGCAAGCTGGGCAGCCAGGGGCTGCAGGTATCGGTGATCGGCCTCGGCTGCATGGGCATGAGCCAGTCCTACGGACCCGCCGACGAGGCGGAGTCGATCGCCACGCTGCATCGTGCCATCGAGCTCGGCTGCACCTTCCTCGATACGGCGGAGGTCTATGGCCCTCACACCAATGAGGAACTGCTCGGCCGTGCGCTAAAAGGACAGCGCCACGAGGTGACGATCGCCACCAAGTTCGGCTTCCGCATCGAAAACGGCAAGCAAATCGGCACCGACCGCAACAGCCGGCCCGAGCATATCCGGGAGGCGGTGGAAGGCTCGCTCAGCCGGCTCGCCATCGACCATATAGACCTGCTTTACCAGCACCGTATCGACCCGGCGGTGCCGATCGAGGACGTGGCGGGTGCTGTCGGCGAGCTGATCGCCGAGGGCAAGGTGCGCTTCTTCGGCCTGTCGGAGGCCGGTGCGGCCAACATCCGCCGCGCGCACGCCGTGCATCCGGTGTCGGCGGTGCAGAGCGAATATTCGCTGTGGGAACGCAATCTGGAACCGGAGATCATCCCGCTGCTCAGCGAACTCGGCATCGGCCTGGTGCCGTTTGCGCCGCTAGGCCGCGGTTTTCTCACCGGCGAGGTCAAGCGCGCCGAGGACTATCCCGAGGGCGACTTTCGCCGCGGCGATCCGCGCTACCAGGGCACTAACTACGAAGCCAATGTGAAGGCGGCCGGAATTGTCCGTGACATCGCCACGGCCCAAGGCGCCAGGCCGGGCCAGATCGCACTGGCCTGGCTGCTGCACAAGGGCAGCGACTTCGGGTTGGGCATCGTGCCGATCCCCGGCACCAAGCGCAGAAAATATCTCGAAGAGAACGTCGCCGCTGCGGCGGTCAAGCTCGACAGCGCCGCAATGCAGGCGCTCGATGACGCGCTGGCGCCGGGCAAGGTCGCCGGACCGCGCTACAACGAACGAGTCATGGCGATGATCGATCGGTAAGGTCTACGAAAGCTTCGCCAGTCCGGCAGCGTGGCGGATGGCAAGCAACGCGTCCCGGTTGGTCACGGGATAGCCTGAGATGAAGCGTTCGACCGAAAAGCCTGGAAATTCGGCTCTCAAGCGGGCCGCGGCGCGCGCCGCTTCGCCGGCCTCGCCCACGGCCGCGTGCGAGAGCGCCAGGAACATCAGCACGTCCGGCGACTCCGGCGAACTCCTGCGGAGCGCCGCAATGGCTTCGCGATGCCTGCCGGCGGCGAACAGGATGCGGCCTTGCATGCCGAAATACCAGGGCGGGGCCAGTGGATTGAGGCGCATGGCACGCTCGATGAGCGGGATCGCCTCGGCCGGGTCGCCGGCGACAAGCGCCTTGCTGCCGGCCAGCAGCAGCAGTATGCCGGCGTGGTTGGAGCCGTATTCGAGTGCGCGCCGGTGTGCGCGCTCCGCTCCTTCCAGATCACCAAGGCATGCCCTGGCATTGCCAAGGCATGCGTGAGCGCAGCTGTCCGTCGGGTCGAGGCGCAAGGCGTTTTCGGCCGCCGTCCGCCAGTTCTCGATCGACGTCAGCACGTCGTCGCCAAAGCCGTTGCAAGCCTCGACCGAATAGGCATAGGCGAGTTCGGCCCAGCAGTTGGCGAAGGTAGGATCAAGCTCCAGCGCGCGTGAAAACAGGTGGATCGCCTCGGAATTTCCGGCGCGGCTGAACGTAGTGTGCTGTTCGAGAGCAAGCAGATAACAGTCATAGGCCCTCAAGCTGGCCGGCGGCTTGCGGCGAACCGCGTTGCGACCGACGGTGGCGAGCGTTCCGTAACTGCCGGCGAACACATTGATGATGCTTTCGGTCAGGCTGTCCTGCAGCACGAAAATGTCCTCGAACGGGCGGTCGTAGCGCTCCCTCCACAGGCTGACGCCGCTACTGGCATCGGCAAGCTCTATGGTCAAGCGAACCCTCTGGTCGTCGGCGCGCAACTGGCCCGATACGATATAGGTGACGCCGAGCGCCTTGCCGTCCGCCGCGAAATCGGCCGGCTTGCTGCCCAGCGATTTCATCGTGTGGAAGGCGATGACAGGCAAGCCCGCGTAACGTGCCAGGTCTATGGTGATGTCCGACGACAGGCCGTCGGCAAAGCGGCGCCAACGCTCTTCGGAATTGAGGCATTCGATCGGAAATATCGCGAGCACCGGCGGAGCATCCGATGACGGCCCGTCCGAGCGGGCGCCGAAAGGGCCGGCAAAGTACGCCGCAAGCCCGATCTTGGTGCGCACGCCAAGTTTATCGTAGATGGCCGCAAGATGGGTACGAACAGTGGTCGGGGCAATGAAAAGTGCCTTGCCGATTTCGCGATAGGTCATGCCGGCTGCGAATTTTTCCGCGACCGCGCGCTCACGGCCCGACAAAGCATCGAGCGTCTGCGCTTTCGAAGCGTCATTGACCGTCATGATGAAAACCGCCCCAGGACAGAATACTACAAATGCGGGAGGCCGAATACTGCATCTGCCCGATCCCGCCGCAGGCGCACGCGTTGCAAGATCGTTTCCGCAACAAGCTGCAATCAGGGGAGGTTTCCATGCGTCCTGTTTCCATAGTGCTGGCATGCACGATCTTGAGTCTTTCAGCCGCCCAGTCGCCGTCGTTCGCAAGAGGATGCAGGCAGGTGCTGGAATCGGATGTGAAAATCACGAGCATGCGCCTCTATGCCGACATCCTGGCCAATGCCGCCCGCAATGGCTGGGACTACACGCCTGAATCGATCGTCAGCGGCTCAAAGCGGCATTTCGAGGAGATGAAGCTCCAGTTGAACCACGCCGGCTATGAGATCGTCCCCGTCGGCGTCCGCCCGTATTGCAAACGGTCGGATAAGTTCGCCGCCCGCTAGACCCAGCGATCCGCCCTTTGCGGCGCAAGCTTTGTCGAGAAAACCAGACGATTGCCCAACGCTTTACGTCTGCCAGCCATGCCGCGGTGATCGTCAGCGCGGAAAGCGTGTTCGGAGCGATTGGCGCGGCAATATTTCTGGGCGAGCGGCTGTCGCCGGTCGGAGCAGTCGGCGCTGCATTTGTATTTGGATCAATCACCTTGCTGTCGATGACGACCGACAAATCCGAAATCAGCAAGCCGGCGATGGCGGACTGAGAGATTATCGGGGCCATGCGTGGTCGCGGCCTCCTCGGCTCAAGATCAAGGCCTCAACCGAGCCTTGCCAGCTTTGCGGCGTCGCGTATGGCTTGCACCGCATGCGGGTTTGTCACGGGATAGGCTGCGATGAAGCGTTCGACCGAAAAGTCCGGGAATTCTGCTTTCAGGCGGGCTGCAATCCTGGCCGCCTCGCCGGTCTCGCTCACGGCTGCTTGCGCCAACGCCAAAAACATCAGCACGTTCGGAGAATCCGGCGAACTCCTGCGGAGCGCTGCGATGGCCTCACGATGCCTGCCGGCGACGAACAGGATGCGGCCTTGCATGCCGAAATACCAGGGCGGGGCCAGCGGATTGAGGCGCATGGCGCGCTCGATGAGCGGGATCGCCTCGGCCGGATCGCCGGCGACAAGGGCCCTGCTGCCGGCCAGCAGCGCCAGTGTGTCGGCATGATTGGAGCCGTATTCGAAGCCACGCTGATACGCGCGCTCTGCCCCCTCAAAGTCGCCGAGACATCCCTTGAGATCACCAAGGCAGGTGTGGGCGGCGCTGTCCGTCGGGTCGAGGCGCAAGGCGTTTTCGACCGCCGCCCGCCAGTTCTCGATTGAGCCCGGCACATCGTCGCCAAAGCCGTTGCAGGCCTCGATGGAATAGGCATAGGCAAGCTCGGTCCAGGCTCTGACCAGAGTTGGGTCAAGTTCAAGCGCTCGTGAAAGCAGGCGGATTGCCCCCGCATTTCCGGCGCGACTGAACATGTTGTGCTGCTCGACGCCAAGCAGATAAAAGTCGTAAGCCCGCAGGCTGGCTGGCGGCTTGCGGCGAACCGCATTGCGGCCGACGGTACCGAGCGTGCCGAAACTGCCGGCCAGCACATTGATGACGTTCTCGGTCAGGCTGTCCTGCAGCGCAAAAATATCCTCGACCGGGCGGTCGTAGCGCTCGTTCCAGAGACTGACGCCATTGCCCGCGTCGGCAAGCTCGATCGTCAGGCGAACCCTCTGATCGTCGGCGCGCAACTGGCCCGAAACGATGTAGGTAGCCCCAATCGCCTTGCCGTCCGCCGCGAAATCGGCTGGCTTGCTGCCCAGTGATTTCATCGTGTGGAAGGCGATGACAGGCAAATCCGCGTATCGCGCCAGATCTATGGTGATGTCCGACGACAGGCCGTCGGCGAAGCGGCGCCAACGCTCTTCCGAATTCAAGCATTCGATCGGAAACATGGCGAGCACCGGCGGAGCGTCCGAAAAGGGTGGCTGCCCCTCTGGCCGGGTGCCGGAGGCACCGGCAAAATGCGCTGCGAGGGCGACCTTGTTGCGAACGCCAAGCTTATCGTAGATCGAGGCAAGATGGGTGCGCACGGTCGACGGAGCGATGAACAACGCCTCGCCGATCTCGCGATAGGTCAGGCCGGCGGCAAATTTCTCCGCGACCGCGCGCTCGCGGTCGGAGAGAGCTGGCGAAGACGTCGCGATGCGGTTCACGGCAAATTTCCTGCCACCGGACGGAGAAATGAATTCAACTGGCTGCCGACGCAGGATACTACAAATGGAGAACCCAAAACACCGCATCTGACCGATTGTGCCGTCGCCCTTCGGACGCGGCTCCATTCGATTTCCCGTTCTTGCGCAAACCTCCGGCCTTGGCTAGCATCCGCCCGCAGGCACCGAGCGGAGGAGAACGTCGCGGTGGACCGGCTGGAGCGCCGTTGCGTCCCCTTGGGCGCTCAAAGACACTCCATTTCGAGATCGACGCATGAACCTGCCGGAGACCCATTCCGGTTTTCGGGGTCGTGCGCTCATGGTGGAGGAGACTAAATTGATGAACAGACGTGAATTCTTGCTGTCGTCCGTGGCGATGAGCACATTGGCGCTGACCGCTCCGCAACTGGCTTTTGCCCAGGACAAGCTGACCATCCTGGGTTCGGTACCCAGCCTCGGCTTTCCGTTCTTCGTTCACATGCTGAACCAGATCAAGGCGGAGGCGCAGGCGCAAGGCGTCAACCTGACCGAGAGCGACGGCCAGAATTCGGCGCCCAAGCAGACTGCCGATATCGAGGCGGCGCTTGTGCAGAAGGTCAACGCCATCGTCATCTCGCCGCTCGACGTCAACGCGCTGGCCCCGGCCATCGAGCAGGCGGTGCAGGCCGGCATTCCCGTCGTCACCATCGACCGCCGCGTCGACGGCGTCGAAGGCATCCTGGCCCATGTCGGTGCCGACAATGTCAAGGGCGGCGAGGCCGAGGCGCAGGCCATGGTGGCGGCGTTCCCGAACGGCGCCAAAATCTTCCATCTCCAAGGCCAGCCAGGTGCCGGCCCGGCGATCGACCGTAACAAGGGCGTGCACAACGTTCTCGATCCTCTGAAGGACAAATACCAGATCGTCTTCGAGCAGACCGCCAACTTCGCCCGCGCCGAGGCGCTGTCCGTCACCGAAGCCGGCCTTGCCGCCAACGGCAAGCCCGACGCGATCATCTGCGCCAACGACGACATGGCGCTTGGCGCCGTTGAAGCCTGCGCGGCGCGCAACTTCACCGACGTCAAGATCTACGGCTTCGATGCGCTTCCCGAAGCGCTGGTCGCCGTGCGCGACGGCAAGCTGGCCGGCACGGTCGAACAGTTCCCCGGCGAGCAGTCGCGCACCGCGGTGCAGATCGCCGTCGCCTATGCCAAGGACAAGACCGAGCCCAAGGAAAAGCTCGTGCTGCTGACGCCGATCGTCATCGGCAAGGACAATCTCGACAAGGCTGAAAGGCTCGGCGAGACGAAGTAGGGAACACAAAGTGCGCGCAGCAGCAAAAGTAGCGTTCTGTCGCGCCCCCCTCTGCCCTGCCGGGCATCTCCCCCACTTGGGGGGAGATCGGCAGCTTCGCCGATAGCGCCTTTTTGCAACGCAGGAGATTGGCGAAAGCCAAGGTGACATCCAATCTCCCCCCTTGTGGGGGAGATGTCCGGCAGGACAGAGGGGGGCGCTGTCCCGCCAGCCTGCGTATGAATCGGAATTCAAGGAGCGACCTTTGTCTCCAGCCGAAGCCACTGCGCCATCGCCACCTCCCGCCCTCCTCGCCGTCGAGGGCGTAACCAAGCGTTTCGCCGGCGTGACCGCACTCAGCGACGTCTCGCTCGAGGTCCGGGCCGGCGAAATCCTCGGCCTGCTCGGCGAGAACGGCGCCGGCAAGTCGACGCTGCTGAAGATACTGTCCGGCGTGATGCCGCCTAGCAGCGGCCGCATCGTTTTCGACAGCGTCGAATTCAATCCGCACAACCCGCAGGATGCCAAGCGGCTCGGCATCGTCACCATCTACCAGGAACTGAGCCTGATCCCGACGCTGACGGTGGCGGAGAACATCTTCATCGGCCGTGCGCCGCTCGGGCCGCTCGGCCTGGTCAGTTGGCGCAAGATGGAGGACGACTCCCGCGGCATCATCGCCCGGGTCGGTCTGGACCTCGATCCGGCGACGCCGGTGTCGGCACTGTCTGTCGCCGAGCAGCAACTGGTCGAGATCGCCCGCGCGCTGTCGCTGAAAAGCCGTCTTATCATCATGGACGAGCCGACCTCGGCGTTGACCGAAACCGAAGTGCAGAAGCTGATGTCGATCATGGATCGGCTGCGCAAGGACGGCGTCGCCATCATGTTCGTCACCCACCGGCTGGAAGAGGCGTCTGCGATCTGCGACCGCATGACGGTGCTGCGCGACGGCAGGCTGGCCGGCCATCTCGACCGCGATGGCGGGCCGATCAAGCTGCCGAAAATCATCGAGAAAATGGTCGGCCGCGCCGCATCCGAGCTTTATGCCAGGCCGACGCAGCGCGACGTTGCCGGCGACGTCAGGCTTTCCGTGCGCGGCCTGCGCACGGTGCGCGATCCGCAGGCGCCGCACGCCATTGTGCTCGAAGGCGTCGACCTCGATCTCAAGGCAGGCGAGATCCTCGGTGTCGCCGGCCTCGTCGGCTCCGGCCGCACTGAGCTCGCCCGCGCCATCTTCGGCGCCGACCGCATTGCCGCCGGCACCATCACGCTCGACGGCAAGCCGATCGCGCCAGCATCGCCCGCCGACGCCATCGCGCTCGGCATCGGCCTGGTGCCGGAAGACCGCAAGCATCAGGCGATCTTCGCCGCGCTTGGCATCCTGACCAATTTTTCGATCGCCGCACTCGGCCGCTACTCCAACGCCGCCGGATTCATGGCCGAGCGGCGCGAGCGCGAAGCGCTGGCAAGCTACAGGAAGACCCTGTCGATCCGCATGGCCTCGCCCGAGCAGCCGATAGAGGGACTGTCCGGCGGCAACCAGCAGAAGGTCATCCTTGCCCGCTGGCTGGCGCGCGATCCCAAGGTGCTGATTGTGGACGAACCAACGCGCGGCGTCGATGTCGGGGCCAAGGCCGAGGTACATCAAATCCTGGTGCAGCTCGCAGCGCGCGGCATCGCCATCATGATGATCTCCTCCGAATTGCCCGAGGTGCTTGCAGTGTCGGACAGGATCGTCACCATGCGGCGCGGACGCATCACCGGCGAGATGCCTGGCATCGAGGCGACAGAGGAAAAACTGATGGAACTGATGGCGCTCGACCAAACGCAGGAAGCCCGGAATCAGGAAGCAATGCAATGACCAGCACCATCGAACCGAGCCAGCGCGGCGGCGTCAATGTCGCGCGCCTGCTGATGAGCTTCGGCCCGCTGATGTTCCTGGCGCTGCTGATCGTCGTTTTCACCGTGCTGAAGCCGAGCTTCATCGACCCGATCAACATCTTCAACATCATGCGGCAGATCTCGATCACCGGGCTGATCGCGCTCGGCATGACCTTCGTCATCCTCACCGCCGGCATCGACCTGTCGGTCGGCTCGCTGCTGGCCTTCTGCGGCATGGTCGCAGCGGTGGTGGCCAAAGGCGGCACCGCCAACACGCTGTCGCTGTCGACATCAGGCGCGCAAGGCTATGGCTGGTCCGCCGCACTTCTGGCCGCTGTTGTCGTCGGCGCGCTGGCCGGCGGCGTCCAGGGCTTTGCCATCACCAGGCTGAAGGTGCCGCCCTTCGTCGTCACGCTCGGCGGTCTCACCGTGTTTCGCGGCCTGACGCTGACGATCTCCAATGGCGGCCCGATCTCGGGCTTCGATGCCTCGATGCGCTGGTTCGGCACCGGCCTGATCGGCCCGGTTCCGGTGCCGGCGATCATTTTCGCGATTGCCGCGATCCTCTGCCACATCGTGCTGCGCTACACGCGCTACGGCCGCGCCGTCTACGCCGTCGGCGGCAATGCCGAGGCAGCAAGGCTGTCGGGACTGCGCGTCGACCGCATCCTGATCTCGGTCTATGTCATCGTCGGCTTCTTCGCCGGCCTTGCCGCCTTCGTTCTGTCGGCCAGGCTCAATTCCTCGGAAGCCGTCGCCGGCATCGGCTACGAGCTGACGGTGATCTCGGCCGTCGTCATCGGCGGCACCTCGCTGTTCGGCGGCATCGGCTCGGTCGGCGGCACGGTGGTGGGTGCGGCACTGATCGGCGTGCTGCAGAACGGGCTGCAGTTCAACAACGTCTCGTCCTACACCCAAAGCATCGTCATCGGCCTGATCCTCATCCTCGCGGTAGCCTTCGACCGCTGGCTGAAATCACGGGTGAGGCGGTGATCCGAGGGGGGAAGGCTGCGATGGAATGAACTGCCGGAGGTAGCGATAACTAAAATCAGAGCCATGACCGAACAGGACGTGCCGTCGGTGTCACGGCTCCTTGGAGAGTCCTGGCGCCGGACCTACTCGCCAATCATGGGTGCCGAGACCACGGCTCGCATTTCGGACGACTATCACACGCCGCAGAAGATCGCGGCGGAACTGGCAGACGACAACAAGATGTCATTCGTTGCGGAACGGCCGGACGGCTCGATCGCCGGCTACGCGATGGCCGAGATGGATGAAAACGGCGATGTCATGCTCGACCGGCTGCACATCGACAACAGCGAGTTCGGCACGGGGCTGGCCGCCGATATGCTGCACGCTGTCTTTGCCGCCCATTCGGGCATCCCCAGCATCGCCCTAGAAGTGATCGAGGGAAACGACCGGGCACTGGCCTTCTATCGCAAGCACGGGTTCGAAGTGGTCGAGCGCAGGCCCGCGTCCCACGACGCGGAAGGCCATGCATCGTTCATCATGCGCAGGCTGCTGCCACGGGCTTAGTTCATGCTTCCCCGCGGTTGGCGACCGGTCTTCCACTCACGCCGGTGCGTTGACGCGCCGCGAACGCGCCGCCCAATCGACGACCGTCCCGCCCGCAACCGTAGAACTCGTCTGCGGCGCGAGAAGATCGTTGCGGCGGGCAAACGCCACGAAGGTCGCCCGCGCCGTCTCGGCATCGATCTGTCCGTTCATTGCGGCCCGGCAGGCCTTTGCTGCGATGTCATGCGCGGCCGTCCGGCTCGCCGACGGCCAGTCGGCAAGCAGCGCATAGGCTTCAGCCGCGCTTTCTATCTTGGTCGGTGTGCCGAGGCCGGTAAGGATGGTGACCGGCTTTTCAAAAGAAGAACGATCCATGACACTCTCCTCTGGAAGCTCAACTGGTGCCTTTCCCGGCTCCACTGTCCGGCCGCTGCGACCCTTAAGGGCGGCCTGCGGGATGACAGCGCCGATCAGCGAATGCAACAGGGCCGGCTGCGGCGGCATGCTCGGCCGCGGCAGCAGCCGGTGCACCTTGGCCAACGCCTCCAGCCAGGCCACCACGCCAAGCGGCGGATGTTCACGCCCGTAGAGCCAGGCCTTTGCCTTGGCGACCGGATAGCCCGCCTCTTCGGCGAAATCTGTTTCCGACCACCTCAGCAGGCGCAGACACTCACGCATCCGCGCAGCAATCATTTGCGCTCCTCCTTGCCGGCTCCCAATCGCTGAGCCGACAGGAACATGAGCGTGTAGGCCGCCTTGCGGCGATCCCAGCCGGCCGACTCGACCGCGTCCAGCAATCCGTCGACAATCGGCGCCAGCGCCGTCTTGCACTCCGCTTCATAGTTGAAATCGGTCCTGGGAAGGGTCGGCGCGGCGATCTTTCCAAAACTGTTCATCATGTCCATGGCAACACCTGCATATAGTCCAGGCACGGCCGTGCCCGCCCTCGCGTCGGCGGGCACGGCCATTGTCCTCAGAAGCCCGCGTCAGAAATCCATGCCGGCGCCGGCGGGCATCGCCGGAGCAGCCGCTTCCTTCTTCGGCTTCTCAGCCACCATCGCCTCCGTGGTCACCAGCAGGCCGGCTACCGACGCGGCGTCCTGCAGAGCGGCGCGCACCACCTTGGCCGGGTCGATGACGCCCTGCCCGTAGAGGTCGCCGAACTCGTTGGTCTGAGCGTTCCAGCCATAGCCGAATTCGGTTTTCTCGCGCAGTTTGCCAACGATGATCGAGCCTTCCGCACCGGCATTCTCGGCGATCTGGCGCACCGGCTGCTCGATTGCACGACGCACGATCTCGACGCCGGTCTTCTGGTCGGGATTGTCGACGGGGACGTTATCGAGCGCCTTCGCCGCCCTGAGCAACGCTACGCCGCCGCCCGGCAGTATGCCTTCCTCGACCGCGGCGCGGGTGGCGTGCATGGCATCATCGACGCGGTCCTTGCGCTCCTTGACCTCGACCTCGGTCGAGCCGCCGACCCGGATGACGGCCACGCCGCCGGCGAGCTTGGCCAACCGCTCCTGCAGCTTTTCGCGGTCATAGTCGGAGGTGGTCTCCTCGATCTGCGCCTTGATCTGGGTGATCCGCCCCTGGATCTCGTCCTTGCGCCCGGCGCCGTCAACGATCGTGGTATTCTCTTTCTCGATCACCACCTTCTTGGCGCGGCCGAGCATCTGCAGCGTCACGTTTTCCAGCTTGATGCCGAGGTCTTCCGAGATGGCGGTGCCGCCGGTGAGGATGGCGATGTCCTCCAGCATCGCCTTGCGGCGGTCGCCGAATCCCGGCGCCTTGACGGCTGCAACCTTCAGGCCGCCGCGCAGCTTGTTGACCACCAGCGTCGCCAGCGCCTCGCCTTCGACATCCTCGGCGATGATCAGCAGCGGCTTGGAGGACTGGACAACCGCCTCCAGCACGGGAAGCAGCGCCTGCAGGTTGGACAGCTTCTTCTCGTGGATCAGCACATAGGGCTCATCGAGCTCGACGCGCATCTTGTCCTGGTTGGTGATGAAGTAAGGCGAGAGATAGCCGCGGTCGAACTGCATGCCCTCGACCACTTCGAGCTCGGTCTCGGCGGTCTTGGCCTCCTCGACGGTTATGACGCCCTCGTTGCCGACCTTTTCCATCGCCTCGGCCAGGAAGCGGCCGATCTCGGCGTCGCCATTGGCTGAGATAGTGCCCACCTGGGCAATCTCATCGTTCCTGGTCACTTTGCGGGCATTGGCCTTGAGCTCGGCGACGACGGCGTCGACCGCCTTGTCGATGCCGCGCTTCAGGTCCATCGGGTTCATGCCCGAGGCCACGGCCTTCGCGCCTTCCCTAACGATCGCCTGGGCAAGTACGGTCGCGGTCGTGGTGCCGTCGCCGGCGAGATCGTTGGTCTTCGAAGCCACTTCGCGCACCATCTGTGCGCCCATATTCTCGAACTTGTCCTCCAGCTCGATTTCCTTGGCGACGGTAACGCCGTCCTTGGTGATGCGCGGGGCGCCGAACGACTTGTCGATGACGACGTTGCGGCCCTTGGGGCCGAGCGTCACCTTCACCGCGTTGGCAAGGATATCGACGCCGCGCAACATCTTTTCGCGAGCTTCGGTATGGAATTTCACGTCCTTGGCAGCCATTGGATAACTCCTTCAAATAGGCAGCTCTTCTTTGACTGATTATGGCCCCGCTCAGGCGGCCTTCTTCAATTCGCCGGCAGCTTCGATCACGCCCAGCACGTCGCTTTCCTTCATGATGAGCAGGTCCTCGCCATTGAGCTTGATCTCAGTGCCCGACCACTTACCGAACAGGATACGATCACCGACCTTGACGTCGAGCGGCTGCAACTGGCCGCTATCGTCGCGCGCGCCGGGACCAGCAGCGATGACTTCGCCTTCCTGCGGCTTCTCCTTGGCAGTGTCAGGAATGATGATGCCGCCGGCGGTCTTCTCGTCGACCTCGATGCGGCGGACCACGATACGGTCATGCAACGGACGGAACGTCATGTTGTTCTCCTCTTGGACAAACAGGTTTTCGAAGGCCCCCCCGGCCAGACCGGCAATACGGTCCGGTGTAGGGTGCGCGACCCTTGCTCAGGCATCGCGCGCATACGAACTAGTTTTGCCGTTTTAGCGTTTCAAGAGCATCGAGAAAAAATTTTAACACTCACCTGATGAGAGTGCCAACGTCCTGTAATTGCTGGCACATCCGCGCCTTTCCGGCATGCCGGCCGGAACCTATGTGGAGTCGTAGCGTTTTTTCGGACCTAGATCTCATTCGAAAGGAAAGCATCACATGACCGGCAGGGATTTTCAGCTTCAGATGCAGGGCTTTGGCCTCACCACGGCCGAGATCCACTACCACCTGCCCGATCATCCAAGCCTGCTGCAACTCTACGTCTGGCAGGAATACGACCTCGCCCCAGACTTCCCGACGCTGAAGGATTTCCTCGACTATTGGGATCGTGAGATCGAAGGCCCGCTGCATTCCGTGCGCGTCGCCCATCACCGTCTGATCCAGCCCTCCGAATGGCGGGCGGTGGACGGCGTCATTACGCTTCATTGATATCGGTGGGGCTGAGAGAGGGCGTTATCCGCGCCGTCGCGCAACGGCCGTTCAGGTGGATTTGCGTCCCCTGACAAGCAGTCCAGCCGTGCGAGCCGCCTTGACGAAGGCGGTACGGGCTTCGCGGGCGGTGCGCCAACCGTCGAGCGCGTCGCGGCAGGCGCGATAGGCTGCGCGCCAGCTCCGGCCGCGCGCCCGTTCCGGCCATTGCTGCATACATTCGATGGCTTCCCAGCTGCTGGCGACCTTGCGCTCTCCGACGGATTGCAGCTTGAGCGTGATCGGCTCGGAAAATGGGACGTCGTTCATCACTTCCTCCTTCTTTCTGTTTAGAGCAAGCAACATGCTCGAATAAGCAGGAGGCGGCCGATGTCCGATCGGCGCCGGTGGACGAGATGGTTCGTCTGCTCGCGCGCTTCAAGAGCTCCCTGCCCAAATCCTTGCCTCCCTGCCCCGACGCAACGGCCGGCTATATGTCGTCATCAGGCGGTTCGAGAAGCCCGATCAGCGTCGCCACCCTTGCCGACGGCAGAGGGCGGCCCTCATTCACCAGCGCCTCATCGGCACCGACCCACGCAAAGGCCTCGCGCAACTCCTCGATCGTCGCGCCGGTCGAGGCGATGTCGGCGATGACGGCGTCGTCCACCGGTCCCAGCACCGAAATGATGTCGTCGCGTGTCATGGTCATGATATCCTCCATGCGGCGTGCCGGCGCGACCCACAAATGAAGGTTGAAACCGGCATTACCAGCTACAATCTGGCAACAAAAAATCTGGCAGCGGGACAGAATCTGGGTCTTGATTTCGAGCTGGCAATAACCAAATCGAAATTGCCGGTTGCCGAATGGGGCCGGCAGAACCCAGGGAGCGCCAAAGCTCTTTGGCGTTCCTCGTACTATGTTGCTCAATGGAGGATGTAGCTATGAGAACCGCATTCGACTTTTCCCCGCTCTATCGGTCGAGCATTGGTTTCGACCGCGTCTTCAACCTGCTGGAAAACGCGCCTCAGGCAGTCGACAGCTGGCCGCCTTATGACATCGAGCGAAGCGACGAGAACACCTATCGCGTGACGATCGCCGTCGCCGGCTTTTCCGAAGACGATCTCGACATCAGCCACGAGCCCAACCTTCTCATCGTCTCGGGCGAGCGCAAGGAACAGGGCGAGGTGGAATATCTGCATCGCGCCCTTCCGGTGCGACCGTTCACACGGCGCTTCGAACTTGCCGATCACGTAACGGTCACCGGCGCCTCGCTCAACACCGGCCTGCTGACGATCGACCTTGTGCGCGAAGTGCCCGAGGAGATGAAGCCGCGTCGCATCACGATCACCGGGGAAAACGGCGCGCCGAAGGCCGGACAGGTTGAGAAGCCGAAGCAGGCCGCCTGAGCGAGGGTGATCTCTGGCGCCGCCTGGCACAACCAGTTGAGAAAGGAGAACATCAATGGCTATTCGTGATCTCATTCCCTGGGGCCGGGAGAACAGTCCGGTGCCCAGTCTCTATCGCGACGATGACCGGGACCCGTTCATGGCGTTGCATCGCGAGATGAACCGCCTGATCGACGACGCTTTCCGCGGTTTCGAAACGCGCATGCCGTCGCTTAGCGGATTTTCGGCGCGCGGCAGCTGGCCGAGCGTTGAAATCTCCGACGGCGAGAAGGAAATCCGCGTGACCGCCGAAATTCCCGGCATGGACGAGAAGGACGTCGAGGTGATGCTCGATGACGGCGTGCTGACGCTGCGTGGCGAGAAGCGCTCCGAGACCGAAGACAAGGACAGGCAGTTCTCCGAGCGGTTCTATGGCCGCTTCGAGCGCCGCATCCCGCTCGGCTACGAGGTCGACGAGGACAAGGTGAACGCCGCCTTCCACAATGGCGTGCTCAGCGTGACGCTGCCGAAGACAGAGCGCGCGCAGGCAAAGGCCAAGCGCATCGCCATCAGCAGCGCCGCCGGTCCCGGCAAGAGCAAACACTAACGACATCAGCAGCCGGACGCGCACGCGCCCGGCTGCGCCAGATATCATCAGCCGCCGGCGGCCGGCTTGGCCTTGACGTTCTTCAGCGCGGTCAGCAGGTAATCCTGCATCGTCGCCTGAAGGTTTGTCGTGGCAGTGCGCACTGCCGCCATCGCGTCCCTCACCGCCGCTTCGTCGAAGGGCGAAGCCTGCTGCACCGCCGCGAGATTGGCCCGCACTCTCGCCAGAGGCACGGTTCAGCCGATGCGCCGGGCCGCGCGCCGGCCGCATATTGAAAGGCCTGCGGAAGCACCGGTAGAGACATCGCTACCGTGGCGTCCCTGACGCCCAGGCAACGGAGCCCGCCGTCCGAAAGGCGGCGGGCTTTGTCGAACTCTATCGGTGCCGAGGCACGCCTACAGAACAGGGCCCAATTCCAGCACCACGAAAGCGGTGACACCCAGCACGACGAGGGCATAGGCCGCATAGAGAACAAGCAGCAAAACTTCAAAATCGCGGAAAACGCCTGTGGTAGCGCTGATCTGTTGCGGCTCTCTTTTCTCGATGAGGTCGACTGCAGGGTGGGCCGCTCGGACGACGACATAGCCAATCCTGTCGTTCTCGGCCGCCTGTAATATCCGTTCCGCGATGTCGAGAGCGATCACCGGATCATCGGCCAGCTGATTGCCCGCTATCCGGTATTCAGTAACAGTCTGGACTTCATGCTCTCTCATGCACGCTTAACCGCGTCATTTAAATTAGGTTCCACTAAAATACCCATGTTTACGACCGACCCGGTCGTCACGTAAACCGGGCGGCAACAATCCTAGGCCGCGAACCCCTACCCCGCGTCCTCCAATTAGATGGCTCTCCATGGGCTGTTACGCATCTGCCGCGTGCCGACGAAGCACCGCAAAGAGCTCCCCGGCGATGTCGAAGCCGCCGGGGCCAGGCGGGAAGGCGCGCGCCCCCCTCTCAGCACCCTTGCCTCAGATCGCCTCGCGCTCCCGTTCCGGCGTAGCGACCAGCAAGGCCGCGGCGGCGTTGGCGGCAGTGATGGCAGCCTCGACCTGAAGCCCGCGGGCAAGGCCCGCCGCGAACGCGCCAACGAACTCGTCGCCGGCGCCATGAGTGCTGACGACCTTCACCGGAATGGCCGCCAGCGCGAACGCCTGACCGTCACGGTCGCAATAGGCGACGCCCTCCCCGCCGGCAGTGACGATCGCGGCCGGGTAGAAATCGATCAGCATGCGTGCCGCCTCGGCAGCACCCTCGAGCGTGTCGACGACCGGAACGCCGGCCAGAAATTCCGCCTCGATAGCGTTAACGATCACGACATCAACCAACGCGACCAATTCGTCCGACAGTTTCCGGGCGGGTGCCGCATTGAGCACGACGCGGCCGCCATGCGCCTTCACCGCCCGCGCTACAGCAACGTTGGCGGCTTCCGGCACCTCGTTCTGCAGCAGCAGCACCGAAGTGTGCGCGATCATTTCTGCCGCCTCTGCGATGTCCTTCGCACCCAAGGTGAGATTACTGCCTGAGACGATCACGGCGCCATAGTCGCCGCCGTCGTCGAAGATCGCCACGCTCATGCCCGAGCCGGCGCCAGGCGCGACCCGTACGAAATGCCGGTCGACGCCGTTGCGGTCGAGATTGTCAAGGAGCGCGCGGCCGAAATCGTCGTCGCCGACCGATCCGATCATCACCGAGCGCACGCCGGCCCGTGCGGCAGACACTGCCTGGTTGCCGCCCTTGCCGCCGCATTTCGGCTGCCAGGCATGGCCAGTGACGGTTTCGCCCTTGCGCGGGCGGTCGGGGGCTTCGACCATGATGTCGTAATGCAGACTGCCGAACACGGTGACCAGCGGTCTCGGCGGCGTCATGTGCCCCTGTCCCGCCGCTTCGACGTCACCGCCGACATGGTGCGGCCGAGATTGCGCTCTGCCGCCTGGTAGTCACGCTGCGCCACTGCCACGAACAGCGCGTCGAGAATGTTGAGCTGGGCGATGCGCGCCGCCGCGTTCTCGCCCATCAGCGGCGAGCCTTGCGCTGTCGAGCACAGCACGATGTCGGCGACTGCGGCCAGCGGTGAGTTGTCATAGTTGGTGATCGCCAGCGTCCGCGCGCCACTCTTGCGGGCGAGATGGATGGCGTCGATGACGGCGCTGGTGTTGCCGGAGTGGGAGAAGCCGACGGCGATGTCGTCGGCGCCGAGCAGCGAGGCCGACATCAGCATCATGTGCGAATCGTCATAGACCGATGCGCGGATGCCGATGCGCAGGAATTTGTGCGAGACGTCGCGCGCGATCTGCGCCGAGCCGCCGACGCCATAGAAATCCCGGTTTTTGGCGCGGTAGAGAAGATCGGCCGCGCGATCGAAATCGTCCATGTCGAGGATGGCGAGCGTCTCCTCCAGTGCCTGGATCGAGGTGCGGAACACTTTTTGGACGATCTCGGCCGAACTGTCGTCGACCGACAGCTCCTGATGCATTTCGGCGGTCGGCAGGCGGCTGTATTCGTAGACGGCGGTGCGGAAATCGCGATAGCCGGAAAAGCCGAGCTTCTTGGCTATCTTGACCACCATCGCCTCCGACACGCCGGCCTCTTCGGCGATCTGCTTGAGCGGAATGGTCTCGTCGAAGCCGCGCCGTCCGAAGACGGTTTCCACCACCTTGGCCTCGAGCGGCGTCAGATGCGGCATCATCATGCGGATCCGCGGTCCTACTGCTTTCAGATCCAGGCTGGTCAAGGTCATCCACGTCCCCTCGTCACGCGATCGATAAGCATCGCGGCGAGGATTATAAGACCAGTTGCCAGCAGCTGATAGAAGGACTGGACATTCATCAGCGTCAGGCCGTTGCGCATGGTGCCGAGGATGACGGCGCCCAGGATGGTGCCGACCACGCTGCCCTTGCCGCCCATCAGCGAGGCGCCGCCGATGGCAGCCGCGGCAATCGCATCGAGCTCCCAGAGGTTGCCGAGAATGGGCTCGGCAGCACCCAGCCGGCCGATCAGGATCTGCGCGGCAAGGGCTGCAAGCAGGCCCGAGATCATATAGGCGGCGATCTTGGTGCGGGCGATCGGCACGCCGGCTATGTAGGCCGCCTCCTCATTGCCGCCGACGGCGAGCAGATATTCGCCGAACGGCGTCTTCTTGAGGATGATCCAGGCGATCAGCGCGACCACGGCCACGATGATGACCGCCAATGGCAATCCAAACAGCGAGCCGTTGAAGATGGCGCGGAAGCCGGCAGGCAGGCCGAGCACGGGATTGCCGCCGGTGTAGATCAGCGCCAGCGCCCGGTAAGTGCTCAGCGTTCCCAGCGTGACGATGAAAGGCTGCAGCCCGACATAGGCGACCAGCACGCCGTTGAGCAGGCCGCAGACGAGGCCGATGGCGAAGCCGGCGGCGATGGCCAGCGGAAACGGCACGCCGGCGACCAGCATCGAGGCAGAGATGACGGCCGAAAGGGCTGCCGTCGGCCCGACGGACAGATCGATGCCGCCCGAGATAATCACCAGCGTCATGCCCAGCGCCAGGCAGGCGTTGATGCTCGATTGCTGAAGGATGTTGATCAGGTTGCGCTCGGCAAAGAAGCCAGGGACCAGCGCACCGAAGACGGCGAGGATCACCACCAGGCCGATCAGCGTGCCGGCGTCGCGCACGGAAAACCGGTGCAGGAAATCCGCCCGTGGGGGCGCTGCTGTGTGTTCAGTTATATCAGTCATCCGCTGGTCCTGTCCGTTATGCATCGGCTCGATGGCCTTGCGCCTTGCCGGCCTGAATCTCCGATTGGGGTATTGCGTGTGCCGCGATCGCCTGTTCGCTGAGATCAGCCCGGCCGAGTTCGGCCGCGACCGTGCCATCGCGCATGACCAGCACGCGGTCGGCGAGCCGGATCACCTCGGGAAGCTCGGACGACACGACGATTACCGAATGGCCTTCGGCGGCGAGCTCCTCGATCAAGTGATAGATCTCCGCCTTGGCACCGACATCGATGCCGCGCGTCGGCTCGTCGAACAGCAGAATGCGCGTTCCCGCCGCCAGCCAGCGCCCGATAATCGCCTTCTGCTGGTTGCCGCCGCTGAACAGCCGGATCGGCCGGTCGAGCAGGAACGGCCTGAGATTGACCCGCTTCATCTTCTCGGCCGCGACCCGTTTCAGCCTGGTGTGATCGATGACGCCGCGCGGCGCGAACACGCCCATCGATGCCAGCGCCATATTGCTGGAGATCGAGCGCAGCGGCACGATGCCTTCGCGTTTGCGCTCCTCCGGCACCAGGCCGATACCGGCGGCGATGGCATCGCGCGGACTGGAAAGTTTTACCGCCTTGCCGTCGATCTCGACCGCACCTGATGAGGCGCGGTCGGCGCCGGCCAGCAGCCGCAGCAGTTCGGTGCGGCCCGAGCCGACCAGGCCGGCAATGCCCAGCACCTCGCCGCGATGCAGGTCGAACGAGACGTCATGGACCTTGGTCGGCGAGGCGAGGCCGCGAACGCTCAACCTGACCTCGCTGGAGGTGTGCGAGCGGTGCTGTTCCTGGGCAAGCTCGCGGCCGACCATCATCGAAACGACGGCCTTTTCCGACACCTGCGCAAGATCCACGGACCCGACCACGACGCCGTCGCGCATGATGGTGGCTCGTTGGCAGATACCGAACACCTCGTTTAGCTTGTGCGAGACATAGACGACCGCGACACCGTCGCGGGCCAGGCCGGCAATGACTTCGGCCAGGCGCTCGAATTCTTTCGGCGTCAGGCTCGATGTCGGCTCGTCCATCGCCACGATGCGCGCACGATCGAGCAGCGCCCGGGCGATCTCGACGATCTGCCGCTGCGCGACCTTCAGGCTGCCGAGCGGCGCTGCCGGATCGATCGTTGGGTCGATGGCCGCAAGGGCTTCCGCAGCGCGGCGTTCCTGCTCGCGCCGTGCGACGAAGATGCCGCCGCGCGTCAGCGGATGGCCGAGGAACATGTTCTGGGCGACGCTGAGGTGCGGCACCTGCTGCAATTCCTGATGGATCATGGCGACGCCCGCGGCGCGTGCGGCGACCGGATTGTTCAGCGTCACCGGCTTGCTGTCGATCAGCACGCTTCCCGCCGTCGGCCTGTAGACCCCCGACAGGATGCGCAGCAGCGTCGACTTGCCGGCGCCGTTCTCACCGAGCAGGCCATGAATTTCGCCGCCGCCGACCGAAAAGGACACACCAGAGAGTGCCCGCACAGCCGGAAATACCTTGGAAATGCCCTCGAATTGCAGCCGGGGTGACATGGGTTCTATTCTCCGGGCAGGGGTGCCAGCCGTGAGCAATAATGCTCTGGCCGGCACCTGTCCTTGTGCCCTTAGTTGCCCGCTGCCGCATCCTCGAGCAGCGCCTTGCGCACGGCCTCGCCGGCACCGGAATAACGGTCGGCGTTGTCCTTGGTGATCAGCGCCTGCGGTGTGGCGACGACCCGCGGCAGCTTTTGCCCGGCCACCAGTCGCAGCGCCGATTCCAGCGCCACCTCGCCGGTCAAAACCGGGAAGCTGTCGACGGTGCCGGTCAGCTCGCCGGCGCGGATCGAGGCGTAAGCGTCGGAGATGCCGTCGGTGCCGAAGACGGCGACCTTGTCCTGCAAGCCGGCGGCCTTGACCGCCTCGACGATGCCCAGTGCCATACCGTCATTGTTGGCATAGAAGCCGATCAGGTCGGGATGCTGCTGCAGGATGTTGGTGGCCGCGTCGTAGGAGGTCTGGCGATCCCAGTTGCCGGGGACGCTGGCGACGACCTCGAATTTGCCAGCTTCGGTGATCGTGCTTTTGAAGCCGTCGGTGCGCTGGACGGCGGCATAGACGCCGGCCTGGCCTTCGACGATGGCGACCTTGCCGCCGTCCGGCCGGTTCTTGATGAACCATTTGGCGACGCGCACACCATTGTCGCGCTGGACATTGCCGACATAGTGCTCGGCCTGCGGGATGACCGCGTCATTGACGTTGACCACCGGCACGTTGGCGGCCTTGGCCTGTTCTATGATCGGCTGCAGATTGGAGTCGGTCTGCGGCGAGACGAGCAGCACGTTGTAGCCCTGTGTGACCAGGCCTTCGGCGATGGTGAGCTGGCCGAGCTGGTCGCCCTCGCTCTGCGCCGCCTGGTAGACGACCGGAACAGCGACACGGTCGCCGAACGACTTGTAGCCCTCACCCAGCGAGCGCCAGTATTCGTTGGTCAGCGTCTTGGAGACAGCGCCGGCCTTGGTACCGTCGGGTAGCTTGGGAAACGCACCGAACTTGGCCTCGAGCTGCGACCAGTCGATGCGATCCTTCTCGGTGTCGGAATTGAGCGGCGCGAGATCCGCGGAAAAAGCGGAGCCGATGGACAGCGCCATCAGGGCAGCGGTGGCGGTGGCAAGCAGAAATTTCATGGTCTTTCCTCCCTTGTTGAAAAATGGTCTATGCCGCCGGAGCCTCAGCTGTCCGGTCCGAGCATGGCTTCCTGGATGATGGCCTGCGACGCGACCGCGTCCTGACGGTCGATGGCGGTGGACAGGCGGTTGTCCTTTTCCAGCCGATCGACGACGCGCAGCATGCGCTTGACGGTTGCGATGTTGACTTCGCATTCGTGGACCGGATCGAGTCCGGTCATGTCGGGGAACGTGTCGAAGTAGATGGCGCCGGCGTAGCCGTCGCGGCGGATCTGCCTGAGCAGCTCGATCGTCTGCAGCGTGTGCACTGCGCCGACCATCAGGCCGTCGTCGCGCTTGGCGTAGCCATCGTTGAGATGCACGCCGAGCAGCTTGCTATGGCGCGTCACGAGTGCTGCGGCAAAGGCCGGCTGCTCGTCGGCATAGAGCACATGGGCGAAATCGAGCGTCACGCCGAGATTGGGCAGCCCGATCTCGCGGATCGCCAGCAATGTTGTCGCCGCGTCGGGCATCAGGCTATAGGAGCGTGGCTCGTTGGGCTTGTATTCCAGGCTGATCTGGCAATCGGGATCATGCGATGCAACTTCACGAATTCCATCGATTTCGCGTTGCCACAGTGTCGCGTAATCGGCCTGGAAGGCATAGTCGAAGCCATCCTGCCCGAGCCACAGCGTCATCAGATTGGCGCCGGCCTGACGCGCTGCGTCGATGCCGGCCTTGGTCAGGTCGATGGCTTCGCGGCGAACAGCGGGATCGGGATTGGTGAACGCGCCGAGCTTGAAGGCCGGATTGGAGTAGTAGCGCATGGCGAAGCCATTGATCGAAAGCCCGACATTGCTCAGCTTCCGTGCCATTTCCGCAGGTTTTTCATCGACATGATCGGGAAAATTGAGGTCGAGGTCGGTCAACCCGGCAACCTTCGCCGCACGCGCCGCCATCTGCAGCATCGACGGCTTGCCGACAAGATCCGGCCACTCGGCCTGTGGCCGCGAGGCAAAGGAATTCAGGCGCGTGGCGAAACGATTGGCTGTCATGGATGACCCTTTGGTGAACATAACTTCACATATTTACAAATATCTGTAAAGTTCTTATTCGAGAAATGAACCATCCGCTGCGACCAAGCGGCGAACGCTGTTTCGATCCGGCATGATAGCGGCCGTAGACGCGCTCGGCCTCGAAGCGGTGGCCACGCCGGAACTTTAGGGCTTAGCTCTCAAATGATCAGTTCGGCGCCACCGATCGTAACCATGTACAACCGCTCGCAGCCCTTGCGTCTCGGGCGTCAATTGATCATCGTCGTTGGCACTATGTTGTGGCCGGGGGGTTCCGCACATGCCAACACTTTATGCGCTGAAACCGGCGTTCCAGGCCAAGCTGCGGCCGCTCGCCGACCGGCTGGCCGTGGCCGGCGTCACCGCCAACCAGATAACCTTGCTGGCCGCCGCGTTATCGGTCGCCACCGGCATTCTGGTCGCGGCCCTTGCCGGCCATCGCATGGTCTTTCTGCTGATGCCGGTAGTGCTGTTTGCGCGCATGGCGCTGAACGCCATCGACGGCATGCTGGCGCGGGAGCATGGTCAGGCCTCGAAGCTCGGCATGTACCTCAACGAACTCTGCGACGTCATTTCGGACCTCGCGCTGATCCTGGCCTTTGCCGCCATCTTCCCAACCTGGGGCGTCGTCGCTTTCGCCATCGCGGCGATCATCGTGGAGTTCACCGGCGTGCTCGGCATAGCGGCGGGCACGGGGCGCAATTATGCCGGGCCGTTCGGCAAGAGCGACCGGGCGCTGGCGCTCGGCATCATCGCCTCCCTCATTGCCTGCGGACTGTGGATCGCGGCGATCGCGCCGTTTGTGTTTCCGGCAATGGCTACACTCTCGCTGGTGACCGCCATCAACCGGATACGCAGCGGCCTTAACGGGAGCGGCGACTGAAATTCCGGTCGCGTCCGCCAGGGGAAACCATGCTTCACGAACAGACGATCGCCGCCGCCGCGGCTTTGTCAAACCTCAAGCGGGTGGGGCAGGAGCGCGCCTTCAAGAGCCATGACGGCACCGAGATATTCTACCGCTACTGGCCGGCTGTCGGGCAATCCGCCAAGGGCGCGGTTCTGCTGTTCCACCGCGGCCACGAGCATGGCGGCCGCATGGCGCATCTGGTCGACGAACTCGACATGCCCGACCATGCCTTCTACGCCTGGGACGCGCGCGGCAATGGCCGCTCGGCCGGCGAGCGCGGTTACGCGCCGTCCTTTGCCGCACTTGTGCGCGACATCGATTGCTTCGTGCGGGAGATCGGCAAGGATGGTTTTGGCCAGCGTGACATCGCGCTGATCGCGCAATCCTTCGGCGCCGTGCTCGCCGCCGCCTGGGTGCATGATTATGCGCCGCAGATTCGCGCTTTGGTGCTGGCCTCGCCGGCCTTCTCGGTCAAGCTCTACGTGCCCTTCGCCAAGCAAGGGATTGCGCTGTGGCAGAAGATCAAGGGGCGCTTCTTCGTCAATTCCTACGTCAAGGCCAAGTTCCTGACGCATGATCCCGAGCGCATTGCCTCCTTCGAGGCCGATCCGCTGATCACGCGGCCGATCGCTTCCAACATCCTGGTCGAGCTCTACGACCACGCCGCGCGTATCGTCTCGGATGCCCGCGCCATCACCGTGCCGACGCAATTGCTGATCTCGGGCAGCGACTGGGTGGTGCGGCACGCACCGCAGCACGAATTCTTCGTCAATCTCGCCAGCCCGGCCAAGGAACGGCATGTGCTGCCCGGCTTCTTCCACGACACGCTGGGCGAACGCGACCGAAAGCAGGCCCTCGACCTGATCCGGCCGTTCCTCGAAAAGCAGGTCGCGACGCCGGAGAAGCAACTCGACCTGACCGCGGCCGATCGCGCCGGCTACACGCGCGACGAGGCCGACCGGCTGGCTTCGCCGTTGTCCCTGTTGTCACCGAAGCACCTGTACTGGGGCATGAGCCGCGCCTCGATCCGCATGGGCGCCTGGCTGTCGTCGGGCATGAAGACGGGGATCGCCACCGGCTTCGATTCCGGCTCGACGCTCGACTATGTCTACGAGAACGAGGCGCGGGGTCACACTCCGCTTGGCCGCATGATCGACCGCACCTTTCTCGAGGCCATCGGCTGGCGCGGCATCCGCCAGCGCAAGCTGCATCTCGAAGAGCTGATCGGCGGCGCCGTCGCCGAACTGAAAGCTACCGGCCGGCCGGTCAATATCGTCGATATCGCCGCCGGCCATGGCCGCTACGTGCTCGACGCTGTCGCCAAATGTCCTGAACCGCCGGCCAGCGTGCGGCTGCAGGATTTCTCCGACCTCAACGTGTCGCTCGGCCAAAAGCTGATCGCCGACCGCAAGCTGCCGGGAACCATCTCGTTCCACCAGGCCGACGCCTTCGACGCCAAAATGCTTGCCGGGCTTGATCCCGCGCCGGACCTCGCCATTGTCTCCGGGCTGTACGAATTGTTTGCCGACAACACCATGATCGCCCGCTCGCTCGGTGGGCTGGCCAAGGCGATGCAGCCCGGCAGCCTGCTTCTCTACACCAACCAGCCCTGGCATCCGCAGCTCGAAATGATCGCCCGCAGCCTGACCTCGCATCGCGGCGGCCAGGCCTGGGTGATGCGGCGTCGCACGCAAGGCGAGATGGACCAGTTGGTGACGGCAGCCGGCTTCGAAAAACTAGACCAGCGCATCGACCAATGGGGCATCTTCACCGTTTCCGTCGCGCGGCGCGTCTGAGCATGGTCGTGCCTATCTTTGGCGCCGCCGCTGCCACTTCTGCCCCCGCACGCGAGCCGTACGCCGGAATCGTGTTGCGGGCGGCATTGTGGCTGGCGTTTCTGGCGCCGTTCTTTTACGCGACCTATGGCTTCGCCAACTGGCTGGCGTCGCAGCGGGACGATGTCGGCAGCATCGTCTTCGCCTGGGAGCGCTCCCTCCCGTTCATCGCCTGGACCATCGTGCCCTACTGGTCGATCAACCTGTTCTACGGCCTGTCGCTGCTGTTGAATGGTTCCAAGAGCGGTGTCGACCGTCTCGCCGGCCGCTATCTCACCGCGCAGATCATCGCCGTCGCCTGCTTCATCTTGTTCCCGCTGACGGCGACCTTCGTGCGGCCGCAAACATCGGGCCTGCCGGGCTTCATGTTCGCGGTGCTCGGCGGCTTCGACAAGCCGTTCAACCAGGCGCCGTCGCTGCACATTGCGCTGGTGGTCATCATCTGGGATCACTGGCGCCATCGGCTCAAAGGTATGGCCAGCATTATCTGGCATGCCTGGTGTTTGCTGATCGGCGCCTCGGTGCTGACGACATGGCAGCATCATGTCATCGATATCCCGACCGGCGCGCTGCTTGGCTTTTTCGCGCTGTGGCTGTTCCCGCGCAACGGCGAATTGCCGTTCGCCGGCTTTCACCTGGCGACCGACGCCAGGGCCAGGCGGTTGGCTCGGTTCTACACGCTTGGCGCAGCCTTGGCACTGGCCGGCGCCGTTGCCGGCACCTTCGTCTCGGCGCTGTGGCTCATCCTTTTGTGGCCCGCGCTGGCGCTGGCCATCGTCGCCTTCGCCTATGCCGGGGCCGGCGCCAAAGTGTTTCAGAAAGCGGCCGACGGCCGCGTCTCGCTGGCCAGCCGGATTTTGCTGCTGCCTTACCGGCTTGGCGCCAGGATCAATGTATCGATATGGACGCGCAAGCTGCCGGCGCAGATCGCGGTTGCCGACGGCGTCTTCCTCGGCCGCTTTCCGACAGCTGCTGAGGCCGACACTTTCGGCACGGTGGTCGACCTTGCCGGCGAACTGGAAAGGCCGCGCGGCGTGACCTGTCGCTGGACGAGTGTCGCCATGGTCGATCTCTTGCCGCCGCCGCCGGAGGCGCAAGCGCAAGCGGTGGCGGCGATCGAAGCCGCTCGCAGCCACGGCACCGTGCTGGTCTGCTGCGCGCTCGGTTTCCAGCGCAGCGCCGGCACCGTCGCCGAATGGCTGGTTGCCACCGGCCGCTCGCCGACGCCGGCGCAGGCGCACAAGCGGCTCGCGGCATCGGGCCGGCCGGTGCATCTTCACATCGGGGTGGACGAGCCGGCATGAAAAGCGACGCCTATCAGGACAGGGCCGAGGCGTTCGCAGCCGGGCTGATGGTGCAGGCGGCGTGGCCGATTCTGCTGCTGGCGGCCGCCTTGATGGCAGCGCCGATCATTGGCGCGGTGGCCGGGCCGCAGGCAGCGCCCATAGCGGCCGCGGCCTGGCTGATCGCGGCGGCGAGCGCGGCGGCCACCCTCGCCTACTCTGCTTTGCTTGTCTTCGACGCATTGCTGTTCCGGCTGATGGCGAGCCACGCCAGCGAGGCCGCAGCCGGAGCCGCGGTCGACGAGGTGCTGGCGCGCATGCGGCTGAAACCTCCCTCTGCCGGCGGCCGCTCGCTCGACCGGCGCATGGCGGGCACCCAGCGCCTGCTGGCCAGGCAGCGCATCGCGATCGGCCTGTTCGGGGCGGCGTCCCTCGTCGCGGCCTTTATCTGAGCCAGCCGATGAGCAAGCTCGGCACTCGCACCTTCACCTTGCTGCAGACCGTGACCTCGGTAGGCCTGTCGGCGCTGGCTTGGGCGGTGACCGGCGTGCGGCCGATCTGGAACGGCAGCCAGCCGTCTGACCGGCAGCGCATCTACTTCGCCAACCATGCCAGCCACGGCGACTTCATCCTGCTGTCGGCCTGCCTCAGTGAGAAGGAGCGCGCCCGCACCCACGCGGTCGCGGCCGCCGACTATTGGGGAAAATCGCGGCTGCGCCGTTTCATCGCGCAGGACATGCTGTCCTCCGTGCTCATTCACCGGCAGTGGACCGATGAGGCGCAGAATCCGATTTCGATCATGCTGTCGGTGCTCGACGAGGGTCATTCGCTGATCGTCTTTCCCGAAGGCACGCGCAACATGACCGACCAGCCGCTGCTGCCGTTCCGTTCCGGCCTCTACAATCTGTCGATGGCGCGGCCCGACGTCGAACTCATCCCGTGCTGGATCGAGAACATGTCGCGTGTGCTGCCCAAGGGTCAGTTCGTGCCGGTGCCGCTGCTTTGCCGCGTCGTCTTCGGCGCGCCGATCGCGATTGCGCCCGGCGAGGAACGCCGCGCGTTTCTCGACCGCGCCCGCCAAACACTGCTTGCGCTGAACCCCCGCCCGCCAGCGCATGATGCGGAAAAGTGGAATCCGGTTTTCCGAAAACCATCATGCGACCCCTAAGAGACGACTAGAACAACATGCCAATGCACGAAACCCTTATTCTGGTTGTGGGCCTCGCTGCGGTGCTGACCACGGCAAGCCTGGTCGCCGGCATTCTGTCGTGGCGCGCGGCGAAGCCGCTGTCCCCGACGCTGATCAACCTCAACCAGCGCATCAATGCCTGGTGGGTGATGGTGGTGGCGATCACCGTCGCCTTCTTCTTCGGCCGCTCCGGCATGACCATCCTGTTCGCGCTGATCTCGTTTGCGGCGCTGCGCGAATTCGTGACTTTGACGCACAGCCGCCGCAGCGACCACTGGGTGCTGCTCGGCATGTTCGGCATCATCATCCCGTTCCAGTACTGGCTGGTATGGACCGCCTGGTACGGCCTCTTCACCATCTTCATCCCGGTTTACTGCTTTCTGCTGATGCCGGCGATCACTGCGCTGCACGGCGACACCGAACGCTTTCTCGAGCGCGTCTCGGCGCAGCAATGGGCCGTCATGATCTCGGTCTACTGCGTCAGCCACGTGCCGGCGCTGCTGACACTCGAGGTGGCCGGTTTCGAGGGCCGCAATCTGTTGCTGATCGCATTCCTGATCATCACCGTGCAAGGCAGCGACGTGCTGCAATACATCTTCGGCAAGCTGTTCGGCAGGCATCTGATGTCGCCGAAGGTGTCGCCGTCGAAAACCTGGGAGGGCCTGGTCGGCGGGCTGGCGACGTCTAGCCTGCTTGGCGCTTTGCTGTCGTTCCTGACGCCGTTCTCGCCGCTTGAAGCAGCGGCCGTCGCCTTCATCGCTTGCCTGATGGGATTCCTTGGCGGGCTGGTCGCCTCCGCCATCAAGCGCGATCAGGGGGTGAAGGATTGGGGCCATCTGATCGAGGGTCATGGCGGCATGATGGACCGCGCCGACAGCCTGGTCTTCGCCGCCCCGGTGTTCTTCCATACTGTGCGCTATTTCTGGACGTGACAGCGAACTGCAGCCTTATTTTGCAGCCGCAAGCGGCGCTTTCTTGGCGGCCGGCGCTGGCGGCGCATGCGGCGCCGGCAGCAACCTTGAGCGCAACGGCGGACCGCTGACCCTACGCCTTCCGAGTCTTGCCGCAGGTCGTGAGAGATGTCTCCCGTGGCTCTGCTTGGATCAACAGGACCGCGGATGAAATAATTATGGCGCGGCCAGAACGCCCCGGCGGATGGCAAGGGCGACATCGGCGGAGAACGGCGGCACATCAAGCTTCAGCCAGCCGTCCGAATTTGCTTGCCATTCCGCCATTTGCCTGCCGGCCGCGGTATCCCAGGCGATGACACGATAGCTGCCGCGAGCCAACCCGGGCAGCTCCAAGGCGGCCGGCACCGGCTCGGCGCCGGCGCGAAGCATGCCGTTTCGCCCGATCGTGTCGCGGCGAACCAGCCAGACCACTGCCTGGGAATCGTCACCGCAGGCAACAGCCGCGGCGTCGGGACCGGAAACCCGCATCTTGTTGCCGAGATGGGCACGCCGGAACGAAGCCCAGTCGATCAGAGGGAGGAAATCGGCCAGCGAACGCTGCGCCCGCCGCATGCCGGGGGTGAGCGCATGCGGGGTGCGGTTTGGCCACCGCATGCCGCCACCCGCGCCCCCCGCTGCCAGGTGAGCCCATTGCAAATGGCGGAAATATTCATCATCGAAAGGTTCCGGAAGCGTGATCTTCCTGTCCTTGAACGAGTGGATCGGGCCGTGCTCGGAATCGAGAAAAGGGCGGCCATCATGGATTTCGCCGAGCGCCTCTCCGACGATCCGCGCCATGCCGAGCGCCGGCGCTACCGTGTCGCTCGGGTCGTCGATCGTGCCCTCCTCGTAGAGATGGAGGGAGGCGAAGTCGAGGTCTGAGTGGCGGAAGATCGGCCCCGGCAACGGCATGTGGGGCCGCCAGCGAAGCTCAGGTCCGAACAGCGAGACGGTCTGCGGGTGAGAGCGGCCGTAAAGTGACGTTTCCAGCCGACGCACAAATTCGCTGAGATCATGGATGAAGGCGCCGAAGCCATCTGCGGAGCCCTGAGCCTGCTCGGGATGGATCTCGTTCCAGAGGTCCCATGCGAAGAGGGCTCCGCTGCCGCTCCATCTGCGAACCACGAATTCCAGCCTTGCCTTGATTGCGCGGCGCGTCTCGGCGCAGACGAGGAATCGCGACGGGTGGTCCAGCACGCCTCCGTTATCGCGGTTGTAAGGGTGGTGGCGCCAGTGGAGCCACTGCCAGAACGTATCAAAGGGGGTGAGCAGGATTCTTAAGCCCTGTCTTTCGCAAAGACGAAAGAGGTCGTCCCACAATTGAACCATAGCCGGCACGACGCGGCCCTGCGGCTTCTCGAAGTAGCGGTGGCGAACCTGGGCATATTCCAGCATCAGCCTGAGGCAGGTGACACCGCTTTCCTTCAGCCAACGGAGATGATTTTCCACGCCGGCCATATCGGCGCGCCGGAACAGGCCATTGAGTTCGGGCCAGCTTACCGCATCGTTCTGCCCGATCGGCGTCCATGCCTCGCCGTCCTCGGTGGCGAAATAGGAACCGGCTACCTTGATCCAAGGCAGGCCGGCAGCCGATCTCGGCGCAGAGTCCTCCACTCCCCCGACCAGCGGTATCGCCAATCTAATATCGTTCAAAGGCATGCCCCGAATTTGGTTCCCGGAGCGCTATAACTGTCATGGTGGCAAAATGTTTCGCCGGGCTTTGCAGGCCAATGGACCTTCTCTTTCTTTCCACTCAGGCTCTTCTTGGAAAGCCATGAATTGCTCAACGGCTCCCTCGGCAGGGTTGATCCCCAGGTAATCCAGGTCGCTCTATCCTGACGAGGAGCGCAGGGGTGCATCAGGCTGGCCAATGACATCAACGCCGATTTTTGTGGCGTAGGCATGCTTCGCCAGGGAAACTGGCGCGATAATAGCGATAGTGAAGAGGAGACCGCCCGGCGCAGTCTGGTCTACCCAACTACGCGGTATCGCTCTCCGGGGTGATCAAGCCAGGACGCGAGCATGGTCCGTAGTTTGCTGCGACCTTGCGTCCATGACGACACAACGCCACCAGTTGCTTGGAACCGCCTGCACGAAGCTTTGCCCGACGCCGTTTCGACGAGATGCTGCTCGACGTCGAGCGTAGGCACGTTCGGAACAAATCCGTCATCCGCCGCTTAGAAAAGCCTAGTGCCATTGGGCATGGACTGGCGAGGACCAAAACGTGGCGAATTATCTGACACTGCCTACGACTACATCGAAGGGTCGGATCAGGGTGGTCGTGGAAACGCCGCGTGGCGCCGAAGCAAAGTTGACTTACAAGCCCAAGAAGAAGCTTTTCGAGTATACGCGGCCGCTTCCAGCCGGCCTGGCCTACCCGTATGACTGGGGCTTTCTGCCATCTACACTGGGCGACGATGGCGATGCCCTCGACGGTCTAGTAATCCATGAGGCAACCTGCGCTCCCGGCGTTGTCATCAAGTGCGATTTGCTTGCGGCCCTTCGTGTCCTGCAAACGGAGAACGGCGAGACCGTGAGAAACGACCGCTTTGTATTTTGCCCGCACAAGCAAGACGCTCATAGTGAGTCTCTCCTTGGCGAGAATGTTCCGGATCGCTTGCGATCCGAGATCGAGCAGTTTTTCCTCGCGTCGGTATCCGGCACTGACAAGCAGATCGAATTCGAAGGGTGGCACGATTCCAGCCAAGCTCTCCGCAACATCCATCGGGCCATGAGAACTTTCGAGCGGAAACAGCGAGCCGCCCGTGAGCGTTCCCACATATCGGTAAGAATGTAGCTCGAAAACAACAAGGCTGCCTGGACGTCGGTGTAGGGAGAAGCTGATGGTGCTCGGCCCTTGCAAACAGCGAACGACGCCTGAACCTCTCAAGCAGTGGGCGCAACTGGATAAGGCGAGATGTTGTCGCGCTCTGGCTTGCGGCCCTTGGTAATGCAGAGCGGCCGTTGGCCCTGTCGCAGCCATTGCAGGAACCCGATAAAATAGTCATGGCACTGCCATGATGCTCGTGCTGGTCGTCCCTGTTAGGCGACTCGTGAAAGGACTTGCTGATCCAGGTCGCACCTAGCCAGTCCAAAACGCCAGCGATGGTTCGTTGCCTCACGTCTGCTCTGGTAGAACAGGGTCAGTTTCCCGCCCTCGATCATCACCGTCGAATGGCCGTTTTCCCCAGGCTCACCAGGGTCAAGCACCGGGCCGACCGACACGTAAGGACCCTTGACGTCGTCGGCGACGGCAAAGAATACACGCTGACGACTTCCGCGCGGACCGTCGGGAAGGAAGCAGGTGGCGTTGAGAAGCACGCGACCGTCAGGCAATTCGACCAGTTGAGCGCCCTCGATTCCCCATTCGTAGTCGGGATGCTCACGCGCATTGTGATGGGGAACGTCAAGATGATCCAATATCTTGCCCAGACGTTTCCATGGCCCGAACCAGGAATCGGATTGGCTGCGCGCCAGATAGACGTCAGGCTGCGGCACTCTGGTGAATTTAGGCATGCCTGAATAGACGATGTAGCGCTTGCCGCCGATAATCGCCGGATGGGGATCATAGATCCCGTCCTCATCGGTATCCGGCAGGGACAATATCGCCGGATTCAGCACCACCCAATGAAAGCCATCATTGGACACAGCATGCTCGCAACGTCCGCCCGACTTCATGAACTCGGTCTGAATAAACATATGGAAGACGCCGCATTCATGAATAACGCCGGGCGCCGCAATGCCCGATCCGGTTACCGCCAAGTCGAGCGCCTCATGCTCAGTCCAGGGACCCAAAAGGTCCGGAGCCGTGGCATGTAGTATTTTCCAGCTCTCGGTCGTGACAGTGCCGCTCGAGCCGAAGACGTGCCAAAGCGTGCCGTCGAACACCGGACAGGGATCCTTCAGATCATCCACGGCCTGCGGGTGAAACAACGGAAAGACATTGGTTTCGAAGTTGAATTTCATTTCTTAGTTTCTCTCACGGCGTTGTTCGTCGACGATCGCGGGCCCGTGTGCCACTCGGCCGAATCGATTCACAGACCGTTAACTTATAGCTCCCCCGATTAACGCTTGTTGAATGATCGATCGTTCTCAACCGTTCTGTGGCAATGCGCCACATTCGTTGAGATCACGCGTGGCGCAGGACCTTGCCGACAGCCGAAGCGCTCGCGTGGACCGGCTGGGGTCGGACGCCTCGGCTGCCCGTCGTTTATTGGCAGATCGATTGGGGCAAGTGTGGCGCCGCGAGCTAGACACACATGCAGTTCAACTCTGTGGAACAACTTACTTAAATGAAAGTTAGATGTATGCCTACGGGTCTAAAGTCGAACGCGTCTCGATTAACATATGTTATTTCGAGAGTATATTGAACTGTAGCTAAGGGAAAACTTAGATGGAAATGGCGGGTGGCAAGAAAATATCACATGACACTCCCGTAAAATTGTCAATTATACTTTGCTTTTCCCACCTAAGATGGAATTTCGTACATCAACGCCCACAACACATTCTGACGCTCGCGTCAAAACAGCAACAGCTAATTTACTTTGAGGAACCGGTCTTCGAAGAAACACACTACCCCTCTATCAGGATAAAAGATGAGTCGCCGACGATCAGAATCGTCACCCCGGTTCTACCGGTCGGCATTTCAGCAACAAAGGCGGACGCGATCCAGCGCAGGTTCGTCGACCAGATCATCACCTCCACCCCGCATGACCGGCTGACTTTATGGTACTACACGCCGATGGCGCTGCGTTTCAGCGACCATCTCCTCTGCGACGTGTGCGTCTACGACTGCATGGATGAACTCTCCGCCTTCAAGAACGCGCCGGCAGAGTTGGCGCAGATGGAGAAGGCGCTGTTGCAGCGCGCCGATGTCGTCTTCACGGGCGGACAGAGCTTGTACGAGGCCAAACGATGCCTCCATAAGTCAATTTTTCCCTTCCCCAGCAGCATCGACGTTGCGCATTTCCATAAGGCAAGACAGCCCGGCGATGACCCTGTAGACCAGGCAGGCATACCTCACCCGAGAGTGGGCTTCTTCGGTGTGATCGACGAACGGCTCGACATTGATATGATCGCGCGAGCGGCTGCGGCAATGCCCGACGTGCATTTCGTTGTGCTCGGGCCAGTGGTCAAGATCGATCCGCTCAGCCTGCCGCAAGCAAGCAACTTGCATTGGCTGGGTGCCAAGTCCTACGCCGACCTGCCTCGCTATCTCAGGCATTGGAACGCCGGCTGGATGCCCTTCGCGCTCAATGAGGCGACACGTTATATCAGCCCGACCAAAACTCCTGAGTTCCTGGCCGCCGGACTGCCGGTGATCTCCACCGCGATCGTCGACGTCGTGCGCACCTATGGTTCGCAAGGCCTGGTCGACATCGTCGACGCCGAAGATCTCGAAACCAAACTTCGGTCTGTTCTGTCCCGCCCACGCGATTTCCTGCTGAAGGAAGTCGATGCCTACCTTGCAAACATGTCGTGGGAACGAACGTGGGACGCAATGGCTGCACATATCCAGCGTGCGTATTCAATGAAAAGCATTGTGCCGTTGCGCAGGAGAGCCTGACCATGTTCGATTGGTTGATTGTCGGCGCCGGCTTCGCCGGCAGCGTGCTCGCCGAACGCATCGCATCGCAACGGCATGAAAGCGTTCTGCTTATCGATAGGCGAAATCATGTCGGCGGCAACGCCTATGACTGCTACGATGAAGCGGGGATTCTGGTCCACCGCTATGGGCCGCATATATTCCACACCAACGCCCGATCGATCATCGACTACCTCTCGCAGTTCACCGAATGGAGACCTTACGAACATCGCGTACTGTCTTCGGTCGACGGAAAACTGCTGCCGATACCGATCAACCTCGACACGATCAATCGCCTGTACGGTCTGGAATTGACGCCTGAGCAGTTGGAGGAGTTCTTCGCATCCAGGCGAGAAACGGTCGAGGAGGTCCGGACCGCCGAAGACGTGGTTGTGAGCACCGTTGGCAGGGAACTCTACGAAAAATTCTTTCGCGGCTACACCAGGAAGCAGTGGGGCGTCGATCCGGCCCAACTAAGCAAGTCCGTGACTGCGAGGGTCCCTACGCGGATCAACCGCGATGATCGCTACTTCGGCGACACTTTCCAGAATATGCCGGCTGGCGGGTATACACGCATGTTCCATCGCATGCTGGACAACCCGAGGATCAAGATCATGCTGCAAACCGACTATCGCGAAATTCGCGACACCATCCCCTTTCAGCGGATGATCTACACCGGGCCGATTGATGAATATTTCGACTGGAGCCTTGGTCGTCTGCCTTATCGGTCACTGCGGTTCGAGCACGTGACGCTTGATTGCGAGCAGTTTCAGCCGGTCGCCGTCGTCAATTATCCGCAGACGGAAAACTATACCCGCATTACCGAGTACAAGCATCTGACCGGTCAGCAGAGCCCTAAGACCAGCCTGACTTATGAATATCCAACCGATATCGGCGATCCCTATTACCCGGTGCCGCGGGCGGAAAACGAGGCTCTGTACAAACGCTATGAAGCACTGGCAGCGGCGTGCCCCGACGTGTGGTTCGTCGGGCGCCTGGCCACGTACCGTTACTACAATATGGATCAGGTTGTCGGTCAGGCTTTGGCGACGTTCGCGCGCATCCAACAGAGCCTTCCGGCAAACGGCACCGTGCAGATGCTTACGCAGCGGACGACGCTCGGCCAACATTCGGAGCAGTTCCCCACCTACTAACGTGGCCCGCTCCTTCTTAGATCGCTACGAAACAGCTGCCGCAAATAATGTGCGCTGGCGATCCAATTCATCGGCAACCGGCTGGCGAAGACTGCGCGAACCGTCGGCGTGAATGGTAGAGAACAAGCCGACTTCCGCGTGGCGCGAATTGTCCCAGCCGGGATACGCGGTCACCGGGTACAGACATATACCCTGAACCGGGGCACCACGGCTCATTGCGTTACGGACCTCATCGCAAACATAATGGAGCCATGCCGGCCGGCCTGATCCTTCAGCGCCTGTCTCGGCGATGAGCATGGGCTTTCTGTAGCGCTCTGCGACTTCGACCAACATGTCGGAAAGCGCCCGATATTCGTGGTGGCCCATCGGTATCGTTGGCCCCTGAAAGTACCATTGGTTGTGCGGATAAAAATTAAGCCCGATGACGTCGACGCAGTCCTCGCTGCCGCCCAATTCGGGCTCGGCACGGCCCGTCAGCATGTCGTAGGCTTCAAACTGGCCCTGACGAACATTTTCCGCACGCCGCTGCTCGGCACGACTACGGTCACGGGGCGCAACATGGATTAGCGGTTCAGCCCATATGAACCGGCAATCAGGTTCGGCATCGCGCATCGCCTTGACGCCCGCAACCGCTGCCCTCACCAACTGTCGCTTGAACCATCCCCGCTTCTTTGGCCCCACGCGCGGGAAATAGCCGACCTCAATCGCCCATGCGAAAAATGAGATCTCATTGATCGGGCACACCAAGGGAGCTACTCCCGTGACGGAGCGGTGGACCCTGACAGCTTCAGCGGCGAAACGAACATAGGCCTCTGTAAAGTCTGGGGCGCCTTGGTCTACGTGATCTGGTGAGCCATAGTGGAAGATATCCCAGACGACCTGCACCCCCGCCGCGTCGGCTGCTTCGATCATTGAGATCCAACCCGACCAGTCGAAGACTCCGGGCGCAGTTTCAATCAGGTGCCAGCGCAAGCCGTCGCGGATCGTACGAAGCCCTAGGACAGCACAACTGCGATAATCGGCGAGAGCGTGTTTGTCGTGTGCGGTCGCGCGAATCAAATCGAGGCGCACTCCGTCGCCGCGCCGATGCGATGAACACTCGAAACCGGCCATGAAGAAGCTGGCAAATGCGGACAGGCGTTCGCCTGGCGGACGCGCCGGCTCGTTGCTCATACGTGCGACCCGTCGGCCAAGGCTCGCGCCACCGCTCCCGGTAGGCGATCGGCCATTGAAATCAACAACACTGCCATGGCTCAATCCCCCCCATCGCGTACCGAACTTGCCTGCGACCGTGAGGTTCCCTTCGCCTGGAATATTTCTGGTTGGGAGGGCGATCCGCCCAACTTGGCGCGCCAAAGATGATTGCAGGCCCGCGCTCTCGGCGCCCGCGTTCATTTTGCAGCCGCACGTGGCGCTTTCTTGGCGGCCGGCGGCCGACGGCGCATGCGGCGCCTGGCAGCGGCCTTCAGGGCGATGGGCGGATCGCTCGACAACGCGCCCAACACGGCATCGACCATGCCATGGGCCACAAAATCGGCGTTGATGTCATTGGCCAGTTTGACGGCTGTCTCGCTGGCGTCGCCGGCGTTCGACCAGAACACGATGCCCACCCGTAACGCCCTTTTGACACGTTTCAGCCGACGAACCAGGAAACGGGCGTGCTTGACTGAGTCGCGGTTCAGAAAGCCGACCACAACGGTGTCGACAGCGTCGAGCTTAAGCCGGCGAATGCTCGCCGGTTCCATGTCGGCAAAGCTCGCCTTCGATACCGTCGCCCCCTGGACTTCGAGCACCTGCGCCAGCATGGCGGCGGCGGCATCGTCGAGTTCGCCGCGTCCGCCGGCACACAGGACGGACCTGTCCGTTCCATCAGGCAACTCGATGTCGTCCTCGCCTTCCCCCTGACTCTCCTTGTCCTTGCGCGAGCCGGTTTCCTCGGCGGCGGCTGGGTCTTCCTCCTCCTCTGCTTCTTCCTGTGCGCTGTCGTCGAGGTTCGCCACCAGCGTCTGCGCACTGGCCGCCACCTGCCGTCTTTGCTCATCGCCCATGACGCCCCGCACGCGATCCTGTTCGCCGAGCAGAAGTGCGGGAATGGCGACCTTGTCATAGAATTCGAACAGATATTTTTCCTCCAGGATCTCCTCGGCGTGATCTGTGGCTTCCTCTGGATCGCTGGCCAACAGCCGTTGGTAGAGCCGGGCATGGGGTTCGAGCACAGGTTCGTTGCCGAACAGGACGTCGAGGAATTCGAACTGCGGCACGTGCCTGCCGAGCACGACGAGACAGACAGTGAGCGGCGTCGACAGAACCAGGCCCAGCGGCCCCCAGAGCCAGGTCCAGAAGATAGCCGCAACGATAATGGCCAATGGTGAAAGCCCGGTGCGTGAACCGTAGAGCCACGGTTCGACGACGTTGCCGGTTATCATTTCCATGGCCACGAACAGACCGGCGGTCCACAGCACGAGCGACCAACCGGGAGCCACGGCAAGCGCTAGGAACAAAGGCAGCAACGCACCAACGATCGGGCCGATATAAGGAACAAAGCGCAGCGCCAACGCCAGCAGGCCCCACAGCATCGCATTCGGTATGCCCAGAACCCAAAGCCCGAATGCAATCGGCACGGCATAGATGATGTTCACCACCAATTGCATGAGTAGATATCGGCCGACCCGCTTGCCCGCTTCCTGGAGCGCCTCGGTGGTCCGATGAAGATCGCCGTACCCGACGAGGCGTATGAAACGATCGCGCAGGTCCTCGCGCTCGAGCAGCATGAAGATGACGACGACGATGATCAGGCCGGCCGATGCTAGCGGGCTGATCAGCGGGCCGATCAGGTTCTGAAGAACCTGGAGCGGCCTTTCGCGCGCGATGATCTCGACAGGCACCGGCTCGCGCTCTGGTTCATCTGCGGTAGGCGGTGAGGCTTCCTGCCTGTCGAGTTCCTGGCCTACGCGTTCGATCACCCCGCCCAGCCTGGCGATGATGCCGCCGCCGACGCCGGTTTCCTTCAGGGACCTGACCTTGGTCAGGATATTCGACTGGTAAAGCGGGATGTTCTGCGCCAGTTCGCTGACCTGAGTGGCGACAATGAAGGAGAACAGCGCAAGGACCGTGAATGCACTCAGCACACTGGCGATGACGGCCGGGAGGCGCGGAAGGCCGACTCGCTTGAGTCCGGAAACCATGGGCGCGAGCGCGAAGGTAAGCAGCAGAGCGATTGCGATCGGCAGGAAAACCTCGCGCCCGAAATACAGGGCGGCAACCGTAGCCACGACAGTCGCGACGGTGGGCAATGACATGCGCGGAAGGGTTCTGGCAGAGGAAACCATGCCTATCAGCACGGGCTCGGCGGGTTGAATGCCGTTTCGAGGATTGGCCGCCACTTGATACCTCCGCCCTGCCACAGCCATGATCGGGCATGTTGAGCCGGCGTGCAACTTTCGCCTCTTCGCGCCGGCGAGTTCGAAGACGCGACCGGCAAGGCGGGCGCTTGGCAGCCCAACTGGACAGCCGGACGGGCGCTTTGGTCGCCGGACACAACAGCTGACGCAGTGATCGGTTCCGCGGAGACAGAAGACGAGATCAGGCTTAGTCCGAATGGCTCAGCCAATGACGGTCGAACACGTCGAGAATGGCGCGGAATTCGGCCGGTGGGATCTGGCTGGCACCGCCGTCCTTGCTGTCTGCCACGAGGAATTGCGCCAGCTGCCGGTCGACCGCTTCCGGCTGCTCGACGGTCACGCCGAGCGACGCCAAATCCCTGGCGATCGACCCGCCGGGCGGCAGATATCCGCCCCAGGCCTCGGGCGTCGGATCGCGCAAGCGGACGATCAGGATCCTGGTCAGGGATGGTTGCGGCTCCGGACCGATGATGGCGCCGCCGCACATATAGCCGCCAAGCACGCTTCCCGGCCGCGAGTGCGGGAACAGGCAAAGGAAGAAATGGGCATCGCCGCCGGTTTCCTTCAGAAGCGCATAAAGGCCGCGTTTTGCCGGGCTCACCGGACCGCCGACCAGCAGTTGTCCGGTCGGCAACACCTCGCGATAGGTGGCGGTCAGCCCGTGCGCCCCCGGCCCGGTCTCTATCGACAGGCTGCCCCTGATCAGCTGGCCGCGATAATAAGGCGACAAAGCATGCGAATAGCACGCATAGACTCCGGCAAGGGCCAATCCGAGGCTTCGCTCCTCATGCCCATATGATGCCTCGAACTGCGCGCCGGCACGACGTTCTAGTTCCGTCTTGTCGATGCCGTGTCGGGCGCAGATCGCGGCGGTAAAGCTTGGCAGATCGCTTTGGGCAATCCAGGCACCGGGCTGCTCCAGCTTGAGAAGCTTCGACCAATCGTCGTAGACGCTGAGCTGGCGTGGCTGGGCGCGGCCCTGCAGCCATTTGTCGGCACGGCCGAGATCGAACGCCGTGTTCGGGTTGACATCCCGGAACGCCGCCGCAAGGTCCTTGCGGCTGACGGTTCCCAGCAGAGCCACAGTCAGCCGTAACTTCTGCGCGATATGCTGTGCCATCCCACGTGCCCCTTTATGCCACCGCAAGGCATAACATGTGCCAGCACTTGCTCCCACCGCATTCATCGCGGGCCGGACCTCTCCTAAAGTCGATATTCCAGGAAATCCGCAGAATTCCATGCCGTTCCACGCGCCTGCCCTTTTCGCCCCGGCAAGCGGCGCTAAGGTCGCGGAGGGCAAGGGCAAATCATATGAAACTCACGCTATGTAGGCTGGAACACCAACCCCCTTCCTCAGTCATTTGAACGACGGCGAAGCTGAGTTCTCGCAACCAGCACAAGATGCCGCCTCAACAAGGAAGGAATAATTCGATGTCCTGGACTGCATCTCCCAAAATCTCCTTCACTGCGGTTGCGGCTGGATCCGCCGCACTGCTGCTGCTGATCTTGGGCCCGGACGGACCGTCGCGAGCTGCTGCCGGCTCGCGCGCTGCAGCGACATATGGCAAGCAGGCCAAGCCTGCCATCGAGCCGACGCGCATCGAAGTCGACGGTGGCGCGCACGTGATACGCTTTTACATTGACGGCAAGCAGGTCGCCCTGCTCGACTCCACCGGCTTCAAGAATTGATCTCACACCGGCGCTGGCCGCGACATTGAGCGGCCAAGCGCGACTGGATGTCCGTGTTCGGCCGCGCCGTTCCGGGCTTCGGCTGCCCGATGCAGCTGCGAGCCTAACACGCGCCGGCACCTGCTGCGTTCTCCACGGCCCGCACTTTTCGACAAGCCGATATTCCAGGAATTCCACAGAATTCCACGCCCTTCCACACAGCGGCCGTGTTCGAGCCGGCGGCCGGGGTTAACCTTACGTTAACCATGGAGGGACTTGTCATGAAACTTGCCCTTATTGCACTTCTCGCCGTGCTCCCACTGTCGCAAACCGTGGAGGCTAAAACGAAAGTCGTTGCCACCGATGCGAAAGCGGCCACAGCCGAGAAAGTCCGGCCGCTGCTCGACAACAAGTCCACCGGCGGGATCACCGCATGGCCCAGCGCGATAGCAGCGCCGGCCGGCAAGGATGTGTCCAGTCCGTATCCGCCGGCGATCTATTTCAATTTTTAGAGTCTCATCCATCGGATGGGTCTCTATCTTTTTATTCGACCGTCCCACGCTTGCGGTGCCCCGGGATCGACAGATCCCGGGGGTAAACTGCTTGGCGGCGGCGCGTTAGTCCGTGATGGGATTGCTCCGTTCGCTCTCGACCTCAGGCGATCCTGACGACGAAATGCTTCGTCACCGGTTCGATGATCTTCCAAGTTCCCTTGAAATCGGCCTCGACCACGAAGGCATCGCCGGGACCGACTTCGACGGGCGCGCCGCCGTCGGGCGTGATGATGATGCGGCCTGATATCATGTGCACGAATTCATAGTCGCTGTAGGTCGCGTGATAGGTGCCGGGAGTAGCCTGCCATGTTCCCGACATGACCTTGCCGTCCTCGGTAGTGTGCTGGACGGCGGTCTTCATGGTTGGGTTGCCGTCGACCACGACCCAGCCCGCGAGATCGCCCGCCTCGGCGTTTTCGACCACGCCGAATTTGAGGATGGTCTTCTCTGTCATGGTCGGGCTCCGTTGGACTTGTGCCAGCATTGGCTATCGGTCAATAGCCGAAGCACCTGATATGGGCAACGTGGCTGCCCGGAATTGCGCACGCGGATGACGGCAGACACTGCATCGCCGCGGTGCGGAACGAACGCCGTGGTCGCGCCGGGCCACTCCTTGAAGGTCCTCAGAACTGCGATATATCAATGACTAAGCGTGCGTTGCACGCGATCTAGTGCTTTGGTCAAACTTCATCTGTGGAGGTTGTCATGGCAAACAATCTGATGGAAGGAAAGAAGGCTCAGGATTGGATCAATCTGATCCTTGCGGCATGCCTGTTCGTCTCACCCTGGATCATCGGCTTCGCTGCTGAAACCGCTCCTGCGTGGAACGCCTGGATTGCCGCAATCGTGCTCGGTGCCCTGGCTCTCGCGGCGCTTTCGGTGTTCGCCGAGTGGGAAGAGTGGGTGAACCTTGTTATCGGGCTCTGGCTGATCGTTTCGCCCTGGCTGCTCGGCTTTATGGCGAACTTCAACGCGATGGGGACCCATGTGGTCCTCGGCGTGCTGGTGGTCGCGGCATCCGCCTGGGCAGTCTGGGACTACCGTCACCATCCGCCAGCACATGCGTGATCGGTGACGTCCAAGGGGAGGAGCCCGGCGCGCGAGCGGCGGGCTCCGCTAAAGCCTGAGATCGATACGCAGGCCCGCTAGCCGGGCCAACTGTCCCTTTGTGCACAAAAATCGGCCGCCGCTCTCCGTTTGCACCGCTGTGGCATCTTCCGAACCAAATATCTGTCATCCAGGTTCCGCAGTGCAGCAGAACCTGGATGGGGCTGCTGGGCTGCCTTTCACCGGCATACCGGCCTGGCGAACCTCCACTTATGTTGCACTGCGTTAGATTTGTTGCATTGCAATATCAGCGCATCGCGTCGAGTCTTCGCAACGGGTGAGCTTTTTCAACGACCTACACGAGGTTTCGCCGTGTCAGCATCGTTTCGGCCTGATATCGAAGGGCTGCGTGCGCTGGCGGTGTCGGGCGTCGTCGCGTTCCATTTCGGTCTGTCGGACCTGCCGGGCGGCTTCACCGGCGTCGACATCTTCTTCGTCATCTCCGGCTATCTGATCACCGGGCAATTGCTGCGGGAAATCGCCGAGGACGGCAAGCTGGACCTATGGCGTTTCTACGCGAGACGCGCCCGGCGCCTGCTGCCGGCCTCGCTGTTCGTCATTCTCGTTACGCTGGTAACGGGTTACTTCATTCTGTCGCCGGACGAACAGTCGCTCTATTCGAAAGGCGCCATGTACGCCTCGGCCTATGCGATCAATTTCTGGCTGATCCGCTGGTCGTTCGACTATTTCGCCCCTGATGCGGCGAACAACCCCTTCATCCACTTCTGGTCGCTCTCGGTCGAGGAGCAATTCTATCTCGTATGGCCGGGACTGCTTCTGTTGGCCGCATGGCTGCGCCCAGGCAAGCGCGCGGCAATCCTGGTGATTGGCCTCGCCGGCTTGGTGTCGTTCGCCGTCTGCGCCTGGCTCACCACCGTGGCGCAGCCCTGGGCCTTCTATTTCTCGCCGCTCAGGGCCTGGGAATTCGCCGCCGGCGGCCTGGCAGCGATGGCGCCGGCAAAATTCTGGCGGGAGCGCCCACAACTGGGCGCAGCACTGGCATGGCTTGGCCTGGCGCTGATCGCCGCGGCCTATCTCACCTTCAGCGAACAGGACACGCCCTTCCCCGGCGTCGCGGCGGTGGTGCCGGTGGCCGGCACCGTGCTCCTGCTGCTCAGCGGTTCCGGCAATGCTCAAAGAGGACCCAGCGCCGTGCTGGCGCTGCCGCCGTTGCAATGGGTGGGGAAACTTTCCTACTCGCTCTATCTCTGGCACTGGCCTGTCATCGTCTATGCGACGATGATGGTTCCCGACCTCGCCTGGCCCGGGCGGCTTGCCTGCGCGGCATTGACGCTGGCGCTGTCGATCTTCACCTATAATTTCATCGAGAACCCGATCCGCCGCAATGGCTGGCTGATGGCCAATGCGGCGCGTGCGCTTGTCCCCGCCGCAATGCTGACCGGCGCCAGCGTGGTAGCGACCTATGCCAATGCGCGCCTTGCCGTGCACGACCTCGATCCCTCACAACGCATCATTGCCGAAACGGCCGCACAGCCCTCCACAGCGCGCGCCAAGGCGGGCTGCGTTCTCGATTACGAGACCGTCACGCCGAAGCCCTGCGTGTTCGGCGCCAAGAATGCCGAGCAGTCGATCGCGTTGTTCGGCGATTCGCATGCCGACCACTGGTCGACGCCGCTGATCGAGGCGGCGACGAAGAACAACTACAAGGTCGTCACCTGGCTCAAATCCGCCTGCCGGGCCTCGCGGCTGACGGTCTGGAGCTCGAAGCTGAAGCGCAACTACACCGAGTGCGATCAATGGCGCGAGCAATCGATCAAGGAGATCATCGCGCTCCGCCCGAGCCTGGTGGTGATCTCGGAGATCTCGCTGACCAGCTCGCGCAAACTGTCGCCCGAGGCGCAGGAATCCGACAGCCTGGATCAGGATTGGCGGGCCGGCCTGCGCGCAACGCTGGAAGCGTTCAGCCAGGCCGGGCTGAAAGTCGCCTTCATCCGCGACGTGCCGTTCAACGGGATGTTCGTCGACACCTGCGTGGCCCGCGCGCTGTGGCGGGGACAGACGCCCTCGGTATGTGACGCGCCGCGAACCGACGCCGCCAACGACGCGGTGGCCGCGGTGGAGCGCGACATCGTGCGCGCCGTCCCCAACGCGACCTATATCGATATGACCGACCGGTTCTGCGACGCCAAGACTTGCCATGTCTTCATCGACGGCAAGCTGGCCTACCGCGACCGCCACCACATGGCCACGCCCTTTGCGCAAACGCTGGAGCTACCGGTCGAGCGCGCGCTGTTCTCGAACGTGGCGGCGGAGAAGTAAGGGCGGCGCAAGACGCGCTTTTCACCCGCTGCCCGCTGTGTCTCAGTGCAAGCCGAACTCACGCAGCAGTTCTTCGCGATAGCGCACGAAACGGCTTCGCTGCGATCGCGCGGGCGCGGCGGTTCAACGTCGACCAGCCGTGCTTTGCCGCCTTTCTCCCTGGGTTCCTTCTGTGCTGTGCGGAAAGGGAATCGGCTGACCGGTGTTTAGGCGGCAAGACCGACGCTGCGTGGCGTTCCGGCCACCCGGCATGCTTCGGCGACCGCTTGCCTGACGCGAGAATGGATGGCTTCGGAGACCAGCACGCCGTCGGCGAAGTCCTTGTCGGAGGCGCAGATCGCGGTCGGCAGGGTCAGTGCCTCGAAGAAACCGAACAGCGGCCGCAGCTAATGTTCGACAACCAGCGAATGACGATCGCCGCCGCCGGTTGCTGCGAGGATGACCGGCTTTCCCCTCAGGGATGACGGGTCGAGCAGGTCGAAGAAATGCTTGAAAAGCCCGGTGTAGCTGCCTTTGAAGGTCGGCGAGCCAACCACCAGGACATCGGCACCCAGCAATCGCTCGACGATGCTCCTGGCCAGCGGATCCAGGTCGCCGACGCGCCTTGCCAGCGGGAAGGATTGGCCGAGATCCTCGATGTCGAAAACGGCCGAAGCTGCACCGGTGCTGCTCGCCACGTCCGCAACGATGTGGCTGATGAATGCCTTGGTCTTCGACGGACGGGTCAGGTTGCCCGACAGCCCCACCACCAGTTTCTTCGACATTTCGGTCTCCTCGCAAAACGCTTGTGCGCATTAACTCTACTGAGAATTAAATGAGCGAGAAGATTTCAAAACGAGCCCGCCAAGCGGATTGAGTTTGCGGCACATCGCCGTTGATTGGTTCATTCGACGCGCAATACGAACGCCAAGGTTTAGGGCAAGGACGCCTTGACCGCATTCTGGCCACGCGTTGATGATCAAGCGCACCAAAGGCATCGGCCCCGGGGGATTCGCATGAAAACAGCCGTTCTGACGTCTCTGCTCCTGGCCTGTTTGCTGGCGTCGCCGGCGCAGGCAGGATGGAAGCCGATCGAAAAGGTCGAGACCTACGCCGTTTCAGGGCAGACCGGTCCCCAGCTCCATGCCTCGATGGGCGAACGGGGGCCGACGATCGGCAAGAGCAAGGTCCGCGCCATGGCCTACACCAATTTCAAGCTGACCTGGGTCAGGGATTATCAGCGACAAGGCAATGCCTGCGTGCTGGTGTCGGCTCGGCCGAAGCTCATCATAACCTACACCTTACCCAAAACCTCCGGGCCGCTGCCGGCCGCCGTGCAGAAAAGTTGGGAGGTTTTTGCCGCCGGCCTCGCCGCCCACGAAAAGGTGCATGGCGACATCATCGTCGACATGGTCCGCAAGATCGAGACGGCCACCATCGGCTTGTCCGTCCCCGACGATCCCGGCTGCAAAAAGATCAGGACCGAAATGACCAGGCGGCTTGCCGAACTCTCCCAGGCGCAGCGCCAGGCAAGCCGCGATTTCGACCGGGTAGAATTCGCCCCGCGCGGCAATCTGCAGCAGCTCATCGTCGCTTTGCTGATGGGGCGGTGAGATCCCACCGGGAGGAGAAGCAGTGAGGTGGAGCTGGAAATCATGGCAAGTTGGGCGGGACAGCGCCCCCCTCTGTCCTGCCGGACATCTCCCCACTTGGGGGGGGAGATCGGCCGTCATCTTTGATTTCGCCAATCGCCAACCTCGAAAAAGAGGCGCTGCCGGCGCAACTGCCAATCTCCCCACTTGTGGGGGAGATGTCCGGCAGGACAGAGGGGGCGCCGTAGAGCGCCGACCTCAATAGCAACCGAGCATTGACAATGCCTCACACGCCATTGCCTCCACGAAATCGCGCCAACGCCAAGTCGATGCGCAAAGCCATGACTGACGCCGAATTGAAGCTCTGGAATGAGCTTCGCGCGCATCGGCTGATGGGGCTTGGGTTCCGGAGACAATTTCCGATCGCTGGTTACATCGTCGACTTTGCTTGCCCGGAAAAGAAACTTGTCGTCGAAGTCGATGGTTCGCAGCATGCCGATGCCAATGAGGACGACGAGGCGAGGACAAAGCGTCTAGAACAAGACGGCTGGACCGTCCTGCGCTTCTGGAACGACGACGTCATTCGCGACATCGACAATGTCTGCCAGCACATAATCATCGAGGCCGGGCTGGACAGGCGCTGATTTTCACCCCGCCACCGGCGTCCACATCACATCCTCGACCCGTAGCGCCCCGGTTGCCAGCATCACCAGCCGGTCGAAGCCGAGTGCGGCACCGCTTGCCTGCGGCATGATGGCGAGTGCGGAGAGAAAATCCTCGTCGATCGGATAGCGCTCGCCATAGACGCGCTCTTTCTCGTCCATCTCGAGGATGAAGCGCCGGCGCTGCTCGGCGGCGTCGGTCAGTTCGCCGAACGCGTTGGCCAGCTCGACGCCGCAGCAATAAAGCTCGAAGCGCTCGGCGACCCGCGGGTCATCGGCGCTCGGCCGGGCAAGTGCCGCCTCTGAAATCGGATAGCCATGGAGGATGGTGGCGCGCCCCTGCCCCAGCGCCGGCTCGATCTTTTCCACCATCACCCGGCTGAACAGATCGGCCCAATTGTCGTCGGACGCGGTGCGTAAGCCCGCCGCAACCAGCGCCGCGTGCAGCGCCTCGCGATCGGTGCTGCCGTCGGCGGCGACGGTGGCCAGCAGGTCGATGCCGGCATAGCGCGCAAAAGCCTCGGCGACGCTCAACCGTTCGGGCTCGGCGAACGGATCGGCCTCGCGGCCGCGAAAGGAGAAGCGTTTTGTGCCCGCCCGCTCGGCGGCCAGCGCGACGAGCCCGGCACAATCCTCCATCAGGCTCTCATAGGTCTCATCAGCCCGGTACCACTCGAGCATGGTGAAGGACGGATGGTGCAAGGGGCCGTGCTCGCGGTTGCGGTAGACGGCGCTCAGGCTGAAGATGCGCTTCTCGCCGGCGGCGAGCAGCTTCTTGCAGGCGAATTCCGGCGAAGTGTGCAAATAGAGCGGCTGGCGCTGTCCGTCCGGCGCGATCGCCTCGGTGGCGAAGGCCGACAGATGCGCCTCATTGCCGGGCGAGATCTGCAGCGCGGCCGTCTCGACCTCGACAAAATCGCGGCGGGCGAACCAGTCGCGCAGGGCCGCAGTGATGGCATTGCGCAGGATCAGCCGCGGCCGGCGGTCGGCATGAACATCGGGCGTCCACCAAGGCGAGGCGGCGATCATGACGACAGGATTTGCATCGGGGACTGGCGATTGCAGCCAAGATGCGCTAGGCCGCACCAGACGGCTCCCGCAGCCGATTTGCGCCAGTCGGCGCTCCCAGGCCAGTCAACGCTCTTAGGAATAAAGCCCGTGAAGGTCATCGCCAGTTCCCTACGCAAAGGCAATGTCGTCGAAAAGGACGACAAGCTCTATGTGATCCTCTTTGCTGAAAACATCCATCCGGGCAAGGGCACGCCGGTGACCCAGCTCGACATGCGCCGCATCTCCGACGGAGTGAAAGTCTCGGAGCGCTACCGCACCACCGAGCAGGTCGAGCGCGCCTATGTCGAGGAGCGCGAGCACACCTTCCTCTATCGTGACGGCGAAGGCTTCCATTTCATGAACCCGGAAAGCTACGACCAGGTCGCGGTGTCGGAAAGCGTGGTCGGCGAGATGGCGCCCTATCTCACGGAAGGCATGGCGGTGCAGGTATCGCAGTACAATGGCATCGCCATCTCGCTGGTGCTGCCGCAGCGCGCCACTTTCGAGGTGGTCGAGACCGAGCCGGTGACCAAGGGCCAGACGGCATCCTCGTCCTACAAGCCGGCAACGCTGTCCAACGGCGTGCGCACGCTAGTGCCGCCGCATATCAGCGCCGGCACCCGCGTTGTGGTGATGACGGCGGATGGCGCTTATGTGGAGCGGGCGAAGGATTGAGGGGCACTCAGCACCCCACATCGGCTTCAACAAGTGAAGGACAGATCGTACTCGACGCGCTCGGTCAGCGCCATCGACCTGGCGCCGTGCTGCTACGAGACGCGGAAATCCTCGCGTTGGCGGGCGTGCCGATCCGCCGCGCGGCCAAAGCGCCCTTGCGAAATGCCCTCTCTTGAGCAATGCTCCACCCCTTAGCAGGGGCTTGAGGAACGACATTTAAGGCAGTCGCGCAGATCGACACGGTGGCGTCGCTTGCAAGTTCACCGTATCCAGGCGGTAAACCGGGATGGCTTTCAAGAAACTGCGGATTTGGCTGGGACTGAGAGACGATCCCGCAGCGATCTCGCGTCACGCTAAAATCGGACGCGAAACCTATGGTGTCCACGGTAGGACATTCCTCAACTGCACGGCAGAATCACCAGTCGAGATAGGCGCATTTTGTTCTATCGGACCAGGGACACTCTTTCTGTGTCAGACTGATCACCGAACGGATACGGCTTCAACTTTTCCTTTTCAGTCGCGGATTTTCCGGCAGAAAAAGAACCTAGAGTATCTCGTTTCGAAAGGCCCGATCCTTGTCGGCAATGATGTCTGGGTCGGAGCCCGTGCAATCATCCTTTCAGGCGTGACCGTCGGCGACGGAGCAGTTATCGCCGCCGGCAGCGTCGTGACCAGGGACGTCGCGCCATACACGCTTGTCGGCGGCAATCCAGCCAAGGTGATCAAGCGCCGGTTCTCCGACGAAACCATTGCTGCGCTGCTGGAAATCCAGTGGTGGAACTGGCCCTTGGCGCAGCTCAAAAAGGAACGCGCCGCCTTCGACCTGTCCGCCGAGGTTTTTGCCAAGCACTATGCAGTCCGCCAAAATTCAAGGCGGGTGTAAACGCGACTGCGAAGACGCTCGGCCGAAGCCAGAGCTTGTGCGGGTGCTAATTGTGATTTGGAGCGCTAGGTAGATTTCGCAACAGCTGGGCTAATCTGCCTGGACGCTCGGCGGAATGGCCGGAATAAATCGGATAAACAGCTGCAAGATACTGGGATTCAGCCAAGGATGAGACTCGCCACCAGAACCGTAAGGATAAGCGACAGCGGAACGGCAAGCAGGCAGCACGCCTCCAAAGTGTTGATTTGCCAAGAGTTCATCGAGCGCTTTCCCATGTTGATTTCCTATCTAAACGGGCAAACCGGGACGGCAGTTCCACGGAAAATGTCCGGGCATCATCCAAGCTATCGTGGCGACCGGCGCGAAGCCGCATTGCGAGTTATCCAGCGGGCACGTGCCAGATGCGTCGCCCAGGCCCGGAATGCGCGTTCTGGCTCCTGTTCCGGGTCGATGTGCAGAACGGTTTGGGCGACCTCACGCCAATCGGCCCCGTCCGCCGACGCATCGAGCAGCCGGATATAAGTAAGCATGTGGTCCTCGTCATAGCCGGTCAGCACCGAAGACGTCGGCGCGTCGTCTGCGAAATGAGGGTCTAGCTGCGGCTTTAACATTGCGATCTACCAGCAATGGCGCACCGTAACAGGCCATGGGGAAACCTGCGCCCTTCAATTGGAGGACGTGCGGAGGACCTGGGCCGATCGAGGCTCGCCTCTCAGCCTGATCACCCATCGATGCGGCAGGTCGCCCTCACCGCGGCCGCCGCATCAGCATCATCCCGTAATGCACCGCCAACAGATCCAGCCCGATCTTGAGCAATTTAGACACAGCATCGCGCGGCTCGCCGGTCTGTTCGGCCAGGCTCTTCACCGTCTCGCCGTGGCAGCAGACTTTTTGCACCACGCCCGATATCTCCCAATGCGAAAGCGCCCTGGTGGCGTCGGTATAGGCGCGGCCGGCGGACAGGATGCGGTCGGCAACGCCGCCGCCGATGCGCCCGCCGTCGACCCGCTCGGTCAGCGCCGTCGGCTTGACGCCGTCCTGCTGCGAGACCCGAAAATCCTCGCGGTAGCGCATGCCCGCCTCGCGCTGCTGGCGCGACAGCGAGGTGATGCCACTCAGCGGGTCGACATTGCGCACCCGCACGACGCCACCGGTCGCGGTGTGGCCACCATTGGAAACCTCGTAGACGCGCCGAGCCTCCAGCGTGCCCGCCGCCAGCCGTTTGCGGCCGAAGGCGTCGTCCTTCAGCGCGAAATCATGGCCGATCTCCCTGCGAATGCGCACCTGCTCGGCCTCGCCCTTTGCCAGTCTAGGCGCCTTCGGCGGCCGGGCCAGCTTGGACGGCTTTGGCATCTTGGGCTTGGCGGTATTCTTGCTCATGCGCAGTCTCCTCGTTTTATTTGCTGTCTTTGCAGAACCCAAGATTGCCGTCCGTTTGGCAATCAGCTCACCCCGCATCCGCCAGAGCCGTACGGTGATGATCGCAGAAGCGCGCCGCGTGATAGGCGCAGTAGCTTTTCAGCGGCCGCGTGCGCAGGCCGCAGCACAGCATGTCCAGTCCCGGCCGGCTGCCGGGCGCGTCGTTTTCGGGGTCTTCCTCCAGCGTCAGATCGAGCGGCGCGCGGCAGCGGTTGAACAGGCAGTCGATGAAGCGCATGGCCGCCACATGCGGCTGGGGCCCGACGGCTGCAACGGGGCGCGGCACCGGCGCTTTGAGCGCCTCGCTGTCGGGCCCGTGGATCTCATGCACGAACTGGCGCTGCGGCAGCCAGACCGGCGGCGCCAGCCTGGCCGGCGTGACATGCCTTGCAGACCCGCTTTGCTTTACCGGCTTCGCTTGCACGGGCAGCTTCGCTTGCCCCGGCAGCTTTGCTTGTCTCGGCAGCTTTGCTTGTTCCGGCGGCTCGGCCGGCCTCGCGGATCTGCTCGGGCTGACGAGCTTCGCTGGGTTTTTTCTGGGCCGGCCGCCGGACCTGCCCTGAGGATTGGCAAAGCCGATCGCGCGCAAGTCGGCGTTGCGGTGGACGACGCCGATGACCGCGTTGCGCGAGGCCGGGCCACCGCGCAGTGCGCTCAGCCGGTCGGCGATCCTGGCGGCGGACAATCCGTCCTTTAGCCAGCGGGCGATGCTTTGCAATTCTGTGTCGTTATAGGCGGGCATGGTGTTGATCCGTTTAAAAGGGTTGTGCCCAAGCTCGTCCCTCTCCCGTTCGCCGGGAGAAGAAAGGTCACCTCCGGCGACAAAGCTTCGCCTCGGCCGCCTCGCGGGTGGCGCCTGAAACCGCCCTGCCCGTTTGCCGGTCGAAGACGATGACCGTGCCGTCCTCGGTGCGGATGCACGAAAGGCCCGCATGACACGCGCCGACATTCGTGGCCGGAACCGTGAGGGGAACGGCTCCGGCCGTTCCGGTCGCCGCCGGTGTCGGCAAGGCGACCGGATCCGAGGCGTGAGCCTCGGGCTTCGTCCCGGCCGGGGAGGAGGACAGCCGGGACGGATGGGAAAACGAGATGAGGCGACATGGCTTGTGCATGGGCTGTATATAAGCATAACTCGAAAAATAATGCAAGCTCTTCTTTTATGGACGTAACCGATTCTTATGTTTCAGATGGCGCCATGGCGAAAACCGCATTGTCGATCAAAGTCGGGGCAGCGATCCGCAAGGCGCGCAAGCAGCGTGGCCTGGTGATGCGCCACATTGCCGAGCACAACGACACCGATGTCGCCGCCGTCGGCAATTGGGAAACCGGCCGCAACCTGCCCAAGACCGAGAACCTTTTGAAGACCGCCGCCTTCCTGCGCGTCGACCCCGTGGCGCTCGGCAAGGGCGAGGTCGTCTTCCTCGACGACGCCGACAATGTCGCCGATGCGGAGATCGTCACCGACGCCGCTCCCCTGCCCGCCGGCCCGATGGACATCGAGCTTCTGGGCGCCGCAGTCGGCGGCGACGACGGCGACTTCACCTTCAACGGCGAGGTCGCCGGCTATGTCCAGCGCCCGCCCGGCATCGCCCATTTGCGTAAGGTGTTCGCGCTGCATGTGCTCTCCGACTCGATGGTGCCGCGCTACGAGCCCGGCGAGATGCTCTATTGCGGCGGCCGCGACGCCGTGCCCGGCGACCACGTGGTGATCGAGATGTTTCCCGAGGAAAACGAGCGCAACGGCAAGGCGTTCATCAAGAAGCTGGTCAAGCGCACCGCCGCCGAGCTGGTCGTCGAGCAGTACAATCCGCCTAAGACGCTGACCTTCAACCGCTACGCGATCAAGGCCGTCTTCCGCGTCATCCCGCTTAAGGAACTGCTGGGGTATTGAGGGCGGCGGCGCGGGTGTTATCTCCCCCTTGCGGGGGAGATGGCGTTTCCCCTCAAGCCCGCCTGGATCTCTCCAGGGGAACCTCGCGCTCGTTGAGCATCCGCGCCTCGGCACGGCGCTGCTGCTGCTCGTCGATGAACGCCGCCTGGACCGCGATCGCCGTGCCCGGCAGGCCATCGGCGCGACAGGCCTTGCAAATGAGGCGCCCCGAAAGGGCTGCCAGCGGCGTCTGCGCGCTCACGCCGTAACGCTTGAGCTCAGCTGGCTTCCACCATCTGTTGCGGCCGCAATCCATACACTCGACCGCGATCGAGACAACCTCGGCGATCGTCGCTTCCTTGCCCGGCAATGCCATCGCCCCTAGTGCCTCCGTTCCTGTTTTGTTCACATTCTTAGGGGTTTTTCCCAAGGAGTCGAGTCGGTTCCGCTCAAACCGATGAAAAAGTTTAGCTTGTATCAATTTTTGAGTTATGCTTACATATCGATGTCGACGAATAATGCCGTCGCGGCCGCTGCCAGCCAAGGAAACGGAATGGACGCCCTCTCCGCTCAATTCGCCCGCGATTGCGGCTATACCGGCGACAGCCCGGCCATGCTGGCGGCCTTGGCGGCCATCCGCCTCGACGGCATAGGCAAGGCGCGGCTAGGCCATGGCCAGCGTAAGGCGGTGGTTGACCGGCTGAAGCACGGCGAGGCCTTGTTCCTGGCAGCGATCCGCCCGGCGCAATCGGCCGAGGAGGCGATCGAGGACGCCGCCCGCTTCATCGCCTGTTATCGCAACATGCCGCGCTGGCGCCAGGAAAGACGCGGCGCCGATCTCGCCCGTGCCAGGCAGCAGCGGCTCCTGGCGCGCTTCTTCCGCCGTTTTGGTCACCGCCTCTGGGCACAGCAGGCGGCGTAAGCCGGCGGTCGTCGACGCCATCCACCGCGGATGGCTGGACCGCACTTGCCGTCGCCGACGCCGCGCCGTAAATCTCTCCCCGATGAGCGAGATTGAGTTCCGTCGCGCGCAAGCGCCCGATCTGCCGACGATTGTCGCACTGCTTGCCGACGATGCGCTTGGCGCCGGCCGTGAAGACCCGTCAACGCCGCTCGCGCCGTCCTATCTCGAAGCCTTCAGCGCAATCGAAGCCGATCCCAACCAGCTGCTGGCCGTAGCTGTCGAAGCCGGGCAAGTGATCGCAACCCTGCAGCTCAGCTTCATCCCAGGCATTTCGAGGAAAGGCGTCTGGCGCGGCCAGATCGAAGGCGTTCGCGTCGCCCGCCACCGGCGGTCCGGCGGCGTCGGCAAGCAGATGATCGAATGGGCGATTGAAACGTGCCGTTCGCGCAATTGCAGCTTTGTCCAGCTCACCACGGACAAGAGCCGACGGGAAGCGCACGGCTTCTATGAGCGCCTCGGCTTCACCGCCAGCCATCTCGGCTACAAGATGGCGCTGTAGGTCGCGGCACCCGTCATCAGGCACTGCCGAGCTCCCGTTGCGGGAGAGATGCTGGCAGCGGGAGGGGAAGGATCGCAGCTTCATCCCAGCTTGGGTTCCTCGCCCCCCCCAAAGTGGGGGCGGGGGGCCCAAGCCGTGTGAGGGCGGGGGGGGGCGCAAACCAGAAGCGGTTGGCCAGCACACGCCATTGAAATACGCCCCAATTTTTTTGCTGTGTGTTATAAA
>NZ_JAMYNS010000019.1:0-126084 GCF_040319125.1 Mesorhizobium sp. M0938 | reverse complement strand
CTCCAGCGCTGGCCTCGCCACAATGTTCGACGACACGCGCGGCACGATCTCGTCAAAGGGCAAGATTTCGGGCAAGCAATTGCAGCCGCAGGCGTTCCGCGCTGACTACAAGTCGGGCAAGAAAGCATCGATGATCGATATCCAGTTTGCCAATGGCGCTGTTACCGCGACCAAGGTCGTGCCGGAACCGAAAAAGCGCAATCCGAAGAACTGGATAGCGCTTGCCGCCAGCGATCTGTCATCGGTGCTCGATCCGATGGCCGCAACCGTCATCCATGCCGACAGTCTCGACAAGGTCTGCGGGCGTACGGTGAAACTCTATGACGGCGAGATGCGCGCCAATCTGACGCTGACATACGATTCGAAGGGCTCGACATCGGTGCGCGGCTACAAGGGCGATACCGTCACTTGCAGGATGGGTTTTGAGCCGGTGGCTGGTTACCGCAAGAACCGCAAAGCCCTGAATTATCTGAAGAATCGCAGCCGTATCACGGTGACGTTTGCGCCGGTTGGCCAAACCGGCCTATATGCGCCGATCCACGCAACGGTCACAACGCAAATCGGCACTCTCACCGTCAGCGCGGAGCGGTTCGAAGCAACAGAATAGGCGCGATCGCGCGCCGCCGGAGACGGACATGGGGCGCGCAACACTGATCGGCTTCTCGGCGGTCGCCATGTGGGCGCTGCTGGCGCTGCTTACGGATGCGTCGGGCGCGGTGCCGCCGTTCCTGCTTTCGGCGATCACCTTCACGATCGGCACCGGCGTCGGGCTGGTCGCGCGGCTGTTCATGCCGGCCGCCGACAGGGGCGAGAAGATACCGCGCCGGGTGTGGGTGATCGGCATCGCCGGCCTGTTCGGCTACCACTTCTTCTACTTCACCGCGCTGCGCAATGCGCCGGCGGTGGAGGCAAGCCTCATCGCCTATCTGTGGCCGCTGCTGATCGTGCTCGGATCGGCGCTGATGCCGGGCGAGCGGCTGGCCTGGAACCATGTCGTCGGCGCACTGCTTGGCCTTGCCGGCACTTTCCTGATCGTCACCAAGGGCGGCGGGCTTGCCTTCGACGCGCGCTATGTTTTCGGCTATGCGATGGCCGGCGTCTGCGCCGCGCTGTGGTCGTCCTATTCGCTGTTGTCGCGGCGCTTTCCGTCGGTGCCGACCAGCATCGTCACCTGGTTCTGTGCGGCTACGGCAGCGCTTTCGCTTGTCTGCCATCTCATGCTGGAAGAGACGGTGCTGCCTGTCGGCGCCGGCCAGTGGCTGGCCGTGCTCGGCCTCGGGCTGATGCCGGTGGGCGCGGCTTTCTACGCCTGGGATATCGGCGTCAAGCGCGGCAACATCCAGGTGCTGGGCGCGGCGAGCTATGCCGCGCCGCTGCTGTCGACGCTGGTGCTGATATCAGCCGGTTTCGCCGAGCCGTCCCTGCGCATCCTCGCGGCTTGCGTGCTCATCACCGGCGGGGCAGCCCTTGCGGCGAAATCGCTGTTCTTGCGCAAGCAGGCGACGGGCGAGGCCGGGGCGTGATGCCGTTTCCCGGCGGCATCGAAGCCAACGCCAATGCGACGCTGCTGTTTTCGCTGGTCGCGGCGGTGATCTACGCCTTCACCATCGACATGCCACCGACGCTTGCGCGTTCCGCGGTCAAGACGCTGGCAGTAGCGATGCTTGCCGTGCTGGCATCGCTGCAGGGCGGTCCATGGCTGCTCGTCGCGGCGCTGGCGCTCAGCGCCATCGGTGACGCATTCCTGTCGCGCCACGGTGAGAAAGCCTTTCTCGGCGGGCTGACCAGTTTTCTCCTAGCGCATGGGCTTTACGTCGCGCTGTTCCTGCGTTCCGGCGGCGAGTTCGGGCTGCTCTCGGCCGAACCGTGGCGCGCGGCGATTGCCGTGGCGATGGCCGTGTTCGCGTTCGCCATGCTTTCTGCGCTGTGGCGCCGTGTCGGTCCCGCCCTGCGCCTTCCGGTCAGCGTCTATATCGCGGCAATCCTTGCCATGGGGATTTCCGCGCTCACCCTGAACAGCCCTTGGATCATCGGCGGCGCGGTTCTGTTCATGGCGTCGGATGGGCTGCTGGCCGCGGAAAAATTCCTGGCGCCCGCCATCTCGCCACACCGCGCCTGGATGCGCCATGCGGTCTGGGTGCTGTACTATGTGGCCCAGTTGGGAATCACCCTGGGTTTTCTGCTGGGTTAGGGATCAGCCTAGGTCAAAATTCAGTACGCTGGCTGCTGGCAATGGCCGGGATGGGTGGGAAGGGGGCACTCGGCTTTCGAGCAGCGGGCGCGCGATTGCGGACGTTCCCGTGAACAAACCGGTTGACGGCTTTGCGCCTCGTGTCGGACGTCAACTACCGCGCTTCCGCCATCCAGAAGCGGACACTTAGGAAGCAGGAGAAAAGCCTCCGCGCTTGACGAGCTAGCTAGCAATAGTCGTCGATGGATTCCCCAAGTTGCTCACCAACAAGTTCGCAAAAGTGCTTGAAAGCACCTTGCAACGACAAGAACGTTGACTCGCTTCGGTGATAGAACGATCCAGCATGAATCGATATGTGCGCGACCGCCCAATCCTTGATGGCTTCCTCGCCAAAGTGCGTTAGCACCACCAGACCGTCGATGGTGAGTTGTCGTTCCACTACCAAGCTGGTGCCATAGGTGTTTCGAGCGAAAACGGTGCCGAACGCCAGCCGAGAAGAATACTCCTCCAAGGCATCGTCCGAGACCGACTGGGGACAAGCAGGGAACTCTGTAGGCACCCTCCACCGGAGTTGTACAACCGACGGCGTCAGCGATCGATATTCGGGTTCTGGGTTGATCGACATTATTGCCCCTCTTTCAAACGGCGGAATCGCCATGGACCCAACCTTGCCGACACTGAAATGGCGGTAAAGGGCGGTCCAGAGAAAACCCAGGCGCCGTGTCACTAAACGCATATATGAAGCGCCATACGATCGAGCGCGAGGTGTCGCAGATCTGCCTCCTCGGCATCAACTCGGCATGCAGGTGGGCTGAGATGCGCCTGCACCGAGCGTCGCCAACGACCGCCAGGCGCGCGCCTGGTGGGCCGGCCTGCTCAAGGCCGCCTCCAGCCCCGGTGCCGTCGCCGGCCTGCTGCAGGCGCTGCGCGATGCCGATGTCCGCCCGCTTCTGTCAAAAGTCTCGGCCAAGACGCTTGTGCTGCACCGCACGGGTGACCGGACGGTGCGGGTCGAGGCCTGGCGGTACCTGGCGGCGCGGATTGCGGGCGCGCGGTTTGTCGAGGTGGAGGGGAGGATCACTGGTTCTGGGTGGGAAAGCAAAGGGTGTTGCTGGAGGGGATTGGGGGGATGGTGCGGGGTGGGTGAGGGTGGCGAGAAAACGCTATTTGAATTGGCACAAGAGAGAATATATGCCAAGCGACATGCCGGAACGCCATGGATTTTCCGGGTGCGATTTTATAGCTGCGTGTGAAAGATCGCGATCTCACCATTTGCTCGACGGTCATAAATTTCGCCGATGACGCCCGATGAAGTGCGCCAGACGCAGATTCTGGGCAACATTTGCACCGCTAAGATCATAGCGAGTGCTGCGAAAATCTTAGGGCCTAATGGAATGATTACTGGGCGAAAGCTCGGTAGGAGTCCGTGAATCAGCGACTCCAGCTTTTCGTAAGTCGCCGCGGGATCGAGTACGTTATAGGGTAGGACAGCGAGGCGGCCCGCCTCGGAAGCACTGCATTGGCTTCGCGAACGGCTGTCTCAAAGCGAGGGTCAACGCCGACCGGCATGAACAGGCGTACTTCTGGAATCTCGAGATAGTCCATGCAGCCCAAGGCCCGGCCCGGCTCGAAACCAAGACCAATGACGGCGCAAGGCGGCTTTGATAAATCATCCGACCAGCCCGAGAGGTCGCCAACGACCGGCTGTGAGATATGGCTCGGCAACTCGCTATCAGGAGGAGCTTCAAACGCCGACAATGCATACGCGCAACTGATATCGGCACGATTGGGTAAGACTTCTGAGATCGCGAGAAAGATCTTTGCCATCACGCTGCGTGAGCATGATGAAATGTCAATGAGAACTCGTATCTGCACGTCTGGATCAGCGCGCGCGGACGTTGCCTTAAGCGCAATCATCAAATTGCTGGAGAGATCGTCATCGATCTGAAGAAAAGCAGCCGTAGGGAGCGCCTCGTAAAACTCCCTGTTGCGGTTATAGCTAAGCAGTCCCGGACATCGGTAGTCGAGGACTAGGTGCTGATCCGCATCGATCGAAAAATGCTGCGCAATATACGACGCGCGCGTCTCGTATCCACATGTGAGAATGGCCAAATGAAAGTGTTTGCCCGCAATATCACCGTGAAGAACCGTTCTCATTCTTCAAGCCCAAATGGGAGCCGGGCCTGGAAGGGGGTCGAGGGGTCTTTGCGGCGTGCAGACCAGTGAAGATGTAGAATTGTGCTTAGATTGATCGATCGCCCAGACATCAGTGGCAATTTATACTCCGGTGCGAGTGTGTAAGCTAGACGCAGGCGGGCACCGCGCAATTCCCGGACGGTATCCCCGGCATTTGTTGGCATATGGACGAGCGCGCCGGCGTTTAGCGTTCGACCTACAAGCTCGACAATCGCATCGGGAACATCCTCATCAACAATTAATGTGCTAGAGGGCTCAGGGCTAAATTTAGGGGCGAGCTGCGTTTGACTAAAAAAGTCGCCAATAACCTTTATCAACTGCAAAATAGAACGGATGTCACCATGCCCCATGGTGGGGATCGCTGACAAGCTTGAGAGAAAGCGGTGAATGGTTGAATCAGCCGAGGCCGCTTCCAGATCGCCCCCAACCGTTCCCCGCTTGTCGACGTATGCTTGTACAAGCGGGCGCATCAGATTGATGAAGATTCGTGGGTTGCCCTCGGTCAAAGAGAACAGTGAGTAGGCGCCGGTATAGAGGCTCAAAGCCTTACGACTGCGGAGTTTTCCGCCACTGCGAAGGAACTCAGAACGCGTGAGAATATAGGGTAGCGCCTTACGATACGGAGCCTGAATAGAATCCGCCAACTCATGGACTTTGCTAAAGTCTATCCGCATGGTGTGCAGCCACGACTTGAATGACGGATCAATTCCAACAAGGCGCTTTGCACGTAAGAAGAACTGACCATGCGGCGGCGCATATGGTGAGGCCTTGGTGCGCCTGTGGCCACGGCCGCCGTCAAACCACCCATCGCCCAGAACATCCTCGGGAATATCGAAGGCGGGGCCGCCTGCCTCAGCTACCATGCCTCGCAGCATTGCTTCGCAGAAGTGGTAAGCAGCTTCTCGCTTTCCATAGTATAGTTCAAGCGCTGCATAGTCATCGCCGCTTGACGGAGAGTTGGGCCCGCGTAGCGTCGACAGCTCACTTTAATATGGAAACAGCGAGAACTTGAAGATGATATTGTGCGCAGTGCTGCGCAACAACTGGAACAGCTCGCGTCGGACCATGTCCGGCGCAATTTCGAGTTCATCACATAGGATTGCCCAGCGTCTAGAGGGCTGATTAAGCACATGGTTGGCTATATCAATTGCTGAGATCAACGAAGCGACGGGATCGAGGTCGACGAATTGCGGAAGCGCCGTGGACGGATCTCGTCTGAGTTCACTGGTCAGCGAGAGAAGCTGGGAAAGTTGAGCACGTAGATCGATCCGCAGTCCGAGAAGGCTATCTGTCGTTGGGTCCATAAGCCAAGTGCGCGCCAAGCTGCGTGCCAGTGTCCGCTCGGTGTCACCTCCAAGTGGGTGCGTGAACCGCGAGAGTTCTTGATGCGCTATAAGCACCGGGTCGCGGCATTCGTCGAGCGCGTTGAGGAAGGCCAGCGACAAGTGTAGTCGGAACGATGTACGTCGAATTTGTGTGCGCTTCTCCTCATCCGCGATATCTTTGGTGCGGCTCTCTAGCTGAGACCCCCACAGCACGTCAGTTCCGAGGAAAATAGCATGGTAGCTTATGTTGCGACGAACCTCGGGCGCCTTATCATGGCGCCACGCAGCGAGCGCCCGCAGTTGGAGAATCTTTAGCAAGGTGGTCTTGCCGCTCCCGCGTGGGCCCAACAGCACGCTATGTCCGACTTCAACCAAACGATCATATTGCGGCGGCGGAATAAAGGTGCGAGCTACCTCCTCGGAGGTCAGAAAACGCGCGTTGAACGCCTCGAAGGCGCGCGCCGAGGTGATTTCGTTAGCCATCTTCCGGCACTCGGATTAAGCTCAGGCCGCCGTCAGGCTCATAAAGCGCTTTCATACCGTGATCAGACCCCAGATGGTCTAAGAACGATGCTAAATCGTCTGGGATAAGGTACTTGAGCAGCTTGCTAGCTGAGCAAATATTCTCCCACGACACGGTTGTTCCCGCGCTTGTCGCCTTGAGCTGAGTTGCCAACCTCGTTGCTTCCTCGGCAATATCGACGCGCGCGCCAAAAGCTGCTGATGGTCCGAGCCCGTGACCAGCCTTGGGTCTGTTCCAGCCGTTGCCGTAGGTCCATTGCCAAGTGGAGATGGAGCCACGAAGGCTGCTCACAGAACCTATAGTGTCAGGAATTTCGAGCTCAATGATATAGAACTCGTTCCGTGCCTTGTCCCCGTACTCAGGATAGAGCTTTGCTGAAAAGCTCCCTGCGGAAAAGATTGTCGGCGCGACGTTACCCCCAGGTGCATATGTTATTCTTGGGAGGTGCTTATGCCCATGAATGATCAGCCACGGTCCAACCTTGCTATCTATCAAGGTGTTGATCAGCCGATCACCGTTCATCATCTCAGAATATTCTTCTACTTTGATCTGATTGTTCTTCAGCGCGCATGGTCGCATCCTTCGCGATCTCCTTATGCAGACCAGCGAAAGGATTGATCGTAGGATTCGATTGATCCTCGGCCAGATTGATCCATGAAGGGTGTGGCGCGATGCCTCCCGAGAACGCGTGCATATCGGTGAGGACCGCCATGCGAAGTAAATTGTGGGTTGTCATGCGTTCGGCGTGAAGTTCATTGCAATGAATTCTCGGTGCTTGCGGCGCGTCGCTCGGAAGCCGCCGACATTGCGGGTGACGTCAAGATGGCCGACATTCCAGTCGCCAAAGCGCGCCTCGAGCGGCGCGCCGGCGTAACTCAGCAGGAAGCGGGCACCTACCCGATCTATTTGGCGGAGAACCGCAATGAATCTATTCCAGTCGCCAGTCGCGAAGCTATCCTCATGATACTCGCGAAAAACGCGGGTCTCATCAGAGGCATACGGAGGATCCATATAAACGAAGCTGTCCTTGTCGATATTGTCTAGGACCACGCTTTCGAAATCTCCGCAAATCAGCTTGGCGGCGGCCAGGGCAGTCGAAGCGGCAATCAGTTCTGCTTTGGAGAGTGGCTTTCCGACTTTGTCGCCGCCCCATGGCACATTGAATTCACCGCGAGTGTTTACCCGGTATATCCCGTTAAAGCAGTGGCGATTAAGGTAGAGGAACTGCGCGGCGCGTTCGAGAGAGGCCGAGTTCTGGTTGTATTCTACGCGTACGCGATAATACTGCTCGGGGTTTCCTGGCAATGCCGCGTAGGCGGCGTGGAGCCGCTCTGGATCATCACGCAGGTGCTCCGTAGAACTCAACGAGGCGCGGATTGATGTCTCCTAGGATCATAGCATCCGGTGCCAGCGCGAATGCAAGGCAGGCAGAACCCGCAAAGGGTTCAATGTACGTCGAGAGGCGCGCTGGCACATAGCCTTTCAGCACAGAAAGGCTCTTTCGTTTGCTTCCTGCCCACCGCAGCGGCGAACGCACTGCTGTGCTTTTGTCCAACTGCCTGCGCCTCCCCCTGCTAGGCGGGCAAAATGGCGTCAAATTGAACCAGCCACCATAGCGCCACCAGAATCACAACAAGAATATACATTATGAAGGTCTTTGCGCAGGGAAACTTTATTTCACAATGAAAGCCTAGAAGCGCAAATGTTCGAACCGGTCGCTCCGAAGATGAAAGCCTTTGGCTTGAGCTACTTCAGCGCGTCGAGCAAAGCCGCCAACTTCGCTCACTTCCGCGCTCTTTCTCTGCTCATGTCGTGAAAAGTTGGAAGCCGCTGGAACTAATAGGGCGTTGCATGGCCTCCCACTCAGCTTCGGCCTTCACGAACGAGGATGAATCGAGATGACCGATTCCTATGCTAAGATGCCGAAAGCCGACATTCTGTTCTCGGCCCCATTGATGCCCATAATCGGTCTGTAATCGAACGACGGCTTCGGGCAGCGACCGTTGTAGGCTGAACGGCTGAATAGAGGTCGAATTTCCTTGTTCGCAGCGATTGGATTTTAGGGCGTGCCCAGCTCCCCCCCGGTTCGCCAGATCGAAGGCGGCGAAATCGAAGCCCGGCGCCACTGTGCAGCCGACCAGCGTCCACTCGCCGAGGCTGCGCGCCGACTGCCACCAGCCGGCCGGCACGACGATCTGTGGGCGCTCGCCCGCGGCAAGAGCCGTGCCCAGCACCTGATCAATAACTTTGCGAACCACAAGGCGGACTGCTGGGGCCGGAAGAAGCTGGGTATTTCCACACTGGTACGATCCGATACTTTACATACTATGTGGCCTTCAATTGGGGGCTATGGCAAATGAAAGAAGAGACCGGCGTTCAGAAGTTGGTGCGCACGCTGCGTGCCCGAGCACCTGATGACGCAGCTGAATTGCTCGCCAGAGAGTCTCCCGAGTTCATCCGCGACACACTAAAGCTGTTGCCGGACGGGCACGCCCGTAAGGTGGCCGAGCATTTGCCACTGCATATGCGGCCCATCGGGTCTCATGGCGGTGGCGAGGATGTCGCGATGCCCGAGTCGCTCATCGAGCTGATGGACCCGATTTCCGCCAGCGTTCCTGTCGGGACGACAGTTGCTGCCGCGGTTGAAGCTGTCAGACGCGCCCAGGTGCCAACCGAGCTCACTTATCTCTATGTCACGGACGAGAGCAATAAACTGGTTGGCCTGGTGGTCCTGCGCGATCTGATGCTGAGCGAACCGGACGCAATTGTCGATCAGATCATGCTGCCCAGGCCGTTCGCTCTTAATGTCGGTCTCTCTTTGAGCAGCGCATGCGAGGCAGCGGTACGGCGTCACTACCCTGTCTACCCTGTGGTGGACGCGGAGAACCGGCTGCTCGGCCAGGTTCGCGGTTGGCGCTTGTTCGAGCAGCAAATCATCGAGGTTTCCGCCCAGTCTGGCCAGATGGTAGGTGTCCAGAAGGAGGAGCGCCCTTCTACGCCGCTGTTTTCAGCCTTCCTGAAGCGTCATCCATGGCTGCAGTTGAACCTCCTGACGGCCTTCATGGCCGCATTCGTCGTCAGTTCGTTCACAGGGACGATCGAGAAGATCGTTGCCCTGGCGGCGTTCCTCCCGGTCTTGGCCGGGCAGAGCGGAAACACCGGCTGCCAAGCACTGGCGATGACCCTGCGTGGCCTTGCCCTGGGGGATGTGGACAAACGACCGAAGCTGCACTTGGTGATGAGAGAGGGCGCGCTCGGGATCGCCAACGGCTTGCTCGTCGGCCTTCTTGCGGCTGCGGCGATGTGGTTCTACGCCTCGAGGCAACCGGAGTCGGCGGCCCAAGCGCCCATGCTGGCACTTGTGATCCTGCTTGCCATGTCCGGATCGTGCCTCATGTCCGGAATCTCCGGCGTGCTGATCCCGTTGGGCCTGCGCCGGGTCGGCGCTGACCCGGCGGTCGCTTCGGCGATCTTCCTCACCACCTTGACCGATATTGTAGGCATGGGCCTGATGCTGGGGCTGGCCACCATACTCGTGCTGTAGCGAGGCGCGTCCAGTGACGCGTCCCTGGAAATTGGGAGCAATAAGCTTACCTCGTCGCGTTCAGCAGTCGAATTCCGTCGTTCGAAGCGATTGGGTTTCAACCCTGGGGCGGCTGCCAGCCGGGTTCGGCCAGTTCGAAAGCGGCGAAATCGAAGCCTGGCGCCACGGTGCAGCCGACCAGCGTCCACTCGCCGAGGCTGCGCGCCGACTGCCACCAGCCGGCCGGGACGACGATCTGCGGGCGCTCGCCGGCGGCCAGAGCCGTGCCCAGCACCTGTTCGATCACCGGCCCGTCTTCCTGGTGCATTGACAGCGCCAGCGGGGCGCCGGCATAGAAATGCCAGACCTCGGCCGCGTCCCTGACCCGATGCCAGGCCGACAGTTGCTCTTCCTCCAAAAGGAAATAGATCGCGGTCGAATGGCCGCGTCCGCCTTCCGCGTCATCGCGAAACGTCTCGGCATACCAGCCGCCTTCCGGATGCGGCTTCAGGCCGAGCGTGGCGATGATTTCGGCGGCGCTGGTCATGCGTTCAGGCTAGCACGGCTTTTTGTTCGAGCATCGGGTTTTTCCCAAAAACCGGTCTCCACTTTCGGGATCGTGCTCTAGAAATTGTCCTTGCGCTTGCGGATCTCGGCGAACACTTCGGCGTCGGTGGCTTTCTCCATGCCGAGATGCTTGCGGATTGCCGGGTCGTGCCAGCGCAGGAACGGATTGGTCGACAATTCCTCGCCGATCGTGGTCGGCAGCGTCGGCTTGTCGTCGGCGCGCAGCGCCTCGATCTTCGCGGCGCGTTCCTTCAGCGCCGAATTGGTCGGGTCGACCGTCAGCGCGAAGCGGGCGTTGGCGAGCGTGTATTCATGGCCGCAATAGACGACCGTTTCGGCCGGAAGGGCGGCCAGCTTCTTCAGCGAATCATACATCACCGGCGGCTTGCATTCGAACAGCCGGCCGCAGCCGAGCGCAAACAGCGTGTCGGCGGTGAACGCCACTTTCGACCCCGTCAGATGATAGGAGACATGGCCCGCCGTGTGGCCGGGCGTGGCGATCACATCAATCCTCTCCTCGCCAAGGTGGATGACCGAGCCTTGCTCGACGGTTTCGTCGATGCCGGGGATCTTGGCCTTTTCCGCCTCCGGTCCGACGATGCGCAGCTTGAAACGCTCCTTCAGCGCCAGATTGGCTTCGACATGGTCGACATGGTGATGGGTGGTCAGGATCATCGTCGGCGTCCAGCCGGTACGCTCGATCGCAGCCAGGATCGGCGCCTCCTCCGGCGCGTCGATAATCGCCGTCTGGCCGCTCTTGGGGTCATGCATCAGCACACCGAAATTGTCGCTTCGGCACATGAACTGTTCGATCTCAACCGGCATGGCGTCTCTCCACTGCTCTTTGTTTCTGCGCAATTCCCTAGGGAAAGTGCTACGCGCTTTCCCCGGGAAACCGTTTCACACTTTTCCTGGAATTGCTCCAGAGCGCCGTGCGTCCAGTTGGACGCACAAAGGACGCTCTAACACGTTTTATCGGCTGCATCGTGCTTCCCCGAAATCGAAACAGATTTAGGACGATGCAGTTGTCGCCGCAGACATAGGGCGCTTGCTCGTGGATGTCATCCGCCTTTGTTGAACTTGAACGGCATCGAAGATACCGTCCCGCGCATGCATTCCGATATCGTCGACCTTCGCTCCTTCTATTCGACCACGCTCGGGCGATTGGCCGAACGGTCGATCACCATGGCGCTGTCCTCGATATGGGCCGTCGTGCCCAACGAGCGGCTGGTTGGGCTTGGCTACACCTTGCCATGGCTGGAGCGGTTCGGCACCGATGCGGAGCGTGTCTTTGCCTTCATGCCGGCGACGCAAGGCGCGGTGGTCTGGCCGACCACGGGGCCGACCGCGACCGCGCTGGTCTTCGATGAGGAATTGCCGCTGGTCGATGCCTCGATCGACCGCATGCTGCTCGTCCATTCGCTCGAACATGCGGAGAATCCACGTGAGACGCTGAACGAAATCTGGCGGGTGCTGTCGCCCGCCGGCCGCGTCGTCATCGTCGTGCCCAACCGGCGCGGCGTCTGGGCCCGTTTCGAGCATACGCCGTTCGGCAGCGGCCGGCCATTCTCACGCGGCCAGCTCACCGAATTGCTGCGCGAAGCAAATTTCACGCCCGCCGCCTGGTCAGATGCCCTGTTTTTCCCGCCATCGCGGCGACGCTTCATGATGCAGCTCCACAACGTGCTGGAGCGCGCCGGCCGCAGGCTCTGGCCGATCTTTTCCGGCGTCATCGTGGTTGAGGCACAGAAGCGTCTCTATCAGGGCGTGCCGGTCGCGCAGCGTGCCTCTCGCCGCGTCTTCGTACCTGTTTTCTCGCCGCATGGCGCCACCAGGCTCGGCCGGATATCGCGGACCGAGACCACAACATTGCCGGCCCGCCGATGACATTTTCGTGATCGGAATCGCGCTTTTTCTCACCTATCTGTCGAGGACGGGTTCGCCACCCGATTGAATCGACCTGTTCACCGGTTTCAGCACCGCTTCCGAATTCAAGGACCTCACCAATGGCTGATCACCTGGATGTCGAGGCCAGCGCCAAGACGGTCGCCACGTCGATCGAGGCCAGCAGCCTGCGCGACCAACTGGCGACAATCAGGCTGGCGCTGACGACCTCGCCGATCCGCAAACAACTGCTCTGGGCCTGCGTCGGCATAGTCGCCGTCATTGTGGCAACCTCTATCGGGCAGGTTCTGCTCAATCGCTGGAACGAGCCGTTCTACGACGCGCTGGCGCGGCGCGACATGCAGGGTTTCCTGCACCAGCTTATGATCTTTGCCGGCATCGCCGGCGGGCTTGTGGTGCTCAATGTCGGCCAGACCTGGCTCGACCAGACGATCCGGCTGAAGCTGCGTGAGGCGTTGACGCTCGATCTGATCGGCGAATGGATGCGACCGGCCCGCGCCTTCCGGCTTGCCAACGCCGGAGCCATCGGCGTCAACCCCGACCAGCGCCTGCAGCAGGATGCCGGGCATCTCTCCGACCTTTCCACCGGCCTCGGCATAGGGTTGTTGCAGTCGTCCATTCTGCTTGTTTCCTTCGTCGGCGTCTTATGGTCGCTGTCTTCGGGCTTCATTTTCCATTTTGGCGGCTATTCGCTGGCCATTCCGGGCTACATGGTGTGGGCCGCGATCCTCTATGCCGGCACCGCCTCCTGGCTGAGCTGGCTGGTCGGACGGCCGCTCATCCGCTTCAACAGCGACCGCTATACGCGTGAAGCGGAGCTGCGCTCCTCGGTGGTCCGCGTCAATGAGAATGTCGACGCCATCGCGCTTGCGCATGGCGAGGCCGACGCGAGACGACGGCTAGAACTCGACCTCGGCACCGTGCTGGGCGCGATGCGGCGCATCTATGGCGCCCAGATCAATCTTTCCTGGGTGACCGACACCTATGGTTGGATCACTGTCGTCGCGCCGATCCTTGTCGCCTCGCCGGTCTATTTCGCCGGCGATATCAGCTTCGGCGGACTGATGATGGCTGTCGGCGCCTTCAATCAGGTGCATTCCTCGTTGCGCTGGTTCATCAACAACATCAGCGGTATCGCCGATTGGCGCGCCACGCTGATGCGCGTCGCCGATTTCCGCATCGCGCTTGTCGAAACCGATGCACTGCACGACACCGAAGAACGCATCAAGATCGGCGAAAATCCGAATGGCAGGCTGACTTTCGAGAAACTGGAAATTGCCTCGCGGGACGGATGTACGAAGCTCGCCGAGCCCCATGTCGAAATCCGCGCCGGCGAGCGCGTCATGATCACCGGAGATCCGCGCGCCGGCAAGACGCTGTTCTTTCGCGCCATTGCCGGTCTGTGGCCGTGGGGAAGCGGGCGGATCGGCATGCCGGCCGGAGAGGTGCCCGCCTTCGTTCCCCGCAAGCCCTATTTCCCGCTCGGCACACTGCGCGAGGTGCTTGACCACGCCAATGCCGCGGTCAGCGATGCCGAGATATCGGCTGTGCTTGCCGAGGTCGGCCTCGAGCGTCTGTCGTCCTCGCTCGATCGCTCCGCGCGCTGGGAGCGTGAACTGAGCGAAGACGAACAGCGCCTGCTTGCCTTTGCCCGGCTGGTCTTGCGGCAGCCGAAATGGGTCATTATCGACGAGGCTTTGGACACGTTCGACGGTGCGACGCTGAGGCGGGTGCTGTCGATGCTGGAGACACGTCTTGCCGATGTCGCGATTCTCAATATCGGTCGTGGCCAGCATGACATGGAGTTCTTTCCGCGCTCCTTGGCTATCGTGAAGGACGTCGAACGGCCCGCCCTCAAGCCAGTCCGTGTCAGGGCCGGCGCAATCGAACCGCCTCCGGCCGTCGCCGCAGCCCATGGAGGGAAGTAGTCAGGTTTTTGTTTCGCCGTAATGGGCTCTGTTTGGCTCAGGCCGGCCGCGCGCCATACTTGGCGCGAAATTCGTCGTAGAGATCACGACGCCAGCGCCGGCCGCCGACATAGCCGCGCAACAGCTGTGGCAGCGAATAGCCGAGCGCTTTCGACGACCGATTGGCCAGATAGCCGGCAAATGCCTGGGAAATCCTGCCCTTTATCGTATCGGCGATAATCTGCCGTGCAATCATGTAAGGTGGAATATCGGGATAGCGGTCGATGATGTAGGGGTGTTTGCAGATCAGGTTTGCGTAGGCTTCGACATAGCCGTCGCGTTGTCGTGAAATCGAATTCTCCGAATTGTACTTTTTCCAGTCGACCTCTTCTGACAGTTGCGCGCCAGTGCGCCCGGCGAAGCGCAACAGCAATTCGCGATCCTGCATCCGTGCGATGTCGCTGTCATAGCCGCCGATCGCCAGCAATGCCTCGCGCCGGGCGGTAATCGCCGATCCGGCTATGAAGATCGTCTGCGCGACCAACGCCCTTTCCAGCGTGTTCCGGGTCAGGAACGCGCCGCGGTTGATGCAGTTGGTGCTGCGGTCCCCCTTTAGGGAAACAAACGAACTGATGAGGACGTCAAGCGTCGGATTCTCGTCGAACCACGCCAGCGTCCGCTCCAGCCGGTTCGGCAAGTAAACGTCGTCGGAATCCAGGAATGTCACCACAGGCGCCCGCGCCCGTTCGATCCCGGCATTGCGAGCGGCGTTGGCACCTCGCCATTTCGCACCGACATAGATGAGGCGGGGGTCGCGGATGGCAGTCAGCGCCGCTTCCGTACCGTCGGTCGAGCCGTCGTCGACAACAATGTGCTCGAAGCGGGTAAGGTTCTGCGCAAGCACGCTCTCCACGGCGCGCAAGACTTTGCTGCGCCGGTTGTGGGTGGGCGTGACCACCGTGATGAGGGGAGCGGCGTCCGTCTCGGGCATATCGCCTCAGTTATGCCCCGCGTTCCGCAGCCATCGAATGGATTAGCTGATCGCCGTTCATGCCCGTCCCAGGATTGCGTTCGATTCGACGCTACAAAAAAGAAGCGATCATGTCATCACAAACTATCGAGGCGGAGCTTGTACGCCGGGAGTTCACTGCCGGCGGACGGATTCAAGGAACGAGCGAAACCACGAACGCAGCGGCACCTAACTGTGTCCGACATAGTCAGGCACGACTTCGATTTCGTCGCCAACGAGACCCGCAGCGAAACTGAGTTGGCCCCAAAACGCCAAGCTGTAGAATGCCAGACCGACAATCAGGGAGAATGGAATTTGCCAAAGCGGCATGCCTGTCTGGCGGGCATGGCCGGTTATACGTCGCATTGTGCGCCAGGACATGGTGAACCATCGGCTGAAGGATTTCACAATCCGCTGCGTACGGCTGGGCGACTTCAGCTCCACAAACTTCCGGTCGGCATCGCGGCCCGTTACCAACGCGCGCCAGTAAAAGAACCGCCAACCACGTGGCGAGTAATGATAGACGCGTGCGTTGACGTTCAGAATTTTGTGACCTTCACGTCGAAGTTCATGTGTCAGCAAAGTGCAGGAAACCTTGAATCCATTGTTTTTCGCAAAGAGGTGATTGACAATCCAGTCGCGCCGAAAAGCGCTGTTATTGGCGTTTATAGCTCGCTTGGAAGCAAATCTTGCGTCGCCCTGAGGCATTGGGAAAAACCAAATCAGGGCGAACGTCCTTGAAAAGAAATCATCGTATGAAAGATATGTATATCCGTTCACGCAAATAATTTCAGGATCTTGAAACGGGTCAAGCAGAGTTGGAAGCCAACCCGATTCTGCCACGGTATCCGAGTCGATGAAGATGACGATGTCTCCATCGGCTGACAGGATGCCGTTGTTCTTGACGTCGTAATATCGGCCGCCTGGACAAGCGGTGAAAATCAGGTCGGCAACCTGTTCCAACTGCGGCGCCTCATTTGAGATACTGCTACGTAGCGAGGCAGCGTCCGAGTCTCGCCCGCTGTGAGAAATGACAACTTGCGGCCTTGCAAAACCAGCTGAGGAAACCGCAGCGATTTCGCGAGCCAAGGCAGTCAACCCAACGCCGATCTCGTCCCAGTCGATCGACTTGGCGTTCTCCATTTCCACAACGAGGGAATAAGTTGGCTGTTCTTCAACCATCTTTACACCGCAAAATTTATCAGAGGTCACTTTGTTCGACGCGGCTCGCGACGATACCGGTTCGGGTTAGTTATACATAGCAACGCCTGCTGATCAAGAAACACTGCAATCCTTGGAGCGAGCTACCGTTTCAGCAGGAACACCGCTTGCTGGCCGAAGAAATTCCAGAACCACCACGGCATCGACAGGCCGATTTTCTGGCCATTGGCGTCGAGCGCTGTTGCCTTTTCCACCGTTGCGCCGAGTTCGTCGCAGAGATTGACGAAGTCGCGGATGGTGCAGAAGTGGATGTTGGGCGTGTCGTACCAGGAATAGGGCAGGTCCTTGGTCACTGGCATCCGCCCGTCGAGGAACAGCGAAACGCGCACCCGCCAATGGCCGAAATTGGGGAAGGAGACGATGGCGTGCTTGCCGATCCTGAGCAACTCGTCGAGCACCAGCTTCGGGTTGCGGGTCGCCTGCAAGGTCTGCGACAGGACGACGAAGTCAAAGCCCTTGTCGGGATAGAATTTGAGGTCCTTATCGGCATCGCCCTGGATGACGGATAGGCCGCGCGCCACGCATTCGTTGACGCCGCGCTGCGACAGTTCCATCCCGCGGCCGTCGACCTGCTTGGTCGCCTGCAGCAATTCGAGCAGCAGGCCATCGCCGGAGCCGACATCCAGCACCCGCGACTGCGCCGGGATGAGATCGGCGACGACTTCGAGGTCGACGCGCTGGGCGTGGTTGACACTCATGATGCCGGTCCAAAAAGTCTGCAATCCTCGGACGTCATGCGCTGAGCCCCCTGGCGCGAGCCGCCGAGGCGATGAAGCCGTTGATGGCGGCAAACAGTTCCGGCTCGTCGAGCAGGAAGGCATCGTGGCCGCGATCGGTCTCGATCTCGACGAAGGACACCGAGGCGCCGGCCGCGTTCAGCGCGTGGACGACCGAGCGGCTCTCCTCGGTCGGGAACAGCCAGTCGCTGGTGAAGGAGACCAGGCAGAAACGGGTCTTGGTGCCGGCAAAGGCGTCGGCCAGCCGTCCGCCATGGTCGGCGGCGAGGTCGAAATAGTCCATCGCCCGGGTCATGTAGAGGTAGGAATTGGCGTCGAAGCGGTCGACGAAGGTCATGCCCTGATGGCGCAGATAGCTCTCGATCTGGAAGTCGGCGTCGAAACCGAAGGTGAGCGCTTCACGATCCTGCAAATTGCGGCCGAATTTCCGGTGCAGGGCCGCCTCCGACAGATAGGTGATGTGAGCGGCCATGCGCGCCACGGCCAGTCCCTTTTCAGGACGCTTGCCCTGTTCGAAATATTTGCCGCCATGCCAGTCCGGATCGGCCATCACCGCTTGCCGGCCGACCTCATGGAAGGCGATGTTCTGTGAGGAATGGCGGGCGCCGGTGGCGATCGGCAGTGCCGAGAAAACGCGCTCCGGATAGCTCGACGCCCATTGCAGCACCTGCATGCCGCCCATCGAGCCGCCGAGCACCGAGAACAGTTTTTCGATGCCGAAATGGTCGACCAGCATCAACTGCGCCCGCACCATGTCGCGGATGGTGATGATCGGCAGGTCGAGCCCGTAGGGCTTGCCGGTGGCGGGATTGGTCGAGGCAGGGCCGGTGGAGCCGAGGCAGCCGCCGATGACGTTGGAGCAGATGACGAAGAAGCGGCTGGTGTCGATGATCTTGCCGGGGCCGATCAGCACTTCCCACCAGCCCGGCTTGCCGGTCACCGGATTGGTGCTGGCGACATGCTGGTCGCCGGTCAGCGCATGGCAGACGAGAATGGCGTTGGAGCGGGCGTCGTTGAGCGTGCCGTAGGTCTTGTAGGCGATCTGGAACGGTGACAGCAGCGTGCCGGCGTCGAGCTTGAGCGGCTTGTCGACACCAAAACGCAACACCGGGCTCGACGGCTCGTCGGCCTCGTTGTTGGTTCTTTTAGTGCGCACCGCGACCATCGCATCCTCTTACATCAACCAATCGCGCTTTTCCGAAAATCGGAACCGATTTTCGGGTCGATGCGATTGTCCGGCCGGCTACGGACAAACAAAAAACCGGCATTGCATTCGCAAAGCCGGTTACAGGATGCAAACGGCCCTTTAGCAAGTTGTTTAACGTGGCTGCAAGCCGACCGGCCAAATCACCACGGAATTTCGCCCCTCTTCTAGGGCCGGCGCGCTTCGGCGTCAACGGCCAGCCCCATGATTGCCGCCTCTCGACATTCCGGGCCACGGCTTGTATTTCCGCTGCGGCTTTCCAGGCGGAAGCGTTCTCGACGGATTTTTACGATATGAACCAGGCATCGGATCAGGCACGTCCAACGCCCCGCGCGGGGATCATGGACATCGAAGCCTATGTGCCGGGCAAAAGCACGGCGCCGGCCGGCGCCGCCAAGGTCCATAAATTGTCCTCGAACGAGAACCCGCTCGGCCCCTCGCCCAAGGCGATAGAGGCCGCTCGCGACGTTGCGGCCAAACTCGACATATATCCCGACGGCACCGCCAGGCGCCTGCGGGAAGCGATCGCCGAGGTGCATGGCCTCAACCCGGCCAACATAGTCTGTTCCAACGGCTCCGACGAGATTCTGGGCCTGCTGGCGCAGACCTATCTCGCGCCCGGCGATGAAGCCGTCATCACCGAACATGCCTTCATGGTCTACAAGATCTACATCCAGTCGGCAGGTGCTGTCCCGGTGTCGGTCAAGGAAACCAATGAGCGCGCCGACGTCGATGCGATCCTCGCTGCGGTGACGCCGCGCACCAGGATCATCTTCCTCGCCAATCCCAACAACCCGACCGGCACCTATTTGCCGTTCCAGGAGGTGCGCCGCCTGCATGCAGGCCTGCCTCGAAACGTGCTTATGGTGCTGGATGGCGCTTACGCCGAATATGTCCGCCGCAACGATTATGAAGCGGGCGTCGAACTGGTGGGCAGCACGGAAAACGTGGTCATGACCCGCACCTTCTCCAAGCTCGGCCTCGGCGGCGCGCGGATCGGCTGGATGTACGCGCCGATGCATATCATCGACGCGATCAACCGCGTGCGCGGTCCCTTCAACGTCAACGCGACGGCGATCGAGGCCGGCATTGCCGCGATCCGCGACCGCGCCCATGTCGAGCGCAGCGTGGCGCATAACGAGACCTGGCTGGCATGGGTGAGTGAGGAATTGACCAAGCTCGGGCTGCGGGTGACGCCGAGCGTCGGCAATTTCGTCCTCATCCACTTTCCCGAGGACAAAAAGCATTCAGCGGCAGCTGCGGATGACTACCTCTCCGCGCGCGGCTATATATTGCGGCGCGTTTCCGGCTACGGTTTCCCGAATGCACTGCGCATGAGCATCGGCACCGAAGAGGCCAATCGCGGCGTTGTCGCCGCCCTCGCGACATTTCTGAAAAGCTAAGACAATGACATCACCGATGTTCGAAAAGATCGCGCTGGTCGGCATCGGCCTGATCGGCTCGTCGCTGGCCCGCGTCATCCGCCGCGAAGGCCTTGCCCGCCACGTCGCCATCTCGACACGCAGCGAAACGACGCTGGCGCGGGCAAGGGAACTCGGCCTGGGCTCCTCCTACACGATGGACGCGAAAGAGGCGGTTCGCGATGCCGACCTGGTCATCGTTTCGGTGCCGGTCGGCTCTTCGGGCGAGGTCGCCGAGGAAATCGCACCGGCGTTGAAGCAGGGCGCCATCCTCACCGACGTCGGCTCGACCAAGGCGTCGGTGATTGCCCAGATTGAGCCGCATGTGCCCGATGGCGTGCACTTCATTCCCGGCCATCCATTGGCCGGCACCGAAAAATCGGGTCCGGATGCCGGCTTTGCCGAGCTGTTCGAAAACCGCTGGTGCATCTTCACGCCGTTGCCCGACACCGATCCCGCTGCATTGGAAAAGCTGTCGGAATTCTGGCGCCGCTGCGGCTCCAACATCGACACGATGGATCCCCAGCATCACGACATGACACTGGCCATCGTCTCGCATCTGCCGCACATCATCGCCTACAACATCGTCGGCACTGCCGACGATCTGGAGTCGGTGACAAAATCCGAGGTCATCAAATATTCGGCCTCCGGCTTTCGCGATTTCACCCGCCTTGCCGCTTCCGACCCGACCATGTGGCGGGATGTCTGCCTGCACAACAAGGATGCCATCCTCGAAATGCTGGCGCGGTTCTCGGAAGATCTGGCCTCGCTGCAGCGGGCGATCCGCTGGGGCGACGGCGAAAAGCTGTTCGACCTCTTCACCCGCACCCGCGCCGTCCGCCGCTCGATCATCGAGGCCGGCCAGGACATCGACGTACCGGATTTTGGCCGGCAAGCGGTCGAGCATCCCGCAAAGCAGTAGTCTGTCTCGACCGCCGGCCGTCAGTCCGCCGGCCAGTGAGCCGCCATCATCGCCAGTGTCTCGGCCCTGTCCGGCGCGCCCAGCCTGCCGCCGAAGCGCTGGCATTTGAGCGCGGCGGCGGCGCTGGCAAACCGCAATGTCCGTTCGATCGGCATGGCCTCCGCCAGCCCGACGGCAAAGGCGCCGTGAAACACGTCGCCGGCGGCAAGCGTATCCACTGCCTTGATCCTTGGCGCTGCGACATGGCGCACGGAACCCGCCGAACGGTCGAACCACCAGGTTCCCGCAGCGCCGCCCGTCACCGCAACAAATGCATCGGTGCGCCGGGCCAGCGTTTCACAGGCTTTTTGCGGACCTTGCTCCTCGCCGCAGAGGATGAACGCTGCCGGCTCCGACGCGACAATGTGCGAGGCCAACGGAAACAGGCGTTCCAGCACGTCCCGTGGCGCGGTGTCGGCGTCCAGTATGGCCGGACGGCCGATTGCGCGCGCAGCCGCCAGGGCCAGGGCTGCTGCACCCGGCCAGCGCACATCGACCAGGACGGCGTCGAATGCAGCGAGATCTCGGGTGGGGAGGGCCTCGGGGTCGGCCTGGGCGAGCTTGTCATAGAAAGGAATGATGATGCGCTCGCCATGCGTGTCGACCAAGATGGCCGACAGTGCCGACCGCGCGCCGCTGACGCGCCGGACAAAGCCGCAATCGACGCCCTCGGCCTCGATCCCGGCGACCAGCTGGTCGCCGACCAGGTCGTCCCCCGCACTCGCCCACAGCGATACGTCCGCGCCGAGGCGGCGTGCGGCGCAGGCCGCGCTCGAAGCCATGCCCGAGGCGATCTGGACGCCGTCGGACGCGATGAACTTGCCCTGATGTTGCGGAAGCGCGTCGACGCGAAGGATCGTATCGAGCGTCAGCGCGCCAACACTCAGGAGCTTCACCGGGCTGTTCATCTATCTTCCTGTTTGACCATGATTGCGAACTGTAGGTTCGCAATCATGGTCTAATCGACCGGCTTGATCCTGCCCAGCGGGATAAAACCGAGCGAGGCCTTGCCCTTGACGATCTTGAGGGGCATCGACGGTTCGTTGCCAAGCAGCGCCAGTCCGGCAAAGCCTGTTTTGATCTGGCTCTTCTGCTCGGGAATGGCCTTGCCGAGGATTGCCGCCACGGCCTTCGGGTCGCTAAGCCTAATCATCAGGTCGGCGTCGATCAGCCCATCGGCATCGACGGAAACCGGTCCGGAAACGGTGATGCGCGCGGTCCCCGACGACAGATCGAGCTTGCCGATATCAACCGCCTGGCCCCGCAGGCTCTTTGGCTGGTTCTGGATCAGCGCCACGCCGTTCTTCAGCGTCAGGTCGCCGCTACCGTCGAGCGGCGGCAGCACGCGGCCATCGATCGCCCCTGGATCGATTTCGAGATCGGTAAAGCTCCCGGTATAGTCGATGTCCTGACCGTTCGGACGCAATTGTCCGGCCGCCGTCCCGGCGCTGAACAGTTCGACCGGGTCGGTGCCATCAGCCGGATCGGTCTGGCCGGACAGGCCCTCGGCCTCCAGCGAAACGCGCCGGGGCAGGGGCCAGGACAGTTTCAGGTTCGCTCGCAGAGTGTCCCAGTCGATCCACAGCGGCGCCATCCCCGGGACGGAGGTCCTGAGCGGCCCCCGCAGGTCGGCGCCAGGCGACAGGATCTGGGTGATGTGCGTAACCGCGTTGACGCTGCCGAGCGAGGCGGCGACGTTCCGTGTGTCGTCCTGATATGCCAGGCTGTTGCAGGAAACGGCAAAGCTCGAGGGATAGCCGCTGACCGTGAGATTGGCGCAGTCAGCCTCGATGCCATTGCCGTTGAGCTCGGCCACGGCTTTGGCGGCTTCGCTCTTGACCTTGTCTGCCAGGTAGAACCAGCCGGCGCTGTAGATGCCGAACAGCACGACGATCAAAGCGCCAAGCCAGAAGAGGCGGCGGCGAAAATTCGGCGGGCGCTCGTCACTCGACGTCATGCTGCGGCTTTCGTTAGCGCGTGTTGCAGAGGCTGTCGTTTCCGGCAACATCAGGTAGATGGAGACGGATTTTAAAAACACCGATTCCAGTGCAGTGCCGCAACCAGGCTTGGCGATATGGGCGATTTTTGGGTTTTTGGCTACGGGTCGCTAATCTGGCGGCCGGGATTTGCGCATGTCGAGACACGGCGCGCCCGCCTCCACGGCTATCGCCGGTCGCTGTGCGTCTACTCATTCGTGCATCGCGGCACGCGCGAACGGCCCGGCCTAGTGCTCGGCCTCGACCGTGGCGGCTCCTGCGTCGGGCTGGCTTTCCGCGTCCCCGGCGAGCTGCGCACCGAAGTCATCACTTATCTGCGCGAGCGCGAGCTGGTCACCAGTGTCTATCTCGAGCGCATGCTTAGCATTCGCCTCGACAATGACGGCATGAACGTGGGCGATACGAACGGGGGCGAGATTGTCCCGGCGGTCGCCTATGTCGTCGACCGCACCCACGAGCAATATGCCGGCGCGCTCGATGCGGCGGACGCGGCGACCGTCGTTCACGGCGCCGTCGGCCAGTCGGGAAGGAACGAGGACTACGTACTCAGCACGCTGGAGCACCTCGAGGCGCTGGGTATCCGCGATTACTGGCTGGAAGAGGTGGGGAAACGGATCGGGTCGTGATCTTTTTCGTTGTTTGATGATCTCGTCCGAAAACCGGTACCTTCGGTTCGGATCGTGGTCCGGGCTACATTCTGAAAATCTGCTTTCCGAGATCGGCGCGGTCCAGGCTGTTTGTCACGGCGAGCTCGAATCCCGCCAGCGGATGGATGCCGCCGACTGGGACATGGAAATCGGGTTGGCCGAAGATGTCGACAATCTCGCGCAAAACTGCTCGGTCGGCTTCGACAGGCGGCGAAAAGAAATAGCGGTAGATATTTGCCCTGATCTCGACGCCGCTCAGCAGCACGTCGAAATTGTGCAGTTCGAAACGCTCGGCGCTCATGCCGCCATTGATGACCATCTGTCCGCCCATAGCGAGGGCGCGGATCAATTCGCCACTGACGGGTCCGCCGACATTATCGATAATCCCGTTCAGCCCGGCGCCGCCGGTTATTTCCATGACCGCATCCCTGATACCGACCTTCAAATCCGAGAGGTCGAGGACGGCGGTGGCACCAAGCCGCTTCAGATCCAGCCTGTCATGAGAGCGTCGCACGAGCGCGATCACGTTGATGCCGCGCCGTTGGGCGAACTGCATCACCATCGTCGAAACCGACGAGTAGCCGGCCGTAACGGCCAGCCACTGTCCAGCCTGAACACGGGAATCCGCAAGCAGGTCCCAGGCGGTGATGGGGTTCACCATCTGCCCGGCGCGTTCGAGCGGATAGTCGGCGGGTAGCGGGATAAGCCATTCGGCCGGAATGGCCGCATATTCGGCCCAGCTATTGTAGTAGCTGAATGCGACAAGCGTGCCCGGTTTCAAAGCGACGTTCGCGCCCACGGCCTCGATAATGCCGGCGCCATGGTTTCCGGCGACCTGCCGGGGGAAATGCGGCTTCTTCGGTTCGGGGTAGAGGTTCTGGATGAACAGGAAGTCGCCAGGGTTGACCGAGGCGGAGACCATCCTGACCAGCACCTCGCCGTCGCCAATTCGCGGCATGGGCACATCGCCGAGATAGAGCACCTCCCGCGGCGAGCCGATTGCGTCGAATACAACTGCTTTCATGTCGGTCTCCAGTAATGGGCGATCTTGGGCAAGCAGCCTGGCCGTCACCAGATTGCAGCACCGGTGTTTGCATCGGTCGCGGAACCTAAGGTCGCTGGCAAAAATCGGAATTGGCAGATTTGACAATCTATGTGCTAAACTTGCCAACTGTTCAAAGGAGGCACCTTGGACTATCGTCCCGTCCACGCCGTGATCTGGCTGCCGTCGACCTTCTATTCGGCCGTCGCCGCGACACTTGTCGAAATGTTCGAGCTGGTGAACACCATTCGCGGCGCGCCGGCGATTTCCTTCGAATTCGTGGCACGGCAGGCCGACGCCACGACGACGCCTGGAATCTCCTTTCACACCAGACGCGAACCTTCGCGGCGCATGGACTTGCTGATCCTACTGGCCATGCCCGGTATGCAAATCCCGGAGCTTGTTGCGGCGTTGGAGGAAGAGAGCCGCCATGCCGCGCCGCTTATCGCAAGCGCGCAGCGCGACGGCGCCATCATCGCCGCGCATTGCGGGGCCGGTTACTTCCTGGCAGACGCCGGTCTTCTCGACCGAAAGCGCGCGACGATCTCCTGGTGGCTGAAGACCGATGCCCAGCGCCGCTTTCCGAAGGTGCGTTGGGACGCTTCACGTGTGCTGATCGGGGACGGACGGATCTACACTTGCGGCGGCGGTTTTTCGGGCCTGGAGCTCGGCAAGGCGCTGCTGCGGGATCTTGGCTTCGCCAGGGAGGAGCGCCTGGTTCGCAAATTGCTGGTGCTGCCGCCGTCGCGGCAGATCCAGACCCCGTACGAGTTCCCGCTCACCGATCTGCTGCCCTCGCAAGAGCCGTTCCGCGATAGGCTCGAAACCTTGTCCAGAAAACAGCTCGGAGCGCTCGACCTTGCCTTTCTTGGATCGCAGCTCCGTCTGTCGCCGCGAACGCTGGCGCGCCGGTTTTCCGATGAATTGCACACCACTCCCGGCCGATGGATCCAGGACCGGCGCCTTGAGGCCGCGAAAACACTTCTTGAAAGCACCAAACTCGGTATTTCGGAAATATGCTACCAGGTCGGATACCGGGATACGGCCTCATTCAGCCGGCTTTTCAGTCGCGCGGTCGGGCTGCCGCCTGGCGAATACCGGCGCCAAAGCCAATAGGTCACCGGCCGGAACATCGGCGCGGCGGATCGCGCCCTTGTGAAGCGCTGGCCCTTTGGAAAGGACGGCCAGGCCTTTGACCTTGGCGCGGTGAGACCTAGGTTAAGCGAGGGCTTTCGCCCACTCCTTTCCATTTCCCACGGAGATCAGTCTTGCAGAAACGTCGTCTCGGTCAAACCGACCTGTCCATCGCGCCGCTGGTTCTGGGTGGCAATGTCTTCGGCTGGACCGCCGACGAGAAAACCTCGTTCGACCTGCTCGACCGCTTCGTCGGCGCCGGCCTCAACGCCATCGACACCGCCGATTCCTATTCGCGCTGGGTTCCCGGCAACAAGGGCGGCGAGTCCGAAACGATTATCGGCAAATGGATGAAGAGCCGCGGCAACCGCGACAAGGTCGTGGTGGTCACCAAGGTCGGGTCGGATATGGGGCAGGGCAGGAAAGACCTCTCCGCCGCCTATATCGAAAAGGCCATCGATGGGTCGCTGAAGCGGCTGCAGACCGATGTCGTCGATCTCTATCTGTCGCACTGGCCGGACCCGGCCACCCCCTATGAGGAAACGCTCGGCGCCTACGAAAAGCTGCTCGCCAAAGGCAAGGTCCGCCATGTCGGCGCCTCCAATCTCGATGCCGGCCAGTTGCGCGCCGCGCTCGATGTGGCAAGCTTGCGGGGCCTGCCGCGCTACGCGGTGCTGCAACCGGAGTACAATCTCTATGACCGCGCCTCCTTCGATGGACCGCTCCGCGATCTGTGCATGGCCGAGGATATCGGCGTCATCACCTATTTCAGCCTCGCAAAGGGCTTTTTGAGCGGCAAGTACCGCAGCGAAGCCGATCTCGGCAAAAGCGCGCGTGGCGACGACGTGAAAGATTACCTCAATGCTCGCGGCATGCGCATCCTGGCGGCACTCGACGCGGTGTCGGCGCGTCACTCGGCCAAGCAGGCGGACGTGGCGCTCGCCTGGGTGATCGCGCGGCCAGGCGTCACGGCGCCAATCGCCAGCGCCACGACTCTGGACCAGGTCGACAGCCTCGTCCGCGCCGCATCATTGAAGCTCGGTCCGGACGATATCGCCGAGCTCGACAGCGCGAGTGCGTAGACGCTAGCGCGAAGCGGCGGCCTGCTCAAACGGCAGCCAAGGATCGTGCGCGGCCTGCGCCGAGTGCCCGCGCACGATCGTTCAAGACGCCCTGCTCTGCCCTGCCATACCATCGATCGCATCGCGTCGGGATACTGGTATACAGATGGCCGAGCAGGTCTTTTCCCATCCGGAACTATGGCGGCAATTGCTGGCGCTCATCCTGGCATCGGCGGTCGTGATGGGCAGCCCGGGGCCGGCCACGATAAGCGTCACAGCCGTTGGCGCCGCCTTCGGTCTGCACGGTTCGCTTCGCTACGCCTCGGGCATCATTCTTGGTACGGTTGCCGTGCTTTTGGTCGTGGCGACCGGCATCACGGCCATGCTTGCCTCTGTGCCCAAGCTCACACCGCTCCTGGCGGTCGCATCCGCAGCCTACATCCTCTACCTCGCCTTCAAGATAGCAACGGCTCCGCCTTTGGCCGCGCGTACCGGCGGGGCGGCACTTCCCACATTCCGGGGTGGGTTTGTTCTGGCCGTCGCCAACCCCAAAGCCTATGTGGCGATAGCCGCCGTCTTCGCCGGCACGTCTACCACCGATGAGCTCGATGCAGGGCTCAAGCTTGCGGTCCTCGCCTCGATGATCGTCGCCATCCATGCCCTTTGGCTTCTCGCCGGGGCGGCGTTTGCGCGCTTTCTGCGTAAACCGCTGACCTCGCGGATCATCAACCTGACGTTTGCGGCGACGTTGGTTCTGACCACGGCGCTGGCTGTGATTCCCTAGGGATGGTGCCGGTCGGACGGGCGGCTCAGGCCGGGTTATCGGAGGCCAATTCCCTCAGCCGCTTCACCGCCGTCGGCGGCAAGAGCGGCGGGTTAGGCGCACGGGACGCCTCGACAAGCAGCTGGTCGCAGGCGGCTTCCGTTTCGCCGATCAGCCGTTCCATGAACTCCTGCTTGTCTAACCCGGGAGGGATCGGCGGCAGGAAGCGGGCCTTGATCGTGCCGGGATAGCGCAGGAATTTCCGGCGCGGCCAATAGAGGCCGGCGACATGGGCGACCGGCACCACCGGAATGCCGAGCTGCGCATAGATCTCGACGATGCCGTATTTGTAGGCCGGCTCGTCGCCCGGCGCGCGGCGCGTGCCCTCGGGATAGATGATCAGCTGCCGGGGATTGCGCGCCAGCTCTTGTTTGGTCGCGGCGACCACCGCTTTCAGCGCCTTCGAGCGGCTGCCGCGGTCGACCGGGATCATCCGCATTTTCAAAATGTACCAGCCGAAGAACGGGATCCAGGTCAGTTCCCGCTTCAGGATGTAAACAGGGTCATGAAGGAACGGCAGGAAGGCAATCGTGTCCCAGAACGACTGGTGCTTCGGCGCCAGGATGAAGGAGCCCTCGGGCAGATTCTCCTGGCCGGTGATCTCGCTTTTGGTGCCGGCGATCTTGTCGTAGAGCCACATCGAGGTGCGCGACCAGAATTTCGGCACGAACCAGGCGCGGTGGCGCGGCGACAGGAAATAATACGGGGTCCAGAGGACCATCTGGACGATCAGATTGACGTAGAAGATGAGGTTGAACGCCAGCGAGCGGATAAGGAGCATGTGGGAATTGCCCGGTGAGGAAGTGTGCGTTGGTTACACCAAGCGCGGGCAAAAAGGAAACGGTGCGAAGACGGAGATCGAGCCGATTTGATGGGTCGCCGTCCGTTCGTCAAGCCTGCCACGTCGCTTGCGTCAGCCGCTTCTTCAGGCGTGGAGCGGCGAAGTCGAGGAACGCACGCAGTTTCAGGGGCAGAAGACCCTGGCCGGCATGCACGAGGCTGACCGGCCATGGCTGCGGCTCGAACGGCTCAAGCACGGTGCGGAGCGTGCCGGAGCGCACCGCAGCCGTAATCTGGTAGGAGAGCACCCTCGTCATGCCGACGCCGGCAATCGCGGCATCGATCGCCGCTTCCGCCGTGTTGACCCGAAGCCGTGAGCGGATCGGAACAGCGAGTTCGGTCTTGCCGGTGGCAAACGTCCAAGCGGCGGGAACGGTGAGTCCCTCGAAAGTGATGCAGTTGTGTGCCGCGAGGTCTTTCGGGGTTCCCGGCGTGCCGTGCTCGGCCAGATAGGCCGGGCTCGCGCAAACAACGCGCCGGATCGAGCCGATGCGGGTGGCCACCAGGCTCGAGTCGGGAAGCTCACCTATACGGACGGCGAGATCGATATGCTCCTCGGTCAACTGGGTTATCCGGTCTGCGAGCATCAGGCGAATAGCCACGTCGGGGTAGGCGGCGAGGAAGCCGATGACGACCGGCAGCACATGCAGGCGGCCAAAGACGATCGGAGCGGTGACGATCAGTTCGCCCGTCGGGGCGCTGTATTCGCCGGCTGCGATACGCTCGGCCTCGCCGACCTCTTCGAGAATGCGACGGCAGGCGGCGAGATAGGCGTGACCGGCGTCGGTCAGCATCAGCTGCCGTGTCGAACGGTTCAGGAGACGCGTCTTCAGATGCCGCTCCAGGTCGGAGACCTTGCGGCTGACCGTTGCCAGCGGGATGCCGAAACGGCGTCCGGCGGCCGAAAGGCTGCCGGCTTCCACCGCGGCGACGAAAAGCGACATGGCTTCAAGGCGATCCATACTTCTCTCGGAAAATGGAAGGATTGATTGCAAATATGACAGCTACATCCGAAAGATGGAAGGGGCCATGTTTAGCGGCGAAGCTGCTCAACGAGAAGGAATGCCGATGTCCCGTATCCCTACACCCGCGTCCATAGAGGCCGCGCCTGCCGCGTCGCAGCCGATGTTGCATGCCGTCGAGAAGCAACTCGGCGTTGTCCCAAACCTCTTCAGGCTCGTTTCCAATAGCCCGGCTGCGCTTGAAGGTTATCTCGGTCTGTCCGGAGCGCTTGCCAAGGGTCGCCTGCCGGCGCCGACGCGCGAGCGCATCGCCCTGGCGGTCGCCGAGATCAATGGCTGCAGCTACTGCCTTTCCGCCCACACCTATCTCGGCAAGAACCTCGCCAAGCTTGACGATGCCGAGATGGTCGCCAACCGCGCTGGCGGGTCCAACGATCCCAAGGCCGCCGCAGCCGTGCGTTTCGCCGCCAAGGTGGCACGCGACCGCGGCCATATCGGTGACGAGGATCTCAGCGCCGTCAGGCTCGCAGGCTATGACGATGCGCAGATCATCGAGATCGTCCAGCACGTCGCTCTCAATGTCTGGACCAACTATCTCAACGAGGTTGCCAGGACGGAGATCGATTTTCCGGCCGTTTCTGCCCGGAAGGCAGCCTGAGTTCGGTTTTTGGAAAATCCGATGCTCAAACAAAAAGCTAGAGCGGCGATACGGTTTGACTTGAAAGTCCGCCGCTCTAGCCCGTCACAAGGAGTTCCCATGTCTGAAAGCCGCCCGCCGCTCCCGCCATTCACCGCCGAGACCGCCGCACAGAAGGCACGCATGGCGGAGGATGCCTGGAACTCTCGTGATCCGACAAGGGTTGCGCTCGCGTACACAATCGACAGCCGCTGGCGCAATCGGGCCGAGTTCCTGCAAGGGCGCGACGCCATCCAGACCTTCCTCACACGCAAATGGGATCGCGAACGCGACTACCGGCTCATCAAGGAGGTCTGGGCCTTCCGCGACAATCGTATCGCCGTGCGTTTCGCTTATGAATGGCACGACGACAGCGGCTCGTGGTTTCGCAGCTACGGCAACGAGAACTGGGAGTTCGATGAACATGGATTGATGCGCCTGCGCATCGCCAGCATCAACGACCTGCCGGTCCTCGAGGCCGATCGCAAATTTCATTGGCCGCTCGGCCGCCGGCCGGACGATCATCCCTCTCTAACGGAGCTCGGCCTTTGAAGGAGGCTTTTTCATGAATGCTCACGTTTTCACCAGCGATGTCGCCTTCACGCCGACCGTCAAGGCGATCCAGGCCCGCAAAGGTTCACGTGATGCCTATGCCCGCGTCGAGGAGCGCGGCGGCTGGCCAGTTGATATCACGCCCGATCTCGCTGCCTTTATCGAGGCGCAGACCAGCATCTTCCTGTCGACGGCCAATGGTGAGGGCCAGCCCTACATCCAGCATCGCGGCGGGCCGGCCGGTTTCCTCAAGGTGCTCGACGAGCGGACGATCGGCTTCACGGATTTCTCCGGCAACAGGCAATTCATCACCCAGGGCAATCTGGACGACAACCCGCGCGCATTCCTGTTCCTGATCGACTATGCCCATCGGCAGCGCATTAAAATCTGGGGCAGCGCGCGCGTCGTCGAGGGCGACGCCGACCTGATGGCCAAGCTGATGCCGGAAGGCTACAAGGCGCGCCCCGAGCAAATCATCCTGTTCACGGTTTCGGCCTGGGATTCCAACTGCCCGCAGCATATACCGCAGCGTTTCGAAGCGGCCGACGTGGCGGCGGCGCTGGCTGAACGGGACAAGCGTATCGAACGTCTCGAACAGGAAATCTCGCGCCTGCGTGGCGCCTCAACTGCCACCGTCAAGGAATGATGCCGCTGCCGGTTCCAGATCGGCTCAGTTCGGTCCAGCAGCCTCGGCCAGCGCGATGCCGGTTGGCGTCGGCTTGACCGGCACGATGCCGCGCGCCAGCGCCAGCAGATATTTGTTGTATTCGGTAAACAGCACCCGCAGCGCCTTGGGCTTGGTCAGCCAGCCACCATTGCCGAGATTGCTGTTGACCACCGGATAGGGCTCGAGCTTGGCCTTGTGCAGCAGCCGACCCATTTCCAGCAGGCTGCGCGGCATGTGGTAGTTGTTGGTGACCAGGATCACGGTGCCATAGGCGTGGTCTTCCACCCACTTTGCACTTTCCTCGGCATTGCCGATCGTGTCGAGCGCGGCGCGGTCGATGTCGACGCAGCAGGAAAACAATTCCTTGTCGCCGCGGGTCGCGACCTGAAGCTGGCGGCGGCTGGCGGATGGATGCACGCCGCTGATCAGCAGCCGCTCGCCCTTGCCGGACGCAAGCAGGCCCATGGCGGCGTCGAGACGCGAATGGCCGCCGGTCAGCACGATGATGGCATCGGCTTTAGCTGGATTGGCGGGCGTGGCGAGATGGCTGACGGTGTTGGCGAACCAACCGAAGCCGCCGGCAAACAATGTCGCCAGCACGAGCAGAAAGAAAGCGGAGATGCGCAACGCGCCCGCCAATCGGCTGGGCTTGGCGCGCTCGCGGGAACGCGTAATCACCAAGGGCAACTGTCCAGCCATTCCGGTCGAGTCGCGCGCGTCCATCATCTTATCGTTAACCCCGAAATACGGCGTTTAGTAGGTGAAAAAGCACACATTAAGTTACGCTAATTCTCTATCCGTGATCACCCCGCGTCCGGTTGGCGGACATCGATGTCGCTGAGATAGGTGACGACGGTGACATGGGAGGTTGCTGCCGTCAGCGCACCGATCACCAGCACCATGAGGACGACGCCGAAATAGCCCGCCGAACCGATGGCGAAATTGCCGAACAGTGCGGTTGCCTGATCGGCCTGTGGCGTTGCCATGTTGCGCGACGACCACCATGAGAAGACGATGAAGACGAGCACCGCCGCCGCACCCCCGGCGGCTGCGCCCTTCATCCCGGTGACCAGAAAGTGGTGGCGGAATTCGCGCGCGATGAAGCGCGCTTCGGCGCCGACGAAATGCAGCACCTCGATGATGTGGCCGTTACCGGCCATGGCACCGCGCGTTGCGAACACCACGGTCAGCACGGTTGCCGACAGCATCAGCGCCAGCACGGCGATGCCGATCGTCACCGTGGTACGGGCCATGGCCACCAGCCGGTCGACCCAGGTGCGATGGTCGTCAAGTGATGCACTGGGCAGTTTCGGCGTTATTGCGGCGCGCATTGCGGCGAAATCGGGCGGATTGTTCTCGTCTATGGTGACGATGATCAGGCGCGGCACCGGCAAGTCGTCGATGTTGAGGCCCGAACCCAGCCACGGCTCCAGCAGCCGAGCGGTGGCATCGCGGTCGACGATCCTGGCGCCCTTCACGCCAGGAAATTCGCCGGCGATCTGCGAGGCCTGGGCAAGTGCTGCCTCCATGTCGAGGCCGTCTACCGGCTTGATCTGGATCGTCGCCTCGCGTGAGATCTGGTTCTCCCAGACCGAGGCGGTGTCGCGCACCAGCGTCACTGCGCCGAAGGTCAGGCAGGAGAGGAACGTCATGATGGCGATGACCAGGACAAGCGCGCGGCCGGCGATGTTCTGCGCCGGCACGATCGGCGCCATCTTGCGCTGAACGCGCTGCGTCGTCGCGGCCCTCTCGGCGTGTTGGTCTTCGCCATGGTCAAGGGAGAGGTCAGTCATAGATATCCAGCCTTCCGCCGGCCAGGATCATGCGCCGCGCGTCGACCTGCTCCATCAGGCCGAGGTCATGCGTTGCGATCACCACCGCGGTGCCTAGCCGGTTGAGTTCGATGAACAACCGCAACAGGCGGCGCGCCAGCGGCGGATCGACATTGCCGGTCGGCTCGTCGGCAAGCAGGATCTCGGGCTGCTCGATCAGCGCCCTGGCAATCGCGGCGCGCTGCTTCTCGCCGCCCGACAGCACCGGCGGCAGCACATGCATGCGCTCGCCAAGGCCGACCCATTTCAAGAGTTCGGTCACGTCGGTGCGGTAGCTCGTCTCCTCACGTCCGCGCACGCGCAGCGGCAAGGCCACGTTTTCATAGGTCGTCATGTGGTCGAGCAGCCGAAAGTCCTGGAACACCACGCCGATGCGCCGCCTCAGATGCGGCAGCTCCGTGCGCGAGATGCGCGAGCGGTCCTTGCCGAAGATGGTGATCAGCCCGCGCGTCGGCTTGAGCGACATGAACAAAAGCCGCAGCAGCGTCGTCTTGCCGGCGCCCGAAGGGCCGCTCAGGAACTGGAAGGAGCGCTCCGGTATGTGCAAGGAAATGTCGCGGAGGATTTCCGGACCCATGCCATAGCGGAGGCCGACATTTTCGAAGCGGATCACGTTCGACGACCTGAAACTTGCGGCGGCGACGAGCCAGCCTTCTCTGAGAAAAGACCATCGGCCGGCATGGTTAACCGGCAGTTAATTCTGAGGTTTTTTGGGCGCGTCACAAGGGTTCCGATGGGGAAGCGTTAACCATTTCCGTTTACGCAAAAGAAACGAAGAGCGAACAGGTGCTGTAGTGCTGGGCCATGATGGCTGAGGATCGAACCGCGCGCCCGGTTTCCGGCGAAATCATGACCGATATGGCCGCCGCGCCGGAACGCATCATGCGTGATCCAGCCGATGACATCGTCGATGCCGATTACGAGGTGTTGCCGCGCTTCATCGGAAGCATGGACCCACCGCCTTCGCGCGTGATCGCCACGCCATCGATTGAAGGCATGGACATGCTGCGCAAGCCCGAAGCCGCGATGGAACGGCCGTTGATATCGCGCGGCGGGCCGATCTTCTGGATCGCCGGCCTCGGTGCCGCGCTGGCAGCCTTCTGGATCTCGGGCGGGCACGCGCTGGTTCGCCAGGCGCCGCTTCTTCTCGCGGCGCAGGAAACGGGCGCTGCACTCACCATTTCAGGCGTCACGTCGCGTATCGACGCGTCCGGGCCAAAACCTGTCCTGTTCGTCGGTGGCGAGGCCGCCAATGACGGCGCCAGCCCGTCGCAGTTGCCGCCGCTGGAAATCCGGGTCACCGGCAATGACAGGCGCACGACTCGCTATACGCTGGGCACATTCAACCGTTCGCTGGCGCCCGGCGAAAGATTTGGCTTTTCCAGCCGGCTCGACGTGCCTAGAAACGGGGTCAAGACCGTCTCGGTCACCTTCGCCAATTAGGGCGATCATTTCTGGAAAGGCGGCCAATGCCAGTCGTGCGCGGCAAGGATATCGAGGTTCTGTTTTCGGCATCGGCGATTGCCCGCCGCAATCTGGAACTCGCCAAGGAGATCGCCGGGCATGACTATCAGGACCTTTTGGTGATTTCGGTGCTGAAAGGATCGTTCATCTTCGCCGCCGATCTCATCCGCGCCATGCACGATGTCGGCCTGTCGCCCGAGGTCGAGTTCATCTTCATCTCCAGCTATGGCGCCGGCACCACCAGCGGCGAGGTGAGGGTGTTGCGCGACATTGACAACGAGGTCGCCGGCCGCGACGTGCTGTTGATCGACGACATCCTCGAATCCGGCAAGACGCTGTCCTTCACCCGCGACCTGATGCTGTCGCGCGGCGCCAAAAGCTGCGCCATCGCCGTGCTGCTCGACAAGCGCATGCGCCGCCAGACCGCGCTCAATGCCGACTATGTAGGTTTCGACTGCCCCGACTATTTCGTCGTCGGCTACGGCATGGATGTCGCCCACGCCTTTCGCGAATTGCCCTTCGTCGGCGTCGTCAAGGGCGACGCCTAATTTATGTTCGATGCCGTTTGCGGTTCAGAAAAAGTCAACTTTTCCACGCCAAACATTCCGCTATGGCAAAGCTCCTGATCGTCGAGGACGATGAGTCCGTCCGCACCCTCGCCGCCCGCGCGCTCGAACGCGCCGGGCATATGATCGACATCGCCGCCGACGGCGCGCAAGGGCTTGCCCTGATCCGCGCAGCACGTGGCGGCTACGACCTTGTCGTCTCCGATATCCGCATGCCGGAAATGGACGGCATCGAGATGGCCAAGGCGGCGGCGTCGCTTTTCCCGGCGATGAAGATCTTGCTGATGACCGGCTATGCCGACCAGCGCGAGCGCGCCGAGGAGTTGAACGGCATCATTGTGGACGTCGTGCAGAAGCCGTTCACGCTGGCCGAAATCCGCGCGCGCATCGAACAGGCGCTCGCCTGTTTCGCCTGAAACCGGATCGCTGTCAGGCGGGATCGCAGGTCGCCGCGATTGCCGGCGCGCTGCTGCGGCGCCGACTGGCGTTGAGCGCGAACAGACCGGCGCCGATGATGAGGGCGGCGCCGATGACGGTGGTCGACCGCGGCACCTCGGCAAAGAACAGGAAGCCCCACAGTGGTGACCAGATGATCCCGGTGTATTCGAATGTGGCGACGCTGTTGGCGGGCGCCAGCCGGTAGGCCTGCGACAACAGGATCATGCCGGCCGAGGCGACGAAGCCGCAGGCGGCCATCTTCAGGAAATCGATCGGCGTCGGCCAGATCCATGGCCTGACCAGGAATTCGAGGCTCGGATGCGTGGCGTGAGCTATTCCTGCCAGCCAGAACAGTCCGGCGACCGCTGCAGCTCCCAGGAGATAGACGCCGTTTTGATAGAACGCCATGACCGTGGACGATTCGGTGTCGCCGATCTTGCGGGCCATCAACTGCGAAAAGCCGTAGAGCACTGCCGAGGCCAGCGACAGCAGCGCCGCCCAGTCGAACAGCCCGGCACCGGGCCGCAGCATCACCAGCACGCCCAGCATCCCCACCATGACGGTGACCAGCGTCTGCCATGCCACCCGTTCGCCGAGATAAGGGCCGGCAAGCGCCATGATGAACAGCGGTGCCATGAAATAGAGCGCCACCGCGTCGGCAAGCGGCAGGGCGGCAATCGCCAGGTAATAGACCGTGTAGGAGGTGAACAGGATGAAGGCACGCATCGTCAGCATGCGAAACCGCCTCGAAAAGATCGCGCCGAGCCCGACATCGGCATGAACGAGCACGAGAAGAATGGGCAAGGCGACGATCGAGCGGATCGCCATCACTTCGGTCACCGGGTAAGTGCCCGATACGGCCTTGATCAGCGGATCCTGAAGCGAGAACACCAGAACGCCGAGGCAAAGGCTTGCCATGCCGAGGACGATCCGGTTCTGCATGTCGTTCGACGGCTCCTTGCTGTGCGGCCCGAGAACCAGCCTGCGCTCGGGCAAAAAGAACCCGCCACCTTTTCGGGCAGCGGGTACGAGTGAGGACTCTAGATTGGTCCGCGGCCGATTTCGCAGCCGCATATCCAATGGGTGAAGCAACTATCATCCGCCGTTTGACATGTTGCAAACGAATTGGAATGATGCCAGCAATCAGATTTTCTTATGGCGGGAATGCATGAAACCGACGCTCGACAGCGATCTGCTGCGCACCTTCGTCGCGGTTGCCGACACCGGCAATTTCACCAAGGCAGCGGTGCAGGCGGGCCGTACCCAGTCGGCGGTTTCGATGCAGATGAAGAAGCTCGAAGATGTGGTCGGCGACAGCCTGTTCGAGCGCGGCTCGCGTGGCGTGGCGCTGACGCGCCGCGGCGGCGAACTCATCGTTAACGCCCGTCGCATCGTGTCGCTGCTGGACGAGACGGCGGCATCGATGGTCGCGGCGCCGCTTGGCGGGCCGGTGCGCATCGGCATTCCGGAAGAATATGGGCACGCCATCCTGTCGCGAGCGCTCGGCGCCTTTGCCAAGCGCCATCCTCAGGTCGACATCACCGTCCGCTACGCGCATTCCGGTGCGCAGATTGCGGCGCTCGCCGCCGGCGAGCTCGATCTGGCGGTGGTGTTCGAATGGCAGGATCTCTTCGGCGGCGAGGTGCTGATGCATGACCCGACCGTATGGGTGACGTCGGAGCTGCATCACATGCATGAGGAGCGGCCGGTGCCGATCGCGCTCTACAACCGCGCCGGCTGGTGCAAGGATTTCGCGATAAAGTCGCTGGAGCAGCGCGGCCTCACCTATCGTGTCGCCTATACCAGCGATACCAATGGCGGCCTGCGGCTCGCCGTCACCTCCGGGCTGGCGATCGCGCCGATCTCGCGCAGCAACATCCCCGCAGGCTGCAGCGAACTTACGGCCGACGATGGGTTCGGCGACATCGATTCCTCGAACGTGGTGCTGCGGCGCAATCCGAACGCCTCCGGCGAGGCCATCGACGGCATGGAAGAGGCGATCCGTGAGGCGTTCACCAATCGCTAAAGCCTGCGCCGTCCTCGATCGGATAAGATCGGGAAGGGCAGCCGCTATGCGACGTCTTCGTAGAAGGTCAGCCGATTGCCGAACGGATCGCCGACGGTGACCTCCCTTGTCTGCCAAGGCGTCTCTTCCAGCCCCGGCCTGGCAAAACGGTACTTCTTCGCTATCAGTTCGCGGTGCAACGCCGCGATGTCGCCCGCTTCGACGCGGATGTGAGAGCCCGGCGCGCCGTCGCCGTGATGTTCGCTCAGATGCAGCACGCAGCCATCGCGCGAAATTCCAATATAGAGGGGAGTGTTGTCGTCGAAGCGGTGCTCGAACTGAACTTCGAAACCGAGGAAGCCAATATAAAATTCATGCGCCTTGGCGATGTCGAAGATGCGCAGGATCGGGGTGACGGCGCCGAGTTTCACCATGGCGATCTCAATGTTTGATGTTTGAGCGATAGGAGAGCTTTACTTCAGCTCCAGCAGCCGCTCCAGATAGCTGCGCTCGATGTCGGGGCTGAGCGCGTTGCCGAGCCGCTTGCGGATCGCTTCGAGGATCTGGCGGGCGCGCTGCACGTCGATCTCGTCCGGCACCTTCACCGAATCGCCGAAATCGGGACCTTCGGTGGCGCGCGGCCGGCCGAGCGGATCGCGGTCGGCGTTCTGCTGGCGGCCGCCCCGCTCGCCCTCACCCTCGTCGCCCTGCATGGCCTGCAATTGCTTCATCATGTCCTTGGCGCCCTTGCGCAACGCTTCCAGCGCGCGGCCCTGGTGACCGACGGCCTGGTCACCATCACTGTCGCCAAGCGCCTGTTCGGCATTGCCCATGGACTTTCCAGCGTCGCCAAATCCTTCATTGGGCTCGAGGCCCATGCCTTCGAGACCTTTCCTCAGCTGGTCGAGGTCGCCTTGCAGCTTGCCCTGGCCTTCCTGCAACTGCTTCAGCGCGTCGGCGAATTCCTCCGGCGTCATCGGCTTCGGCCGGCCGAGCGGATCGCGGTCTTCACCTGGGCCGGGCTCGCCCTGTTCGCCCATTTGGCCCTGCTCGCCGTTTTCGCCGAGCTGCTCGTCGCGGTTCTGCCCGCGCTGTTGCTGGCCGCGCTGCATCTGGTCCATGCGGAAGGTCTCGTTCATCATCTCCTGCTGGCGCCGCATGATCTCGCCGAGCTTGTCCATCTGCTGGCGCATCTCGCTGTTCTGCTGCCCGCCCTGCTGCTGACGTCCGGCCTGCAGATTGTTCATCATGTCCTGCAGTTGCGAAAGCAATTGCTGCGCGCTGTCGCGATCGCCTGATTTCGCCAGGTTTTCGATCTGGTCCATCATGCGTTCGATGTCGCTCTGGCGCAGTTCCTGGCCGTTCTGCTGCATCTGCGGCGCGTTCGGATTCTGCTGCGCGCGCTGGGCGAATTCCTGCAGGAACTGGTTCATCGCCTCGCGCAGTTCCTTCATCGCCTTGTCGATTTCCTCGTCGCTGGCGCCGTTCTTGATCGCGTCCTGCAGCGCCTGCTGCGCCTGGCGCAACCGCCTCTCGGCCTCGGAAAGGTTGCCTTCCTCGATGCCGAGCGCGATCTCCCAGAGGTAGGCCACCTCATTGCGCAACTGGTCGTCGCTGTCGGCGATCTTCAACCGGGTGCGGGCGCTCATGATGGCGAGGTAGTGCGCCATGTTGTCGAACGTGTCTTCGGGCCTGAGCGTGATGGCGTCCATCAGGTCGAGCACGCGGCTCTTGGCTTTGGCGTCGAGCGCCAGAACGCGGCGCTGCTCGATCACGGCTCTCGCCAGCGGGTTGGAGAAGGGCCGCTCCGGCATTACCAGCGTCTTGGTTTCGCTGGTTGCCGTATGTCCGGCATCGTCGGTGGCGACAAGCGTGAGCTTGATGTTGCCGCCGGCCCAGACATGCTCGGTCAGATCCTTCGTGGTCTTGGCGGCATTCCCCTTGGCGCCGCGGCGCGGCAGCGACAGCGGCATTTCAGGCGGGCCGTAGAGCGGATGCGCATTCGGCGCCGGCGGGTCGGCCAATACGAAATCCGCCTTGGCGGAGGCTGCGCCGTAGTCGTCGTCGATCTGGTAGTTGAGCTCGAACGAGCCATTGGCGGCGCGTTTCGGCTCGCCGACGAAGCGGATCTGCGGCGGCTTGTCCGGGACCACCGCGAAGGTCCAGTTGCCGAGTTCGTCATAGCCCGAGTTGAGCGTCAGCGTGCCGTTGGCCGTGAGCTTTCCGGTGAATTGGCGCACCGTGGAGGGCGTTGCCGCCGCCGGCTTGGCCGCGTCGGCCTGTTGCGCGGTCGGCTCGATGGCTCGGGCGTTGCCGTCGGCATCGGCATAGCTCAGCGTTTCCTCGCCCGAACCGCCGGTGACGCGCAGCGACACATCGCTGCCTTCCGGAACGGTGAAAATGGACGCAGCCTGACTGCCATTGTTGCCAAGGGCTGGATTGGCGGCGGCTGGGTTGGCGAGGGCTGGTGAAGTGAGGAAGACCGGCGGCCTGCCGGTGTAGGCCGGCGGCGTCACCCAGGCATCGATACGCGGCGGGACAGCGTCGCGCGCCCCCTGAGCACTGAACCCGTCTGCTATGCGGCCGCCCGACGGTCCGAAGGAGAAGGCAAAGGCGGCGACCAACAAAAGCGCCGCCACGGCCCGCAGTCCCCACGGGTCGCGCTCCGGCACCCGGGTGCGTGGCAGGTCGCCACCGAGGTCGCCGAGTTTTTCGGCCATGCGCTTCTGGTGCTCGCGCCACAGCGCCTGCGAAAAAATGCTTTCCCTGCCGCTCGGCCGGTCGGTCTGCACCAGCACCGGGCTGTGCAGCAATTGGTTGGCCGCTTCGATGCGCCGGTCGATCTCGGCGCTGGACGGCAACCGGAAGAAACGCAGGGGATAGAGCGCGGCAAGGATGGCAATGCCAAACCCTGCCAGGAGGCCGATGCGCGCCATATCGGGCAGCAGAAGGAAGAGCCCGAGCCACGAGACGCTGAAAAACAAGCTGGCGACGATGACCAACGGAAGCAGCAACGGCCAGCCACGTTCGACCGTCATCGAGACCCGCGTCGCCAGCCGGCTCAGCGCAAGGCGCCCGGCCAGGCCGCGATCGCTGGTGAAGGTGGGTCGTTGCGTCATCGGCCCTTCCTGATTCGGGCGGGGATAACCCGAACCTCACAAATCTATCGCACCGGCCCGAAAATCGGATGCGAAGGACTCAAAGTTTTAGATGCTCGTCGCTCCAAACATATCAAGAAACACGGCGAAGGCGAGGCAGTTCCCTAAAACGTGAACGGGACTGCTCCTATTATCCTTAGAATTTAGCCGGATTGGCGTTTGCACCGCAGACCAGCACGGCGACACGCTCGCCTGCAGCCGGCGCGTAGCGGCCGGACAGGACCGCTGCGAAGGCCGCGGCGCCGCCCGGCTCGGAGATGATTCGCACCCGGTCCCAAAGCGCCGCCTGCGCGGCGACGATCTCGTCGTCGCTGACCAGTATGGAACGCTCGACAAAGGCTTCGGCGATTGGAAACATCATGTCGCCGACGCGCTTCGGCGCCAGCGAATCGGCGGCGATGCCCTCAGTCGGCGCATCGACGGGCTGACCGGCCTCGAAGGCGCGATAGAGCGTCGGCGCGCCTTCGGGCTCGACGGCGATGATCCTGATACGGCCGCCGAACCAGGCGGCGATGCCGCCGATCAGGCCGCCGCCACCGACGGCGACCAGCAGCGTGTCCAGCTCCGGCAGGTCGGCCTCGATCTCGAGACCAAGCGTGCCTTGCCCGACCAGCGTTTCCTCCTGGTTGAAGGCATGGATCTGCAGCGCGCCGGATTTTTCGGCAAAGTCCTCACTGGCAGCCAGTGCCTCGGCATAGCGCGCGCCGCCGACGACCAGATCGGCGCCGTAGCCGCGGATGCGTTCCAGCTTGGCTGGCGGGCTCACTTCGGGAACGAAGATGGTCGCCTTGTGACCGAGCCGCATGGCGGCATAAGCGACAGCGGCGCCATGGTTGCCGCCCGATGCGGCTACGACGCCAGCCTTGGGAACCGGCCGCTCGAGAAGATTGGTGAAAGCGCCGCGTGCCTTGAACGAGCCGGAATGCTGCAGGCATTCGAGCTTCAAGTCGAGGCTAAGAGGCGGTCGGCCGAAATCGGCCATGTCGACGCGCAGCACCGGCGTGTGGCGCACGAAAGGCCGGATGCGCGGCTCCATTGCGGCGATGCGTTCGCGTGTGATCCTATTGCCGTTCAGCATGGCCTGCTCCCAAGGGTTGACATTACTTAGTAACTTAGCAAAATGCCTAAATGCAAGAGGTCGATGTCTTCAAGGCGATCGCCAACGAGCGCAGGCTGCAAATCCTCGACTGGTTAAAGGACCCGCGCGCGCATTTTCCACGCCAAGTGGATGGCGATCTGGTCGAGGACGGCGTCTGCGCGCTGCTGATCGCCGAAAAGCTTGGGATCACCCAGGCGACGCTCAGCGAACATATGCGGGTGCTGACCCAGGCGGGCCTTCTCAGCAGCAAACGCATCAAGCAGTGGACATTCTATCGCCGCGACGAGGACAGGATCGCGCAGACTAGGGCGCTGGTTCAGAACCGGCTGTAGCGTCGCTACAGCCTCTATTCCAGCCAATCAGGCAGGGAATCCAGCCCGATGAGCTCCTCATAAGTCTGGCGCGGACGCACGACATGGAAACGGTCGCCGTCGACGAGCACTTCGGGCACCAGCGGCCTGGTGTTGTAGGTGCCGGCCTGCACCGCACCATAGGCGCCGGCGGTGGCGATAGCGATCAGGTCGCCGGCCTTCAGCCGGGGCAGATCGCGGTCGAGGCCGAGATAATCGCCGGTCTCGCAGACCGGGCCGACCACGTCGACCGTCATGCGCGGTGCGGCGGCCGGCTGCTGCACCACCGGCTTGATGTCATGGAAGGCATCATAAAGTGTCGGCCGGATCAGATCGTTCATCGCGGCGTCGACAACCAGGAAGTTCTTGGCGTCGCCCTCCTTCACGAAGATCACTTGCGAGGCCAGGATGCCGGCATTGCCTGATATCAGCCGGCCTGGCTCGAACATCACTTTCAGTCCGAGCTTGGCGACATGCTTCTTGACGATCTGGGCGTAAGCGTCGGGCAAGGGCGGCGGGCTGTTGTCGACGCGGTAGGGAATACCGAGGCCGCCGCCGAGATCGATATGCTCGATGGCGTGGCCGTCGGCGCGCAGTACGCCGACCAGCTCCACCAGCAGCGCGAAGGCGTCGTCGAAGGGCTGCAGCTCGGTGATCTGGCTGCCTATATGGGTGTCGATGCCGGTGACCTTGATACCCGGCAGTTCGGCTGCGCGGGCATAAACCTGGCGCGCCTTCTGCCAGGGGATGCCGAACTTGTTCTCAGCCTTGCCGGTCGAGATCTTCTTGTGGGTCTTGGCATCGACATCCGGGTTGATGCGCAGCGAGATCGAGGCCACCTTGCCCAATGCCGTGGCACGGGCCGACAGCAGTTCCAGTTCCGGCTCGGATTCGACGTTGAAACACAGAATGCCGGCCGAGAGTGCAAAATCCATTTCGCGCGCGGTCTTGCCGACCCCCGAAAACAGGACCTTGTTGGCCGGAATGCCGGCGGCCAGCGCGCGGCGCAGTTCACCTTCGGAGACCACGTCGGCGCCGGCGCCGAGCTTGGCCAGGATCTTCAGCACGGCCTGGTTGGAATTCGCCTTCATGGCGTAGCAGACCAACGCGTCGAGCCCGGCAAAGGCCTGCGCAAACACGTGGAAATGCCTGGTCAGCGTCGCCGTCGAATAGCAATAGAACGGCGTGCCGACGCTTGCAGCGATATCCGGTATCGCCACGTCCTCGGCATGCAGCACGCCGTCGCGGTAGTCGAAATGGTTCACAAGAGTGGTTCCGGAAGTTGGAGCACGATGAGATCGCGTGATCTCATCGGCTCTAGATCTTGTTTTTCGCGTGATCTTGTCCGAAAAGTCTGCAACTTTTGCTTCGCTGACCTTCGGTTCGGGATCACGCTAGAGCAGCGGGTCGAGGATGAACTTCTTGTCCTCGACCGGTTTTTCCGGCTCCGGCGGCACGGGCTGATTGGCCTTTTGTGCGTCCTTGCGTGCCTGCACGGCCGCCTCATAGGGCGTGTCGAGACCGGACTTCCTGCCGCAGGCCGTTACAGCCGCCACGGCCGCCAGCAGCGTCAGCGTCACCAAAATCCTGCTTGCGGTCATCGATCCATCCGTCCGAAACTTTTGCGTGCTGCCGCTTTTAGCCGAGTTTTCAGCGCATTGCACCCTGGCTCAAGCTTTGGCGAGCCGCTTTTTCCAATAGCGTATCTGCTTGCGCACCTCCGACGGCGCGGTGCCGCCGAAGCTCGTGCGGCTTTTCACCGAGTTCTGCACGGCGAGCACCGAAAAAACGTCAGTCGTGATGCCAGGGTGAATGGATTGCAAGTCTTCCAGCGGCAGCCTGTCGAGCCCGATCTTCTTCCCTTCGGCCAGCGCCACCGCGCGGCCGGTGACATGATGGGCCTCGCGGAACGGCAGGCCGAGAGTACGCACCAGCCAGTCGGCGAGATCGGTCGCAGTCGAATAGCCTGCCCCGGCGGCCTTCTTCATGGCGGCGGCGTTGACCGTCATATCGCGCACCATGCCGGTCATCGCCGCCAGCATCAGGTCGAGCGTCTCGGCGGCGTCGAACACGGATTCTTTATCCTCCTGCATGTCCTTGCCGTAGGTCAGTGGCATGCCCTTCATCACCGTCAGCAGGCCGACCAGATGGCCGGTAACCCGGCCGGTCTTGCCGCGCACCAGCTCGGCGGCATCGGGGTTCTTCTTCTGCGGCATGATCGAGGAGCCGGTGGAGAATGAATCCGACAGCCTGACGAAACCGAATTGCGGCGTCGACCAGATGATGATCTCTTCGGCCAGCCGCGACAGATGCGTCGCGCAGATCGCCGCCAGCCCCAAAAACTCCAGCGCGAAATCGCGGTCCGAAACGCTGTCCAGCGAGTTGCGCATCGGCTCGCGGAAGCCGAGCGCCTTGGCCGTTTGGTGCCGGTCGATCGGAAAGCTGGTGCCGGCAAGGGCGGCAGCACCGAGCGGGCTTTCGTCCATCCGCTCTATGGCGTCGCGAACACGCGATAGATCGCGCGAAAACATCTCGACATAGGCCAGGCAGTGGTGGCCGAAGGTCACCGGCTGCGCCGCCTGCATATGGGTAAAACCCGGCATCACCGTTGCCGCATGCTCCTCGGCCCGCTCCAGGAACGCCGCGATCAGGCCCTTCAGCGCCTCGGCGACGCGAAAGCACTCGTCCTTGACCCATAGCCTGAGGTCGACCGCCACCTGGTCGTTGCGTGAACGGGCGGTATGCAGGCGGCCGGCCGCCGCGCCGATCAGCTCGGCAAGGCGAGCCTCGACATTCATGTGGATGTCTTCCAGCCTGGTCGAGAACTCGAACTTGCCGGCTTCGATCTCTGCCAGGATCGTGTTCAGCCCGTGAGCGATTTTTTCTTGATCGGCCGCCGAAATAATGCCCGTTTGCGCCAGCATCTCGCTATGGGAGATCGAGCCTCTGATATCTTGCGCATAGAGTTTGCGGTCGAACGAGATCGACGCGTTGATCGCTTCCATGATCGCGGCCGGACCCGAGGCAAAACGTCCGCCCCACATCTGGTTGCTGGCCTTCTTGTCGCTCATCGCTATAACCCGTGCTCCGGAGCAGTTTTTAGAAAATGGCAGACGGCAATAAATTTTTCCCGGCCCCGCGCCTCATCCTCGCCGCTTTGGTGGCGGGCGTGCTTGCCGGCGCGGTCGCGGTATATGTCAGCGAGAGCGGTTCTGGCAACAACGCGCCCGCTCAAGTTGCCGTTGGCGACAGCAAGGACGATGTCGCCTGCACTACCAAAGCCGATCGCGCCAAGACGGTCGCGGCGGCTGCTACCGGCCAGGTTGCAGCACTTTTGCCGGCCGATCCGCCGCAATCGCTGAAAAGCCTCGCCTTCAACGATCCTGGCGGCAAGCCGATGACGCTAGCCGACCATGCCGGCAAGACGGTGCTGCTCAATCTATGGGCGACATGGTGCGCGCCCTGCCGCGCCGAAATGCCGGCGCTCGACGCGCTGCAGAAGGAAATGGGCAGCGGCGCCTTCGAGGTTGTCGCGGTCAATGTCGATGCCGGCGACGACACCAAGCCGAAAAAGTTCCTTGAGGAAACCGGCGTCAAGGCGCTCGGCTACTACCGCGATTCGACGATGGCACTGTTCAACGATCTCAAGACGCGCGGCCTGGCGCTAGGCCTGCCGGTGACCATGCTGATCGACGGCGAAGGCTGCCTGATCGCCCATATGAACGGCCCGGCCGAATGGTCGAGCCCCGACGCCAAGCGGCTGATAGAGACGGCACTCGCCAAGTCGGACTAGGCGCCCCTGGGCGCACGGCAATCGCAACGGATTTCGGTCTGCAACGGATTTCGGTCTGGCTACGGTCGACCTCGTCGAAGAGCTGGGCGCTGGCCTGGTCTATGTGGATCTCGATGGGCGTCGTTCTGCGCGGTGACATCGACAGGCGCGCCAATCTCGTCGCGGCATTTTCCGAAAACCCGACCGATGCTCGCCTCGCCTGAACTCGGAACCCGACTGAGGCAAGGCGTGGATGCCACGCCAGAGAGCGCTAACAGAGGACGACCACGAACGCCTGGCGGGGTCACCGCTCACTACCCGTATCCGGGCACTCGGGCGAGATAACATTGGGTTGTCTCATTGCCGAGCCTCATCATAGGCACGCCGGCACTCCGCAATGCTGGGCCAATTGTTCCTAATCCATGACGTGAACCCCTCAAGGGCAGGCAGCATGCCTGCGCCCATTTCCGTCAGCTCATACTCGACGCGCGGTGGCACCTCCGGGAAGTAGTGGCGTGCCAAGAGCCCGTCACGCTCCAGATTCCGGAGGGTGAGCGTCAGCATCCGCTGAGTGATCCCCTCGATGCCGTTCTTGAGGGTCGAAAAACGGAGCCGGTGCCCGGGCACTACTGCAAGGTGCGACATGACGAGAATAGTCCATTTGTCACCAAGCCGGGCGAGAACGTCGTTGGGAGCGCACGGTCTGAAACGAGGGCCTTGCTCGGTTTCAACGTAGGGCCGCCCATGTATCAATCTGTCCAACGTATCATCCTTGTGCCTGAGGTTGAAAGATGTGCCGTCTTCCGGGCCATTTTGCGTAGGTATATATGAGTAACCCTTGTTCAAGCACGAGGGTAATTTCATGTCTGATAGCAAACTGCGGATTCTGGTATTTGGTGCAACCGGTCAGCAGGGCGGGTCTGTCGCTTCTGCACTTCTCAAGGCAGGCTGGCAGGTTCGCGCATTCGTTCGAGATCCTGCCTCCTCGAAGTCGGTGGCCCTTCGCGATGCCGGCGTTGAACTCATGCAGGGGGCTTTCGCCGACGTTGAATCGGTCCGGCGGGCGATGAATGGCGTCAACGGCATCTTCAGCGTCCAACCGAGTTCGGGCCAGGGACCTACGCTTGGACTGACTGATGAGGAGGAGGAGCGCTACGGTATCGCCATCGCCGACCTTGCAGTCGAAAGCGGCATCAAGCACCTTGTCTACACCTCGACCGGAGCAGTCGGGGCTGGGCCGACTGGCATGGGGCACTTCGACAGCAAGGCCCGCATCGAGGACCATATTCGCACCCTGCCGATTACCGCAAGCATCGTTCGACCGGCGGCTTTCATGGAGATGTTGGTGATGCCGGGCTTTGGACTGGACGAGGGTCGCTTCAACTTCTTCGCCAGGCCGGATCAGCAGATGCAACTTTTGGCGGTGGAAGACATCGGCAAGTTCGTCGCTGCGATCTTCGCGGATCCGGTCCGATTTGGTGGCAAGACGCTCGAAATCGCGAGCGATACCGTCACGGGTCGAGATTTGGAAGCCCTGTTCACCGAGGCGGCCGGCCGCCCAATAGCCTATAGTCGTTTTTCCGACGAAGTCCTGGCAGCCAATCCCTTCCTCAGGAAATTAACCGGGCTGCTGGACGAGGGACGCCTTGCGGGAAAGGCAGACCTTGACGCTTTGCGGGAACTCAACCCCGATCTGCAATCCTTCCGCTCCTGGCTCGCAGGAAGCGGACGCAAGGCTTTCAGAGAGGCACTAGGGAAGGCCGGAGCGTGGGACTACGGCCATGCGTGAAAATCTGAGCGGCGGCTTGACCTTGATCCGGCCGCTTCACCTTGCGGCAGACGGTGGAACGGCCGAGCCCCGATCTGCCGCGCCGTTTCGGTCGGGGGAACGCTTGCGGCGACCAGTTTGAGCATAGCGCTCATCTTGAGCCGCTGCCGCAGCGGCAGTTTCCCTTGTACGCGCCGAGGCGATCCGGTCGCGGGTGCGGTCGGAGCGGCGCTCAAAGTGCTCGATCGCGCCGAAGACATGGAAGACCAGTTCGCCGCGCCGCGAACAGCTTAGGCAAACACATGCGCCTTGCCGGAAACAGTCAGTCGGACGATCTCGCCGACGGCAGGCGTGTCCATGCCTGGCTTGCGCAGGATCAACGGTGTGTTGCCGATTGCGGCGGCGTCCGGCGGATCGGGGCTGTTCAAGAGCCGCACCGCGATGGTGCACATCGAGCCGGCGAATTCGGACTCGGTCACCTCGCCGAACAGCATGTCCGGCGTGCCCGACATGCCTTCGCGCGACGTTCGTTTCAACAGCACCTGTTCCGGCCGCAGCATGATGCGGACGATGTCGCGCTGTTCGGTGGTGTCTACGGCGATGCGTCCGAGCGGCGAGCTGGCGAAGCCGCCTGATATCTTTGCCGGCAGGATGATGGCGTCGCCGAGGAATTCGGCGATCATCCTGTCCTTCGGCTTGAGATAGAGTTCGCGCGGCGTGCCGACCTGCGAGAACTTGCCGTCGCGCATCACCGCGACCTGGCTGGCGAAGGACAGAGCCTCGGCCTGGTCGTGCGTGACCAGGATCGTGGTGATGCCGGCGGCTTCCAGAAGCTCGGCCACCGCCTTGCGCATCGAGGCGCGCAGGCCGGTGTCGAGCGCCGAGAACGGCTCGTCGAGCAGCATCAGCCGTGGCTTCATGGCCATGGCGCGGGCCAACGCCACACGCTGCTGCTGGCCGCCGGAGAGCTCGTGCGGCCGCCGTTTCAGGATCGCCTTGTCAAGCCCGACGATATAGGCGAGCTCGACGATGCGCTCGGTGCGCTTGTCCTCGTGGCGTCCCATGCCGAAGCCGATATTGGCGGCGATGCTCAGATGCGGGAACAGCGCGCCGTCCTGTGCCACCAAGCCGATGCCGCGCCGATATGCCGGCACGGCGGCGCCGCCATTGGCCAGCACCTCGCCGTCGAGCACGATGCGGCCCTGGTCCGGCGGTTCGAAGCCGGCGATCAGCCGCAGCAAGGTCGTCTTGCCGCAGCCGGACGGCCCGACGATCGCGGTGCGGCTGCCACTGGCCACGCTGAGATCGACGCCGGCCAGTGCGGCTACCGGGCCGTAGTGCTTGTGCACATCGGTGAGTTCGAGGAAGCTCATCGTCCGGCCATCCGCTTCGACTGGACGTAGAGCAGCCAGGTCAGGGGCAGCGACATCGCCACCATGATGAGGGCGTAAGGTGCCGCCGATGCATAGTCGATCTCGCCGCTGTGGGCCCAGAACGCCATCGCCAGCGTGCGTGTGCCGTTGGGCGCCAGCATCTGCGTGGCGGTCAATTCGTTCATGATGCCGAGCGCCACCAGCGCCATGCCAGCCGCGGCACCCGGCGCCGACAGGCGGATCGTCGTCGACCACAGCGCCTTGAGCGGTGATCGACCGAGGCTGGCGGCGGCGCGTTCGAGTTCGACCGGCGCCTGCGCGATCGACGCCCTGAGGCTGATCAGGGCGCGCGGCAGGAACATCAGCGCATAGGCAATCAGGATCGTGAACAAGGTCTGGTAAAGCGGCAGGGCGATGCGCACGGTGATGGTGACCAGCGCCAGCGCCACGACGACGCCGGGCAGCGAGCCGACGATGTAATTGCAGCCCTCCAGAAGGCGCTGCAGCGGCCCCGGCGCGCGGATCGAAATCCAGGCCATCGGCATGGCGGCGATCGTGGCGAGCAGGGCGCCGGCGAGCGCCAGGAACAGGGTCTGGCCGAGCGCCAGGCCGATCTCGTCGAGGCGCCAGACATCGGCACCGCCGGCCATAAGCCAGCGGCCGATGGTCACGAACGGCACGCCAAGCGCCAGCAGCGCGGTGACGACCGGCAGAGCCAAGCACGGGATCGTGGCGCGGCCGAGCCTTGTGCGTTGCTGCTGGCGCGCGGCGCCCGAGCCGACGCGGGCATAGCGTTCCTCGCCGCGGACGAGCACTTCGATGCCGAGCAGCACGAAGCAGCATGTCACCAGCACCGCAGCCAGCATGTTGGCGGCGGGACCGTTGAAGGTAGACTGGAACTGGTCGACGATCGCCGTGGTGAAGGTGTCGAAGCGGATGAACACATAGAGGCCGTACTCGGCCAGGAGATGCAGGCCGACCAGCAGAGAACCGCCGCAGATGGCGAGCCTGAGCTGTGGCAGAACCACCCGCCTGAACACGCGCCAAGGCCCGAGGCCGACGGCTGCCGCGGCATCTTCGAGAGCAGGATCGAGACGGCGCAAAGCTGCCGCCACCGGCAGATAGAGGAACGGGAAATAGGCGACGACGGAAACCAGAACGCCGGCCCACAGGCCATGCAGTCCCGGCACCAGGGTGATCCAGGCATAGGAGTGCACGAAGGCGGGGATGGCGAGCGGCGCCACCGACAGCCAGGCCCACAGGCGGGCACCGGGGAGATCGCTGCGTTCGGTCAGCCAGGCCAGCGCCACCGACAGCACGATGCAGATCGGCACGGCCAGCGCCACCAAAAGCAGGGTGTTGACCAAGAGTTCGCCGACGCGTGGCCGGAAGACCAGTGCCGATACGGTTTCCCAGCCGGTCTGCACGGCAATCCAGATGATGAAGGCGAGCGGCAGCAGGGAGAAAAGTGAGACCAGGATAGCGGCGAGCGCAATCCAGGATATGGGCCGCCGGCGCGTCCAGTGCCCAGCCACCACACCGGTCGGCAAGCCTGAACGTGCAAGATCGGCCGCAGACTGCATCAGCTCAGGTGCCACGCCGTTGCCGCCCGGTGGTGGAAACGATCGAAGGGCCGCAAACGCGGCTAAAAACGCAGTCTGTCGTCATGGACGAATGCCATCTCGAAAAACAGAGCGCTCCTGCGGAAAGCGAATTCCCCGCAGGAGCGCAGTCGGTTGTCCTTTTAGGACGAACGCCGACTAAAGCAAGCCGGCTGCCGTCATCAGATCGGTCACCTTCTTGGAGTTCAGCGTCGTCGCATCGACCTTCGGGGCCTGCAGTTCGGCCAGCGGCACCAGCGCCGGATTTGACTCCACGCCCTTGCCGACCGCGTATTCGAAGGAGTTGCCGGTCTTGAGCACCTCCTGGCCACCCTTGCCGGTCACCCATTTCAGGAAGGCCTGAGCTTCCTTCGGGTGCTTGCTGGAAGCCAGCACGCCACCGCCAGAAACCGAGACGAACGCGCCCGGATCCTGGTTCTTGAAATAGTGGAGGCCGACGTTCTTGCTGTTCTCGCCGGTCTTGGCCTGGTCGCCGTAGTAGTAATAGTGATAGATCACGCCGCCTTCGATCTCGCCGGCATTGACCGCCTTCATCACCGTGCTGTTGCCTTTATAGGCGGTGAAGTTCTCCTTCATCGCCTTCAGCCAGTCGGCTGCTGCGGCCTCACCCTTGAGCTGCACAAGCGCGCTGACGATCGCCTGGAAATCGGCGCCGGAGGGCGAAGCGGCCCAGCGTCCCTTCCAGCTCGGATCGGCGAGATCGAGCAGCGACTTGGGCAACTGCTCGGCGGTCAGCTTGGTCTTGTTGTAGGCAAAGACGGTGCTGCGCGCGGCGATGCCCACCCATTTGCCGCTGGCCGGCTGATACTCTTGCGGAACCTGCGCCTGCGTGTCGGCATCGACCGGCGCGAACAGGCCTGCGGACTCGACCAACACCATGGCGGGTGAGTTTTCCGTCAGGAAGACATCGGCCGGCGAGGCAGCGCCTTCGGCAACGATCTGGTTGGAGAAATCGCTGTCGCCGCCGTGGCGAACGGTGACCTTGATGCCGGTTTCCTTAGTGAAGCCTTCCACCCAGGCATCGGTCAGGCTCTCGTGCTGGGCATTGTAGACGACGATGCCGCCGTCCTGGGCCATCGCCGGGCTGGCGATCAGGCTGATTGCAAGTGCTGTGGCACCGGCAAGGGCGGAAAGAGCATATTTCATGGGCGTCATCCCTCTCGATCGTGATGGTCGTTGATTTAGCACGGCTGCACCTATCAATTCCTGATCGGTATAGTCAACATTGATAAGCTGCGTAATCGGGCGGCCGGAGGTGAAACCTTCGTGATGTTCCCTAGTTTGGCTTGGACATTATTTCGCCGGCCACGTAACAGATCGGCGCGGAGGCGCGAATATCGGGGAGTGAACTCTTGTGAACGGCAAGGACGAGGCCGAGCTTTCCCGGCTGATGCGGGCCGCGATCGCGGGAGATGAAAAGGCTTACGCCGACTTTCTGCGCCGGACGGCCGCTCTGGTTCGAGGGTTTATCAGACGCAAGATCGTTCAGGGCGGGATCGATCCCGAGGACGTCGTGCAGGAAACATTGCTGGCCATTCATGTGAAACGGCATACCTGGCGCCAGGATCTGGCTGTGCTGCCCTGGGTCTACGCCATAGCGCGCTTCAAGCTGATCGACGCCTTCAGGCGGCGCGGCCGGCGCATCGAGATCGAGATCGACGACATCGCCGAAACCTTCGCGGAGCCGGAGACCGAGACGGTCAGCGAGCGCGACATCAATCGGGCCCTGGACGGGCTGCCGCCGGCGCAGCGTTCCGTGGTCTCGTCGGTGTCGGTCGAAGGCCGTTCCATCGGCGAGACGGCAGCGAAGTTCGGCATCAGCGAGACGGCGGTGCGCGTGTCGCTGCATCGCGGGCTTGCCGCCATCGCCAAACGGTTCGGGGCCAAACAATTCGAGCGGGCCAAACAGTTCAGGCGGAAATGACATGAGGACCGACGATCTCATCAAGGCGCTCGACGCCGATACCCGCAGCACCGCGATGCCGCTCGGCTCGGCCTGGTGGCTGGCCGCCGGTGCGGCTACCGTGATCGCGGCGGTGGTTTTCTGGCTGACGATCGGCCCACGCACCGACATCGCGACCGCCATGCATACGATGCGCTTCCTCGCCAAGTTCGTCTTCACCACGGCTCTGGCCGTCAGCGCGTTCGCCTTGATCCGCGCCCTGTCCACACCCGGTGCATCGACGAGCAAGGCGGCGGCCTGGATGATTGCGGCACCGCTGCTGGTGGTCGTTGCGGTGGTTCTGGAACTTCTTTCCGTGCCTGCGGCCGACTGGGGCGCGCGGCTGGTCGGCCGCAACATGGTCATCTGCCTGGCCTCCATTCCGTTGATCGGTATCGGTCCGCTTGTCGTCTTCATCGCGGTGCTGCGCTATGGCGCGCCGACGCGGCCGGTGCTTGCGGGAACGGTGGCGGGCCTGCTCGCCGGTGGGCTGGCGGCAACCTTCTATGCCGCACATTGCATCGACGACTCGCCGCTTTTCGTCGCCACCTGGTACACGATGGCGATTGCCATCCTCACCGGACTTGGCGCGCTCGGCGGGCGGCTTTTCGTGCGCTGGTAGCGACGGCCCGCGAGCCGAGACCGTGATGCTCTAAGGTCAAAACTCATTCATTCTGAATGACCTGGTTCGACCCGTTGCGGAAGTCCGTTCGCCCGTGCCGAATTCACGCCCTGACCCGAAGGCGACACCCACACGTCAGATTCTGAATGGCAGCCCTGCGCCGATCTCGGCTGTTGAGGGCGGCTTTGCCACCGCCTGGAAGCGGACGACCCTTCTGGAGGTCGCCGCCGCGGACTTAGCAGACGAAGAATGGAGGCCAGCGCCCCTGCAATGGGCGCCGGCCTCACCATACTCGAACTCCGAAAATCTCCGAAACGTGTTGCGGCCGAGCGCTACAAGAGCGATAATTAGTGCCCGAACGGAATGATGCAGACGGCTTCGCTTGCCGCGGGGCTGGTAGCGGCCCGTGACGGTCAAATCAGGGAATTCGCCATGCACAATGTCTCTCGGCGAAATGCCATTCGCCTCGTTCTGGCGGTCACAGCCGCCCTGTTCGCGACCTCGATGCCCTCTTTTGCCACGGAAGCGGTTCCGCTGGCGATCAAGGGTTATGACCCGGTCGCCTATTTCACCCTCGGAAGCCCCACGCGCGGGCTGCCGGAGATCGAGTACGAATGGGATGAGCACCGCTACCTCTTCGCGAACGCCGAGCATCGCGAGCTTTTCAAGGTCGATCCTGTTCGCTATGCGCCAGAGTTCGGAAATTTTTGTGCAATGGCGCTGGCCCTGGGCGAGCTCGACGAGGCCAACCCGGAGAACTGGCTGATCAGCGACGGAAAGCTTTATATTTTCGGCAAACCGGCCCCGATGGGACCCGCCCTCTTCCAGCAGGACCTTGCTGCGAACATCGCGAAGGCCAACCAGAACCGCGCGCTACTTCAAGGACATTAGCGGTTCATTCTCTCGGCCGGTGGCAGGTCGCCTGTGACGGGGTAGAGGCGGGCCTTGCGGAATCCGTCGCGCAGATGTTCGAGATCGCCAGAGCTTAGAAGCTTGGTTCCGAACTCCTGCGGGTCGAAGGTTGGGTCGATGCGGCGTATCATCGTCACGACACGCGCAGCGTCCTCCGCTCTACCGTCTTGTGCATAGGCGGCCGCCAGCAGGATACGGCTGAAGTTCGCGCCTGCGGTTGTTCGAAGACTAAGTTCCGCCTGTTCGATCGCCGCGTCGTAACGCCGTTTCAGATAGTAGGCCAGGCTCAGCGCAAAGCGATCGATCGCATTGAGATCGGGGTCGATACGCTGCGCCTGCTCCAAGGCCTCGATCGCCGCATCCGTCTGTCCCAGCCACAACAGGATGGTGCCGCGCCCGGCGAGGCCGTGAGCATCGTTCGGATTGATCGCAATGGCGCGCTCGATCTCAACCTCTGCCTGGTTGTATCTCTGACGAAAGAGGTGGATGTGGCCGAGAGTGATGCGCGCGCGCACGTCGGAATCATCAAGGCTCAGCGCCTTGACTGCCAGTTCCTCGGCACGGCTCAGGAAGGCGGTTGGCGATTCCGCCCAGCCCATCGAGCTGGCAATGTGATAGGTTTCGGCAAGTGCCGCATATGCAGCAGCGTAGTTCGGGTCAAGCTCGATGGCGCGTCTGAGCAGGGCGCGCGCCTCCACATTGTTTGCATGCGTCGGGCTCTGCAGTGCCGGCCTGGCGCGCAGCACGTAATCATAGGCTGCGAGATTTTCGGTTGGCTTCGCGAACACCCGATTTTGTTCGATCTGGGTCACGCGAATCGCCAGGACTCTGACGATGCGAGTGACAATTTTGTCCTGCAGCGCGAACACGTCCGCCAGCGCCTCCTCGAAGCGTGCAGACCAAATCACCCGTCCCTGCCTTGTGTCGACGAGTTGCGCGATGACCCGCACGCGGTCGCCGGTCTGGCGGACGCTGCCTTCGACCAGATAGCTCACGGCGAGACCGCGGCCGATCTCCTCCGGGCTTGCGGGCTTTCCCTTGTAGGGGAAGACAGCGTTCCACGACATCACGGTCAGCGCGGAGAACCGACCCAGTGCGTTGATGATATCCTGCGTCAATCCATCCGCGAAATACTGACGAGCCGAATCGTCGCTCTGGTTCAGGAACGGGAGAATGGCGATCGCGGGTTTCGTGCTGAGTTCAGCACTTTTTGTGAATTGATCGCCAGAGCGCAGAATGCTGAGAAATTTCCACTCAGAAGCAAGACCGGCCCACAGCGCGCCTACAATAAGCAAAATCATCAGAGCCAGAGCGGCGAACAATCCCCGGCGCCAGCCGGCGTGCGCCGGAGCGGCCGTGGCGTCGAGCCGCACGCGAAAGGCGCGCACCGGCCGAGCGATGTTCTTGAGCTTCTGTTCGCCGAGATCCTCAAAGGCGATGTCGAGCTTGCCTTGCACGTCTTCCTGCACGCGGCCCGAGACGCAGATGCCGCCAGGCTCCGCGAGCCCCTCCAGGCGAGCCGCCACGTTGACGCCATCCCCGAAAATGTCGTCATCCTCGATGATGATGTCGCCGACATTGATGCCGACGCGGAACTCGATACGTTGTCCTGCCGGCACCGCGACATTGCGTTCCGCCATGCCGCGCTGGATCTCGACGGCACAGCGCACGGCCTCGACCACACTCGCGAACTCGACAAGCATCCCATCGCCGGTGGTCTTGACAATCCGCCCGCGGTGTTCGTTGATCTTTCGGTCGACCAGAGCACGCCGATGCGCCTTCAACTGGGCGAGCGTACCTTCCTCGTCGTTGCCCATCAGCCGGCTGTAGCTGGAGATGTCGGCCGCTAGAATGGCCGTAAGTCGCCGCTCTACATGCTCGGTTGACAATCCGACTCTCCCCGTGCGCTTCGGCCACCTTTTTCCGATAGCTCTGGGCTAAGCACTACGGAATCTAGGGCTCCGTAGTGCTTAGGGAGCCCCTAACCGAAGGCGAGCGTCGCGCCCACCGCTGGGGCGGTGGAACCGCGAACGCTATGACCTGCTCGGCCACACCCTCACCGATCTTTTGGGCCGCAACCACATCGGAGCGAAAATGGACCCCGGCCCACATGCGCGCGTCGGCCGCCTGCTTGTCCGTCACGCTCCATCAGCGCGGAGTAGCCCACCACATCGGCAGCAAGAATGGCAGCAAGCTTGCGATCCTCGACGGCGTTCTTTAAGACCACCTATGCCCGAGGAATGCACTGTAGCAGAAGTCGGAGGCATTGTATCGCCGCAAGGCCCTTTGCTGTGCATGCACCGGAAGGTCTGGAATGGGCCAGGCCACGACATCGGGCCTTGCAGGTTGCATGTCCGCTATCGTTATCCCTGCAACGCAAGCCGACCGACCGCTTTCGGCCCCGATGCGGTCTTCGATCCGCGGCCACGAAGCTGTCGACAGAACAGCCGCATGGTGTTCACTCAGGGCGACCGCGCGCGATGTCGGTTGGCTCGTATCGCCGGTCAGCGCGTCGGAACGGGATGCTCGCCGCGATAATCGTAAAAGCCGCGCCCGGTCTTGCGGCCGAGCCAGCCGGCCTCGACATATTTCACCAGCAGCGGGCAGGGGCGGTATTTCGAATCCGACAGGCCGTCATGCAGCACCTGCATGATCGACAGGCAGGTGTCGAGGCCGATGAAGTCGGCAAGCTGCAGCGGTCCCATCGGATGGTTGGCGCCGAGCCTCATGGCGGTGTCGATCGCGTCGACCGAGCCGACCCCCTCATAGAGCGTATAGATCGCCTCGTTGATCATCGGCAGCAGGATGCGATTGACGATGAAGGCCGGGAAATCCTCCGAGACGGTGATCGTCTTGTCGAGATGGTTCACATAGGCCTTCGCCGCCTCGAAGGTCTGGTCCTCGGTGGCGATGCCGCGCACCAGTTCGACCAGCTTCATCAGTGGAACCGGATTCATGAAATGGATGCCGATAAAACGTTCCGGCCTGTCGGTCTGCGCGGCAAGGCGTGTGATCGAGATCGATGAGGTGTTCGTCGCCAGGATGGCTTCGGGATTGAGCTGCGGGCAGAGCTGGGCATAGATCTTGCGTTTGACCGTCTCGTCCTCGGTCGCTGCTTCGATCACCAGATCGGCACCCGCGAGGTCGGCCATGGTGGGCGCTGCCGAAATGCGCGCCATTGCGTCGTTACGCAGTTTTTCCTCGAGCTTGCCGGAACCGACCTGGCGGGCCATGTTGCCGCTGATCGTGGCGATGCCCTTTTCGATGCGGTCGGGTGAGATGTCGTAGACCAGTACCTTATAGCCGGCAAGCGCCGACACATGGGCGATGCCGCCGCCCATCTGGCCCGCGCCGATGATGCCGATCGTCTCGATCTTGCTCATTACACCGATCCCGTCAAAAGGCCTTTGCGGCCTGCTTTTTGTGCGGTGCAAACTAAAAGGGCGGGGCGACTTCGTCTACCCCACCCTTCACAATTTAATACGCTTTGGCAGAATGCGTCAAAGCGCCTTTTGCAGTTCCGGCAGAATGACGAAGAGGTCGCCGACGAGGCCGTAGTCGGCAACCTGGAAGATCGGCGCTTCCTCGTCCTTGTTGATGGCGACGATGACCTTCGAATCCTTCATGCCAGCAAGATGCTGGATGGCGCCGGAGATGCCGACGGCGATGTAGAGATCGGGGGCGACCACCTTGCCGGTCTGGCCGACCTGCCAATCGTTCGGCGCGTAGCCGGCATCGACGGCGGCGCGAGAAGCACCGACGGCGGCGCCGAGCTTGTCGGCGACCGGCAGGATGACTTCCTGGAATTTCTCCGAAGAGCCCAGCGCGCGACCGCCCGAGATGATGATCTTGGCCGAAGTCAGCTCCGGTCGGTCGGTTTCGGAAAGTCTGTTCTCGACGAAGCTCGACAGCGCGGGATTGGCAGCTGCCTGAACCGTCTCGACCGGGGCGGAACCACCTTCGGGTGCTGCCTGGAAGGAGGCGGTGCGCACGGTGATGACCTTCTTGGCATCGCCCGACTGCACCGTCTGGATGGCGTTGCCGGCATAGATCGGCCGCTTGAATGTGTCTGATGACACCACTTCGATGATCTCGGACACCTGCGCGACATCGAGCAGGGCTGCCACGCGCGGCGCGACATTCTTGCCCGACGAGGTTGCCGGCGCGATGATCGTGTCATAGGCGCCTGCCAGCGACACGACGAGTGCGGCCAGCGGTTCGGCGAGACGCTCGGTGAGCTCGTCAGCTTCGGCCAGCAGCACCTTGCTCACGCCCTTGAGCTTGGCGGCGGCGTCCGCTGCCGGCTTGGCGCCCTTGCCGGCAACCAGCACATGCACGTCCGAGCCGATCTGCAGTGCCGCCGACAGCGCCTTGGCGGTCTGGTCGGAAAGCGTCGCATTGTCGTGTTCGGCAATCAGAAGAATAGCCATTGATGGTTTCCTGACTTTCGTCTTCGAGGCACCTGAAATCCGGTCAGGCCGAGTCGAAAACGGTTGGTTTCGAGAACCGGAGCGGAGCGTACTTCAGTACGTGAGCACCGGAAGCGGAGAAACCGGCCGTTTGCAGGCCGGCCTCATCGGATTTCCTTACAGAACGCCGGCTTCGTTTTTTAGCTTATCGACCAGTTCGGCGACGCTCTTGACCTTGACACCCGCCTTGCGGCCGCCCGGCTCCTCGGTCTTGATGACCTTGAGGCGCGGCTTGACGTCGGCGCCGTAGTCGGCGGGGCTCTTCTCGTCGAGCGGCTTCTTCTTGGCTTTCATGATGTTGGGCAGCGAGGCATAGCGCGGCTGGTTGAGGCGAAGATCCGCGGTGACGATCGCCGGCATCTTCAGCTCCACCGTCTGCAGGCCACCATCGACCTCGCGCGTCACCTTGGCCTTGTCGCCGTCGATAACGACCTTGGAAGCAAAAGTGCCCTGGGCCCAGCCCAGAAGTGCGGCCAGCATCTGGCCGGTCTGGTTGGAATCGTCGTCGATCGCTTGCTTGCCGAGAATGACGAGACCGGGCTTTTCCGCCTCGACCACGCCCTTGAGCACCTTGGCGACACCCAGCGGCTCGGTCTGTTCGTCGGTCTTGACCAGGATGGCGCGGTCGGCGCCCATGGCGAGTGCGGTGCGCAAGGTTTCCTGCGCCTGCTGCGGGCCGATCGAGACAACGATGATCTCCTCGGCTTTGCCGGCCTCCTTCAGCCGGATCGCCTCTTCGACCGCGATCTCGTCGAACGGGTTCATCGCCATCTTGACGTTGGCGAGTTCCACCGCCGAACCGTCAGCTTTCACACGAACCTTCACATTCGCATCCACAACCCGCTTCACGGGCACAAGGATCTTCATTTGCCTGTCACCTCTTTCACGATAGCAACCTCTTCCAAGATAAATTGAGCGCGCTATAGCAGCGCGCGCCCCTTCAGAGTTGTCGAAAGCCGACATTCCGGACGGAATTCTGGTCTCCGACCGCCTAGTGTGGGAAAGCTTCCGTAGTTGCGGCGACCCCGCACGTCAATATCTGGGCAGCGCCCAAATCGTCCGCGGCGCACTCAAATCGGTTCAGTCCGGATTGGAGGCGCTTCCCCGTCCCCAGCGCGGCGCCGGCTGCGCAGGCTGCGGGTCGTTTGGCGCCGGGTCTGCGGCAACAGGCACCTCGCCGGCCACCACCAATGCCTCTTCATCAGCGCCGGCAAGCAGTGGTACGGCGCGGTTGCGCAAGATGAGCACCAGCACGGCACCGGCGATGATGCCGCCGACATGACAGGCCCAGGACACCTGATCCTCGCCACCTGCGGCGAACATCACGATCTGAAACAGGATCCACAGGATGAGCGGGATGAAGGCCGGGATGCGCAGCGGGATGCGGGCGAAGGCCAGAACCCATACTTTCACGCGGGGATAGAGGATCAAATAGGCGGCGACCACGCCGGCAATGGCGCCGGAGGCGCCGATCAGCGGAACCTGCGAATCCCACGCGATCAGGCCCTGGAAGAAGGCGCCGGCGATGGCGCAGAGCAGGTAGAAGACGAGAAAGCGGATGTGGCCAAGCGCGTCTTCCACATTGTCGCCGAACACCCAGAGGAACAGCATGTTGCCGCCAAGGTGGAAAATATCGGCGTGCAGGAAGGAATAGGTGACGTAGCTCAAGCTCTCGGGGATGACGACAAACTGCGGCGCCAGTTCGACGCTGTCGTGTACGACGGACGGAATGTAGCCGAGGCCCAGCACCGCGGCGTTCGCGAAATTTTCGCCGGCAAGCGCGGTGACGAGGTAGATGAGCGTATTGAGCGCGATCAGACCGATCGTGACATATTGCAGCCTGATGTGCCGCAGCTTGTTGGTGTCGTAGAGCGGGACAAACATCGGACCCCTCCCGCCTCGGCGGATTCAGCGGTTCTTGCCGGGAACCCATAGCACGTCGGCGTTTCCATTGTCATTGACCGCGCGTGCGGCAACAAACAGAAAGTCCGATACGCGATTGACGTATCTTATCGCCTCGCGGTTGACAGGCTCGCCTGGGTCTTGCGTCAAAGCCACCATGATGCGCTCGGCCCGCCGTGCCACGGTGCGGGCGAGGTGAAGGGCAGCCGCCGCCGGCGTGCCGCCATTGAGCACGAAGGATTTGAGCGGCTGCAGGTCCTTGTTAAGCAGGTCGATGTCTTTTTCGACCCGCTCGGTCTGCGAGGCAATGATGCGCAGCGGTTCGTAGTCGAGCGGCTTGCCGTCGTCCGGCACCGCCAGATCGGCGCCGAGATCGAAAAGATCGTTCTGGATGCGGCCGAGCATCGCGTCGATCACCGGATGTGTGACCGCGGTGTGGATGCGGGCCATGCCGATGCAGGCGTTGGCTTCGTCGATCGTGCCATAGGCGTCGATGCGCAGATCGGATTTCAGCCGACGTTCGCCGGTGCCGAGGCCGGTGGTGCCGTGGTCGCCGGTGCGGGTGTAGATCTTGTTGAGCTTGACCACGCTCTGCCTCCCGAAATCGCAGGTCGCCTTTATTTGCGGGTGAACCAGACGGCCAGCATGATCAGCACCAATGCCACGAACTGCAGCAGCACGCGCGTCTGCATCAGCTTGTTCGAGGTCATGCCGGAGCCGCCGCGCATCATGTTGATGAGGCCGCGGATCAGCACGATCACCACGGCGACCATGACCAGGACAGCGAGGACGTTGAAGACGGTTGCCATAGTGTGTTTCCAGTCGATTGCGTTCAGGCGCGTTTGGCAAGCAGGCGGTAGAGCATCGCTGCCGGCAGGATGCGTTTGAGGATCACGCCGATCCTGGCCGGCACCGTTACCACATAATGCGGTCGCGGGCGCCGCGACAGAAGCGCATGGCGCAAGGCCGCATGAACCACCTCCGGTCCCGGCTTCAGCCGTGATGTGCTGCCGCCGGCTCGCAGGCGCTGCAACTGCGCCTCGTAGGCGAGGCGGTGGACGGAATTCTCATGGTCGATATTCCTGAGAAACCACACAAGGCCGTTACTGGCGATCTTCGATGTCACCGGCCCCGGCTCGATCAGCGAGACATGGATGCCGCTGCCCTGGAGTTCCTGACGCATGCACAGCATCAACCCTTCGATCGCGTGCTTGGATGCCGAATAGGCGCCGCGAAAGCGCAGCGGCGCCAGGCCGAGGATCGAGGAGCAGTGGACGAGACGACCGCCGCCCTGGCGGCGCATAACCGGCACGACACGACGGGTGAGGTCATGCCAGCCGAAGACATTAGCCTCGAATTGCTCCCTGAGTGCTGCGACCGGCAGGTCCTCTACGGCGCCGGGCTGTGCGTAGGCGCCGTTGTTGAATAGGGCATCGAGCTGTCCGCCCGTGCGCTCCAGCACCGACGCTACCAGCGTCTCGATCGATCCCGCCTCGCGGTAGTCCAGAAAGAAGGCTTCGATGCCATCGGCTTCGAGGGCCGCTATATCCGCAGGCTGGCGCGCCGTCGCGAAGACCCGCCAGCCTTCCGCCTTCAGCGCCCGGGCGCAATAGGCGCCTATCCCGGAAGAGGCACCGGTGACGATGATGGTGCGCAACTCTTCTCCGGGAGGAGCCGCGGTTTGACCTAGGCTTGCCATTTGCTGCAATCCCTTCCCATATTCGCGGCGTCGAGACAATCGAAGGGAACGCGGTTCTTGTTGCGGAAGATCGTAGCCCTCAAACGCGTGCTCTATGATGCGCTCGGCCATTTCAACGCAGACGATGGCTGGGCAATGGCCAGTCACTTGGCGATCACGGCGCTGATGGCACTTTTCCCCTTTCTGATTTTCGCCACGACGCTCGCCAGCTTCTTCGGTGCACAGGCTTTTGCCGACACGGCCGTGCATATCGTCTTCGATACCTGGCCCGAGCAGATCGCCAAGCCGATCGCGCGCGAAGTGCTCAATGTGCTTACCGTGCGGCGCACCGACCTGTTGACTTATGGCGTGCTGCTCGCCGCCTTCTTTGCCTCGAACGGCATCGAGGCGCTGCGCACCTCGCTCAACCGCGCCTACCGCGTCTCCGAAACGCGCGGCATCATCTACCGCCGGGTGCAGAGCATCGTCTTCGTGCTGATTGCCACGGCGGGTTTTCTGATGATCAGCGTGCTTCTGGTCTTCGCGCCCTTACTGGCGCGGCTGGCGGAGGCCAATTTCGAATGGATAAAGCCCTATATGGGAACGATCACTCTGTGGCGTTACACCATTGCCTCCGCCGTCATCGTCGGTGGGCTGTTCGCGGTGCATTACTGGCTGCCGGCGGGCAAGCGCCGCTTCGTCTCGATCATACCGGGCATTATCTTCACGCTGATTGCCTGGCTCATTGGGTCGACCATCTTCGCCGCCTATCTCGACCGTTTCTCGTCGTATGTGACGACCTATGCCGGTCTTGCTTCGATCATGGTCGCGGTCGTCTTCCTCTATATGGTCTCGGCGATCTTCATCCTCGGCGGTGAGCTCAATGCCGCGATCAGCCGCTATCTGGAGGCACGCGCCCGCGTTGGCTGATTCTTAGTGAGCTTGATCTTCTCCGAAAACCGGTTCCCACTTTTTGCTACGCTGACCTTCGGTTCGGGATCATGCTTTGGCCGGCTGAGCGGTTGCCAGCCCGACGCCGAGCGTCGCGATCGCCATGCCGACGATCTGGACCAGGTTCAACTGCTCGCCGAACAATATCCAGGCGATGACCGCGGTGACGGCCGGAACCAGATAGAACAGCGAAGCGACTTTTGACATCTCGCCGTCGCGGATCATCACCATCAACAGGAAGATGGCGCCGATCGACAGCACCAGCACCAGCCACGCCATGGCAAAGATCAGCTCGCCGTTGACGATGACCGTTCGCGTCTCGAAAGCGAGCGAGGCCAAGACCATGACCGAGGCGCCGCCGACATATTGCCATTTGGTGGCCGCGACGAGATCGCCGCCGGAGGCGAAGCGCTTCTGCCAGATCGTGCCGGCGCTCATGCCAAGCACCGAGACAAGCGAGGCGGCAAGCGTCTCAGTCGTCACGCCGCCGCCGAGCGTTCCGAGCTTCGGCCAAAGCACGATAACCACGCCGGCAAGTCCGACAGCGAGTCCCGCCCAATGCCGCGGCAGGATGGCTTCGCCGAGAAACCTGCCGGCGAGTACCGCCGTGATCAGCGGCTGCAACCCGACGATCAGGGCCGAAAGCCCGGCCGGCATGCCCCTGTGAATGGCCCAGAACACGCCGCCGAGATAGACGCCATGCATCAGGATGCCGGCGCCTGTGGCGTGAAGCGCCTCGGCGCGGGTGGCTCTCCTCGAGCCGAGAACGATCATCAGAACGGCCAGCAGGATCGCCGCCAGAACGAAGCGTGCGGCGAGAAAGGTGAAGGGTTCCGCCCATGGCATGGCGTATCGCGCACCGATAAAGCCGGTCGCCCACAGGACGACGAAGGAGGCGGGGATGAACCGCTTGATGCTGTGCATTTTCCGGAGGCTGCCATGTGGTCGGTGAGGGTTGACTGTCGCGATTGCTGTAAAGTGGTTCAACCTGGCAAGCAAAACCAAACGGTTGATCCATACGTCACGCGAATTGAATGCGTGGCGGATCGGCATGTCGCTTCGTGGGTCAGAGCTCGACCAATTTTCTGACATCGGCCGGTGATGCGCCTGCTTCGCGCAACGCTGCGAGGCCGGTATCCCCCAAACTTTTCGACAACTTTCGTCCGTCCGGACCGAGGACGAGACGGTGGTGGAAATAGCTTGGTTGCGGCAGGCCGAGGATCTCCTGGAGCAGCCGCTGCACGCCGGTGGCGGAATAGAGGTCCTGGCCGCGCACCACATGGTTGATGCCTTGCAGCGCGTCGTCGACGACGACGGCGAGATGATAGCTGGTCGGGATTTCACGGCGCGCCACGATCACGTCGCCCCAGTCCTGCGGCCGGGCGTCTACCGTATGTGTCGCGGAAAGCCTCTCATCCGAAAATTCCATCCATGCCAGGTTCTTGCAGACGCGCGCCACCGCAGCGCCGACATCCAGCCGCCAGGCGAAGGGTGCATTCTCCGCAATCCGGCGCCTGCGTTCCCTGGTCGGCAACGCCTTGTCGACGGCGGGATAGAGCGGCACGCCGTCCGGATCGCGCGGCCAGTCGCGCCCGCGCTTTTCGCTGTCGGCAATGAAGGCTCTGATATCACCACGACTCATGAAGGCCGGGTAGACGAGCTCTTCCCTGATCAGCCGATCGAGCGCCGCCCGGTAGTCGGCGAAATGCTCGGACTGACGGCGCACCGGTTCTTCCCAGCCAAGCCCGAGCCATTTCAGATCGCGAAAAATGCCGGCCTCGAATTCCGGCGTGCAGCGCGTCGTGTCGATATCCTCGATGCGCAGCAACAGGCGCCCGCCCGTTGCCCTCGCCAATTTCTGATTGAGCAGCACCGAATAGGCGTGGCCGAGATGCAGTTCGCCATTCGGGCTCGGCGCGAAGCGGAATGTCAGCAGTGTCATCTCTCAGGTGGCAATCGGATTGTCAGGCGCTTTCGCCAATTGCTACTTTGCGCTGGCTAGCAATTGCCATTTTGCGCTGGGAACAAGCAAGCATGCAACGCATCGCCACCCTCGACGACATCTCGCAAGGGCTGGACGCGCTTTGTCTGCTCGACCCACGCCTCGAAAGGGTGCGCGGTATGGCCGGCGAGGTGCCGCTTCGGCTCTCCGAGCCGGGGTTCAGAAGCCTTGCCTCGATCGTCGTCTCGCAGCAGGTTTCCCGCGCCAGCGCCGACGCCATCTTCGGACGGCTGACAAAACTCGTCGATCCCTTGACGCCGCAAGCCATTCTTGCCGCCGACGAAGCCATCTTTCGCGAGGCCGGTCTGTCGCGGCCGAAGCAGCGCGGCCTGATTGCGGTCGCCCAGGCGGTGGTCGACGGCCTCGATCTCGATCATCTCTGCCTGCTCGACGCCGCTGAGGCGATCACGGCCATGACCAAGGTGTCGGGCATCGGCCCGTGGACGGCGGAGGTCTATCTTTTGTTCGCCGCCGGCCACCCCGATGTCTTCCCGGCACGCGACGTTGCCTTGCAGAGCGCGGTCGGCCACGCGCTCGGCATCGATCCGCGCCCGCCCGAGAAAAAGCTGATCCGACTGGCCGAATCATGGAGCCCGTGGCGAGGGGTCGCATCGCGGCTTTTTTGGGCCTATTATCGCGAATTGAAGGGCAGGGATGCTGCACCCCCTGCCTAAATCCGCAAAAATCCATGAAAATCACGCATTTTTGGCGCTTCGTTTGATCGACAATGCGCTTCACATCCCTGTCATGTCGGGCTTACAGTATCCGTGCCGACCGGTTGTAGAGCCAAGGAGGTCAATGACGTGACGGTTGCCGTATCTCCGGATGGGCTTCCAGCGCTGGTGCTGAACGCGGATTACCGTCCGCTCAGCTATTACCCTCTGTCGCTCTGGTCGTGGCAGGACGCGATCAAGGCGGTGTTCCTCGAGCGGGTGAATATCGTCGCCGAATATGAGCACGCCGTGTCGTCGCCGACTTTCTCGATGAAGCTGCCGAGCGTCGTCAGCCTGAAAGCCTATGTGAAGCCGTCCAGGCATCCGGCCTTCACCCGCTTCAACGTCTTCCTGCGCGACCGTTTCCAGTGCCAATATTGCGGCACGCCCGAGGATTTGACCTTCGACCATGTCATTCCCCGCCATCGCGGCGGCGCGACGACGTGGGAGAATGTCGTCGCTGCCTGCTCGCCCTGCAATCTGAGGAAGGGCGGCATGATGCCGGCGCACGCCAAGATGTGGCCGCTGCAGAAGCCCTATCAGCCGACGGTGCATGATCTGCACAACAACGGCCGCCTGTTCCCGCCCAACCATTTGCATGAAAGCTGGATGGATTATCTATACTGGGATGTCGAACTCGAACCTTGAGATCGTTCGATAATTCGGGAGGCTGGCCGCCTGAAGCGATTTTCTGCGCTTCCGGTGCTCACGGACTTAAATGTCCGCTCCGCTCCGGTTCTCGAAAATCACTTCATACGACTCAGCCTGCCGAATTCTTGAACGATCTCGCGTCGGCTCAGTAGCTCAGTCGCGGGCAAGCGCACCGCGGAAGGCTATGATTGCCAGGACAAGACTGGCGATGGCGTTCCAGCCGGCCAGCGACAGGCCGAGGATGCGCAGCGCCGCCTTGTCGCAGGAGGGCGGCACGAATTTGTCGAGCGCGTCGAGCACGCCCTTGCCGCCGGTGTCCACCGGTCCTACCGTCGCCGCACAGTCGGTCGGCCCCGGCCACCATGCCCATTCGACGCCGGAGTGATAGACGCCGAGATAGACGCCGTAGACCATCAGCAGGCCGCCGATGGCCAGCAGGCTACGGGTTACCCATGCGGGGGCGTGGAGCGCCGACGCAAGCGCCGCCAACAGCATCAGCGGCACGCAGATATAATAGGGGATGCGTTGCTCCAGGCAAAGCTTGCACGGGATGTAGCCGCCCAGATACTGGAAGGCCAGCGCCGAGCCGACGGTGGCGGCCATGGCGACGGCGAGGAACAACGCCGTCCGCATGCGCTGGCGTCCAGTGTCGGCATTCACGATTGCTGTCATCGATCTACCGGCCATTCTCGCTCAAAAGGCGTATTTGACGACGATATAGAGCGAAATCAGGGCGGCGGCAGCGGCGCCCGCAATCAGGCCAAGGCGCTTTTCGATGAACTCGCGGATCGGTTCGCCGTAGCGGCGCAGCAGCCAGGCGAGAAAAAGAAAACGGGCGCCGCGCGCCACGACCGCCAGCACGATGAACAGCAGGAGATTGACGCCGATGACGCCGGACAGGATCGTCACCACCTTGATCGGCGGCAAATGGGCGAGGCCGGAGGTGATCAGCATCAGGATGATGAAGCCGATGCCCGACGAGACGCGCAGCGCCTCGAAGTCGTCATACTTGCCGTAGAATTCCAGGACCGGCTTGGCCACCGCGTCATAGGCATAGTGGCCGATATACCAGCCGGCGATACCGCCCAGAACGGATGCCAGCGTGGCGATCAGTGCATAGCGATAGGCGCGATCCGGCCGCGACAGCGCCATTGGCAGGTACAGTACGTCGGCCGGCACCAGGAACACGGAGCTTTCGACGAAAGCGATGAAGGCCAGCCACCATTCGGCGGATTTCTTTGCCGCCAGCGACAAAGTCCAGTCGTAAAGTCCGCGAAGCATCGGCACCCCTAATGTATGTCGCCCAAACAGCGCAGCGGCTTTGGGATAAGGACATGCACAAACAAAGACCAAAAGCGCGCCACATGAATCTCTCCAGACGCGACGCGCTTTTACGCGCCGCCTGTCTAGAAAGAATTTTCGCGCCGCACAATGGCCGCTGCTTCACGAAATCGAAAGGCTGGGGTGGAGCGAAGGCCGTATGCCGGGAATTGGCCAGTTGACGAACAGGCCTCCAACCGTATAGTCCGCGCCCATCCAGGCCGCCCGGCCTGAGCCCCTATGGCGGAATTGGTAGACGCGCTCGACTCAAAATCGAGTTCCGCAAGGAGTGCTGGTTCGATCCCGGCTAGGGGCACCACCCTGTTTTCTGGCGCTGATTTTACTCGGTTTTCGGCTGTTTTTGCCCCACTTTCTTCAACCGCCTGTTCCGGTGGGACAATTTCGTCCATTTTTGTTCCGCCGTGAAGAGCCGTTTGTGGGCGGCGCGGCCGGCGATCAGCTTGCGCCTGGCCTTCTTGGTGTAGTGAGTCGACTGTGTCTTGCCATACATCGCCATCAGCAAATGGCGAAAACCTTCTATGGCCGCATCGGCGGCACGTGGCCGAGCCAGGCTTCCGAGGTTGCCGTTGAGCCCGCTCGATGTCGGTTATCTTGCATTCAAACGGGGCATTCACAGACGCATCAACGTCGTTGTCATCCGCTTTCTGGAATCAAGAAAAACTATCGTCTGAATCAATTGAAGCTGACATTGTTTTTCGATCGGTCGAATCCTTATTCTTGATCGTCGGACGGCTGTCGATCATGGCGCAGCCTTCCCGGGAGGTCAGGATGAGGCATGATTTCGAGACGCACCGCCGTCAGGCGATGAGCATTTTCCGCGCCTGGGGCATGCCTGCGGAGAAGGCGGAGAAATCGGCGGACGTGCTGGCCTGGGCCGATCTCCATGGCCTCGAAAGCCACGGCATCGCGCTGTTGGTCGAATACAACGAACGACGGCAGACGCGGCCGATCAACTTCCAGTCGAAGCCCGCAATCGTGCAGGAGACGGCGGTCAGCGCGCTGCTCGACGGGGACGGCGGCCTCGGCCACGATCCCGCCATACGGGCGATGGAAATCGCGATCGCCAAGGCAAGGGCAGCCGGCGTCGGCGTTGTGTCGGTCCGCAATTCCGGTCATTTCGGCGCGCTGGGCTACTTCACCACCAAGGCCACCGATCACGATCTGATTGGCATCGCCGCCACCAGCGTATTCGGCATTCGGGTTCCGCCGACGGGCGGTGCGGCGGCGCGCTTCGGCACCGACCCGTGGTCCTTCGCCGCCCCCGCCGAGCCCGGCCGGCCCTTCGTGCTCGACATGGCCACGACGACCGTGGCGTCCGGCAAGGTCCGGAACAAGATCGTCGAAGGCCAACTCATGCCGTCGGGCTGGGGCATGGACGCGAAGGGCGTGCCGACGCTCGACCCTAAAGCGGTGATGGAGGGAGGCTTCCTGTCGCCGCTGGGCGGCGCGGCGGAGAGCGCCGGCTATAAGGGTTACGGGCTGGCTGCGATGGTCAATATCCTCGCCTCGTGCCTGTCCGGCTCCACACTGATCACCGATCCCAACCATTCGAAACAGCCATGGGGCCTCGATGTCGGCCACTTCTTCATGGCCATCAACCCCGCCTTGTTCCGTCCGATTGCAGACTTCCGCGCCGACGTTGCCCGTTTCTGCGATGATCTGCGCGCAACACCCCCCGTGGACCCGCTAAAACCTGTCCAAGTGGCCGGCGACCCGGAGCGCAAGGTCCGCGCCGAGCGTGAGGAGACAGGCATTCCCATCGGGCCCGGCCTGCATCGCCGTCTCCATCGGATAGCCCAGGAATCCGGTGCTGACTGGGTGCTTGCGCCTGCTTCTGTCGACAGTTTACAGTTGACAGGCGACAGCGAACCGAGGGCGAAGACGTGACATTTGCAGCAAGACCGATCGAACGATCCGAAAGCCTGAGCGCTCGCGTCTACAGCGAAATAGAACGGATGATCCTCACGGGGGACATACAGCCCGGCAGCAGGATCAACGAGGCGGTGCTTGCCGGGCAGATGGCCGTGAGCCGAGCGCCGGTGCGCGAGGCGACGCGGGCACTTGTCGAGGCAGGCCTTCTCGTCTCTATTCCGGCGCGCGGCGTCTTCGTCCGCGAAATGTCCCACCGCGAGATTGCCGAAAACTACGACGTGCGCTCGTTGCTCACCGGGCTGATGTGCGCGCGGGCAGCGGAACGGCGTACCGAAGCCGAAGCGGCAAAGCTCAAGCGCCTGATAGCCGACATGGATGCGGCGATCGCCGCCGGCAGGATCGTGCGCTACTACGAGATCAACCTTGCGTTCCACGAACTGATCGGCCGTATCGCCGATCATTCCTGTGCGCGCCGCGTCTACAACGACCTGATCCGGGAAACTCATGTCCTGCGGCGCTCGCTGTCATCGCCGGAGCAGACCAATCTGGAGCATCGCAGCATCGCCGACGCGATTGAGCGCGGCGACGTCGAGCTCGCTCGGCAGCGTGGGCTCGATCACGTCCTCAACGGCAAGGCACGCTGGAAGGCATCCATCGAAAATGCGGCGGCCGCCGTGGCCGCCATATGACCCATTTGTCCCAAGGAGATCTCACTTGAAAATTGCAAACATCACCGCCAGCCTGCATCGCCACGAGATCGATTTGCCTGGCATTGGCGAATCCATCGAATCTCGCATGTTCGTCTTTGTCGAGGTCGAGACCGACACGGGCCTCAAGGGGCTCGGCTGCACCGGCCAGTTCCTGCCCTGGTCGACCATGCCCTGCATCGAGGATCATATCTTTCCGTTGATCAAGGGCATGGATGTCTTTCACACCGAGGCTATCCATTCCAAAGTATGGAAGCAGCTCAACAACCGCGCCTATACCGGAGTCATTTCCAACGCTCTCTCGGCAATCGACATCGCGCTGTGGGACCTCCAGGGCAAGATTGTCGGCAAGTCGGTCTCGGAGCTGCTGGGCGGCTATTCCCGCGAAGCCTATACTTATGCGACGTTTGGCTACCCGTTCTTCGACGAGCAGCAGATCGCCGACTATGCCAAGAAGTTTCTGGCCGACGGGCACACCATGCTGAAGATGGTCGTCGGCGGCGAGCCGACGCGTACCTGGAAGGACGACGTGCGTCGCGTCTATGCCGCGCGCGAGGCAATCGGCCCCGACGTCGACCTCATGATCGACGCCAACTGCTACTTCAACCCGCATGACGCCTTCATGCTGGCGAAGGCCGTGGAAGACGCGAACCTGAAATGGTTCGAGGAACCGATCGAGCAGAACGACGCGCGTGCGCTTTCCGACCTGCGCAGCCGCGTCAAGATTCCAATCGCCGCCGGCCAGATGGAAGGCAACCGCTGGCGCTTCCGCGAACTCGTCGTCCATCACGCGGTGGACGTGCTGCAGCCGAACGTCCTCTACAATGGCGGCTACACCGAGGCGCTCAAAGTGGCGCACCTCGCCCAGGCCTTCAATCTGCCGATGGCCAATGGCGGCGGCTGGCCGATCTTCAACATGCACATTCTGGCGGGCGTGATGAATGGCGGCCCGGTCGAATTCCACTACGGCATGTGGATGACCGGAAAACATTTCTTCAACGGCACGCCCGACCCCGTGAACGGCAAGATGACAATCCCGGACGCGCCGGGCCTTGGCTTTACGCCGAATTACGAAGCGCTGAAGGATGCCCGGGTCAAGGACCCCAAAGGCAGCCAGTTCACCGGTCGTGATGCGCACGGCTACCTGTTGCGTGAAACCATCGAAAAGAAGAACGCCTGACAATCGCAGCCCCGGGACCCCAAAAAATGGTTCGATCGGTTCCGGTGCTGTTCCAAGTTCTAACTGGGAGGAAATGACTATGACCTACGGACTCTCGAACTTCGTCAACCATGGCCGCGTCGTTGGCCTCGGGTTGCTCACAGCTGCGGCCATCGCGGTCAGCGCCGCGGCAGCGGAGTATCCGGACAAGGACATCAAAATGATAATCCCGTTCGGCGCCGGCGGCGGCAGCGATACGCTCGCCCGCACCATCGCCGGCGTGATCGAGGAGATGAAGCTGATCCCTGTGAAGATCCTGCCTGAGAACCGTACAGGCGGCTCGGGCGCGGTCGGCTACAGTGCAGTCGCCATGGAAAAGGGTGACCCCTATCATCTGGCGACCGTCAGCGTCAGCTTTTTCACAACGCCACTGCTGGGTGGCTCGCCGGTGAGCTACAAGGACTTCACTCCACTCGCTGCGATCGCGCAGTCGCCATACATCATGGTTGTTCCTACCTCTAGCGAATACCAGAAGCTTGACGACCTGAAGAAGACGCCGCGCTTCACCACCGGTACGACGGGCGTCGTCTCCGACGCGGCACTGCTGGCCAAGATGACGTCCAACGCGCTCGGCATCCAGATCGATTCCGTGCCGTTCGACGGTGAGGGCGAGGTGATGGCGGCGCTGCTTGGCGGACATGTAAACGTCGGCTTTCTCAACCCATCCGAGGCGATGGCGCAGATGAAGGCCGGCAAGCTGCGGCCACTGGCGATCACATCGGCCGAGCGTTCGCCGGCCTTCCCCGACATCCCGACCTTCAAGGAACTCGGCTACGGCGACATTTTGCACACCCAGCTTCGCGGACTGGTCATGCCCGCGGACGTTCCGCCGGAAGTCGTAACGTACTGGGAGGGTATCCTGCAAAAGGTTGCTACCAGCGAGCAGTGGAAGAAGCAGTATATCGACCGCTTCCACGACATCCCGGACTATGTCGACGCGAAAGGCTTCAAGGAAGTGCTCGAGCGCACCAATGCGCGCTATGAGACGATGATGAAGGAACTCGGCATCATCAAATAGTCACGTTGCTCTGGAGCCACCCGACGGGGTGGCTCCCATCCGTTGCGAGGAGGAAAGCGATGAGCGTTCAACGGCTCGACCTGCTGGTCGCCGCACTGCTGATAATCTTCGGTCTCTGGCTGATCTACACAGGCTTCGGTTATGGCCTGATGCAGGGCACCACGCCCGGGGCCGGTCTCTTCCCCATCATCATCGGTTCGTCGATCGCTCTACTCAGCGCAATAAATCTATACCGAGCGCTTGGCGGGGTTGAGAAGCTTGGCCCGGGCATATCGGGCCGCGAGGCGGCAAAAGCTGGGGTCGTGATCGCGGCGCTGCTCATCGCCGTCTGGCTGACGCCGTATCTCGGCATGATGATCGCCACCATGCTGGCCATGGCGGCGATCGGCCTGGCTCTGAGGACCGAACCGGGGCCGGTTTTCTTTGTCAAGCTTGCGGCGGTGTCGGTGATCACGCCGATCGTCCTTCTGCTGCTGTTCGAAAATCTCCTGGGCGTGCCGACCCCCAGGGGACCGCTCGGCTTCTAATCGGCCACCAGGAGAGGTACCGCGATGGAAACGCTTGCGCTGCTGTGGGACGGAATTCTCGCCGCCACCGATCCGGCAATCTTCGCCTGCACCATACTGGGCGCTGTGGTCGGCTTGCTGATCGGTGCGCTCCCTGGCCTCGGACCGACCGCCGGCGTTGCGATTATGCTGCCGGTGGCGGCAGGCTTCGGCGGCGTCGCGGCAATCGCGTGCCTCGGTGGTGTCTACTATGGCTCGATGTTCGGCGGCGCCATCACGTCGATCCTGCTCGGCATTCCCGGCGACGCGCCTTCCGTGATGACGGTCATCGATGGCTATCCGATGGCCCAGAAAGGCGAGGCCGGGCGGGCGCTGGGGACGAGCGTCTTCGCCTCCTTCGTCGGCGGTCTTCTCGGCATAGCCGGGCTGGTGGCTCTTTCGGTTCCGGTATCTCGCTATGCACTCGCCTTTGGCCCGACCGAGATGACGGCGATGATGTGTTTTGCGCTTTCGCTGCTCAGCGTGTTGGGCGGCCGCAACGCCTTCAAGGGCTTCGTCGCGTTGGCGCTGGGCTTGTGGCTGGGCATGGTGGGACTCGATCCCATTTCCGCCTTGCCGCGCTATACCGGCGGGTCGATGAACCTGTTCGATGGGCTCGACTTCTCCATTGTCGCTGTCGGCCTGTTCGGGCTTACCGCGATCTTCACCTCCCTGGAGGCGAATGTGGACAAGCCGGTGGCCAAATACACTTTCGCCTCGCTGTTGCCGAGGATGAGCGATGCCGTTCAGACACGCTGGCAACTGCTGCAAGGGTCGGTGCTCGGCTTCTTCGTGGGCGTCCTCCCCGGCGTCGGCGCCTCGGCAGCGACCATGCTCTCTTACGCACTCGCCAAGCGCCTGTCGCCGACGCCCGAAAAATATGGCACCGGCATCGTCGAAGGCGTGGCAGCGCCGGAGGCGGCCAACAATTCAGCGTCCTACGGCGCGATGATCCCGCTGTTCACGCTTGGCATCCCGGGCTCGGCGACCACGGCGGTGATGATGGGCGGGTTGATCATGATCGGCCTGCAGCCAGGCCCGCTGCTGTTTACCGAGAATCCGCAGTTTGTCTGGTCGGTGTTTGGCTCTTTCGCCATCGGCAACCTTGCACTTGTGTTCTTGACGCTGTTGCTGACTCCGCTGCTGGCGGCGGCGCTTTTCGTTCCGACAGCCTATCTCTATCCAATCGTCATTGCGATCGTCGTTTACGGTGTCTTCGCCATCGACAATTCGACGTTCAATGTGATGTTGACCATCCTGGCAGGCGGTGCCGGGATCGTCCTTGCCAGGCTCGATTATCCAGCCGTGCCGCTGATCCTCGGCTTGGTGTTGGGGCCGCTGCTGGAGCGCAACATCCGCCGCACGCTGATCCAGTCGCAGGGCGACTTGCTCGTCTTCATCGAGCGGCCCATTGCCCTGGGGCTGTTCATCGCCACGATTCTCGTGCTCTCGATCCCACTCTTCCTCAAGCTGACCGGGCGCAAGAAGATCGCCGCGGACGAGGCTGAGGTCTGACAGGACTGCGGTATATGACATTTCAATATTGCATCGTTGGCGGGGGTATCGTCGGGCTTGCCACTGCCTCCGATATCCTGGCCCGCGATCCGGCGGCTCGCATCCTGGTCATCGAAAAGGAGGCCGGTTTCGGCGAACACCAGACCGGCCACAACAGCGGTGTCATCCATGCCGGCGTCTACTACGCTCCCGGTTCGCTGAAGGCGAAGCTCTGCCGCGAGGGAGCCGAGGCCACGAAGGCTTTCGCGCGCGCCAAAAAGATTCCGTTCGAGGTGTGCGGGAAGCTGCTTGTCGCGACCAGCCCGCTCGAGGTGGAGCGCATGGAGGCGCTGAAGGGCCGCGCCACCGAGAACGGCATCGGCTTCGAGGAGGTAAGCGCGGCGCGTCTGCGTGAGATCGAGCCAAACATCGCTGGCCTAGGCGCATTGCTCGTGCCGTCGACCGGCATTATCGACTATAAGCTGATCTGCGGCGCTCTGGCCGAGGGTCTCAAGGCGAATGGTGCCAAGCTGATGACCGGCACCCGCGTCAAAGGCATATCTGAAGACGACACTGGCGTGGCGGTGACCACCGATCGTGGCGAAACGATCCGCGCCGAGCAGCTTGTTGCCTGCGCCGGGCTGCAGTCGGATCGGCTTGCGAGGCTTGCTGGGCTCAATCCCACCCACCAGATCGTGCCGTTCCGTGGCGAATATTACACATTGCCCGACGCGAAATCGACGATCGTCAAGCACTTGATCTACCCGATACCCGATCCGGATCTGCCTTTCCTCGGCATCCACCTGACGCGCATGATCGACGGACGGGTGACGGTCGGGCCTAACGCCGTGCTGGGCTTCCATCGCGAAGGCTACAAAAAGGGCAGCGTTAACCTGCGCGACATCGCCCAGATGCTTGCTTTCGGCGGCTTCTGGAAGATGGCTCGCAAGAATCTCACGTCAGGTATCGACGAGTTCCGCAACTCGATTTTCCGCCGCGGGTATCTAGAGCAGTGCCGCAAATACTGCCCCTCGCTCGAACTCTCGGACCTCGGTGGACCGGGCGCCGGCATCCGCGCCCAGGCGGTCCTTGCCGACGGCACGCTGGTGCACGATTTCCTGTTCCTCGACAGCCCGCGCCAATTGCATGTCTGTAACGCGCCGTCGCCGGCGGCGACGTCCGCCATGCCGATCGCGAAGATGATCGTCGACCGGATCGAGGAGCGGTCACAATGATGCCGGCCCGATACAATCCGTTGCCCCCACGCGTATCCCGCGGCAGGCGCTCGGCATGCATCGTCATAGCCTTGCGCGCGGGTCCTTTCGAGCCAACCGTTCCAGTAGGTAGTCGACTTCGGATCGACCGGCCGGCGTCAGCGATGAACGCGGGCTGCGCTGCACGTCCGAGGCAATGGCGCCGCGCCGCATCAGCACGTATTTGCGCACCGCGAGGCCAATCCCCTGTTGCTGCTCGAAACGGATCAACGGCAGGTGGGCATCGAAAAGATCGTGCGCCGCGTCGCGCTCGCCTTCGCGGTGCAGCCGATCGAGTTCGACCAGCATGTCCGGAAAGGCATAGCCCGTCATCGCGCCATCCGAACCGCGTTCCGGCTCGAAGTCGAGGAACAGTCCGCCATTGGCCGTCAGGATCGAGAATTTCCGCAGGTCGCCCGCGGCTTGGAGCTTGCGGATCGCCGAGATTTTCTCAAGCCCCGGCCAGTCCTCTGCCTTCAGCATGACGCAGGACGGATGTTCCTTCATTATGCGCGAGATCATCGGCACCGACAGCACCACCGACAGCGTCAGCGGGTAATCCTGCAGGGCCCAGGGCACGTCCGGACCGATTGCTTCCACGCAGTGATGGAAATAGGCGGCGATCTGCTCGTCGCTGCGCAGGTGCGAGGCCGGAGCCAGCATCACGCCGGCTGCGCCGGCATCGGTCACCTCGCGCGCCAGCCTGCGCATGGCGGCAAAGCTCGGATTGGATACTCCAACCACGACAGGGACACGCGAGCGCGCGATCACGCGCCTTGCGATTGTCAGCGATTCCTCGGGCTCCAGTTTCTGGGCTTCGCCGAGAATACCGAGGATTGTCATGCCGGTGGCGCCGGAATCCTGGTAGAATTCCGTCAGCCGGTCGACGGAGTCGTAGTCGACCGACATGTCCGCATTGAACGGCGTCGCCGCGATCGGGTAGACGCCCCTGGCATCGACGCCGAAGGTCATGTCTTCTTGGCGAAAGCGGCATAGCGCGCCTTCGTCTCTTCGTTCATCGGATAGAGACCGGGCAGCGGCACGCCGCGACCGACCTCGGTCATGATCCAGGCTTCCATCGTCTCCTGCTCCGGCGCTTCGGCCAGCACCTGGTCGAGAAATGCCGCGGGGATCAATACCGCGCCGTCATCATCCACCACCACGATATCGTCAGGAAAGATCGCCACGCCGCCGCATGCGATCGGCTCCTGCCAGCCGACGAAGGTGAGACCGGCCACTGAAGGCGGCGCGGAAATGCCGTTGCACCATACGTTGAGGCCGGTACCGAGCACGCCCGCGGCGTCGCGCATCGCGCCGTCGGTGATCAATGCGGCGACATTGCGTTTGGCCATGCGCGCGCAGAGGATATCACCGAAAATACCGGCGTCGAGCACGCCCATTGCGTCAGCCACCGCCACGCAGCCTTCGGGCATCGCCTCGATCGCCGCACGGGTCGAAATAGGCGAGGCCCAGCTTGCCGGGGTGGCGAGGTCTTCGCGCGCCGGCACGAAGCGCAAAGTGAAGGCCGGCCCCACCACGCGCGGCTGGCCTGGACGGATAGGCTTGGTTCCACGCATCCAAACGTTGCGCAGGCCCTTCTTCAGGAGGACCGTGGTGAGGGTCGCGGTGGAGACGCCCTGCAGGGTCTCTACGACTTTCGGGTCGAGGGTCATCGGGGTCTCCTTAGATGCTGGGGATCAAGCCGCCGTCGATGCGAATGACGGAGCCGGTGATATAGGATGCGCGCGGGCTTGCCAGGAAGGTGACCGCGTCGCCATATTCCTGCGGCCGGCCATAGCGCCCGACCGGAATGGACGCCGTGCTTTGGGCGGCCACTTCCTCGACCGAGCGCCCCTCGCGCTTGGCTTTCTGTTCATCGAGAAAGGTGATGCGTCCCGTGGCGATGCGCCCGGGCAGAACGATATTGGCGGTGATGCCGTCGCGGCCGACTTCGGCCGCCAGCGTCTTGGACCACCCGACCAATGCCATTCTGAGCGCGTTCGACATGCCGAGGTTTGGGATCGGCGTCACCACGCCCGACGAGGTCGAGGTAATGATGCGGCCCCATTTGCGCCGGCGCATGCCGGGCAGCACCGCATCGGTGACGGCGATCACCGAACGCACCATGCTGTCGAAGTACTTCGACCAGTCCTGCGAAGACTGACCGGCTGCCGGCGTCGGCGGCGGGCCGCCCGTATTGTTCACCAGAATGTCGACCGAGCCGAAGGCCTTCTCGATCGAGGCCAGGCGTCCCTCGATCGACGACAGGTCGCCGATATCCCAGCCCATTGTCAGCGCCTCGTTGCCGGCGCCCTTGATAGCAGAGGTGGTGTTTTCCGCGGCCGCTTCGTCGATGTCGGCGACGACCACGCGCACGCCTTCGCCGGCCAGCGACCGCGCAATCGCCCCGCCCAATCCGCCCCCGGCTCCAAAGACGAGTGCGACCTTACCCTTCAGTTCGAGATCCACAGGAAACCCTCCAATTCAAGGTGGATTATCATCAACACCGTACAGAAGAAAACATGGCTTGCCGTATAATTTGATGATAGTTTTTCTATCGATGGAATCACGCTTTCTCGAAACGTTCCTGCTCGTGGCCGAACTCGGTTCGCTGGCCGAGGCGGCCCGCCGCCTGGCAATCACGCCGGCCGCCGTGGCCCAGCGCATGCAGGCGCTGGAGGACGAATTCGGCAAGCGGCTGCTGGTACGTGCGGGCCGCGTGGTGCAGCCGACCGATGCCGGCCATGCAATTCTGGAGCAAAGCCGCAGAATCCTCGGCGACATCCGCCACCTGAAAACCCTTGCACAGACCGATTCGCCTTCAGGCGAGATGAGACTCGGCGCCATATCGACCGCGCTGACCGGCATCCTTGCGCCCGCCCTGCGGCACCTTGTCGACACGGTTCCCTCGGTCGAGGTCTTCGTTCTCCCTGGCACTTCCACTGATCTCTATCAGGCGCTGGGCGACGGAAGCATCGACGCGGCCATATTGGTTCGGCCGCCCTTTCCGATCCCAAAATCGCTGCATTGGAGCGTGCTTCGGACCGAGCCTATGATCCTGCTTGCGCCGAGCGCGCTCGCCACTGGCGATCCGGAACAGTTGCTCGCAACGCTGCCTTTCATCCGGTATGACCGCAACAATTGGGGTGGCCGGCTGGCCGACGAGTGGCTGCGCCGCCAGAAGCTTCGGCCCCGGGAATGGCTGGAGTTGGATTCGCTGGAAGCCATAACGGTGATGGTCAGCAACGGTCTCGGCGTATCCGTTCTGCCCGACTGGGCGCCGCCATGGCCGGAGGGGCTGTCGGTCGCGCGCCTACCGCTGCCTGGCCCGCCGCTGGTGCGCGAGATCGGCATGTTGTGGCCGCGCAGCGCGCCTTCAGGGCGGCTGGTGCGTGTCCTTCTGGACGCCTTCGAGGCAGTCTCGTCGGGCGCCGGCGTGGCCAAGGAGGATCTCGGGGTGCGACGCCAATGAGCGAACCGAAACCACCGCTGGACGCGAATGCGGCCGCTTTGGCGCGGGTCAACCTCAAGCTGTTGCAAACTTTTATGCTCGTGGCCGAAAACCGCAGCTTCAAGGAGGCCGCCGACCGGGCACGTCGTTCGCAGTCCGCCATCAGCATGCAGATAAAGCAACTCGAGGACCAACTCGGCGCCAAGCTGTTCAACCGCACCACGCGCGACGTGAAGCTCACGCCTGAAGGAAGCAAATTGTTCGCCAGCACACAGCGCGGCCTGCAAGAGGTCGGCATCGGCTTGCGCAATGTCCAGGAGGCACTGGCCATCCGGCGCGGCCAGGTCGCGCTGGCCTGCGCGCCTACCATCGCGTCGACCCATCTGCCGCGTATCCTCGCCGAGTTCGAACGCGACTATCCGGGAATCAAGATGCTTTTGTCGGAACTTAAGTCCGCCGACCTTTACCGGGTGATACAGGCCGATGCTGTCGATTTCGGAATAGGCCCGATCTCAGGCGATCCGGACCTCGATTTCGAGCCACTGCTCGACGATCCGCTGCACGCGCTGATCCCCACGCGGATGTGTCCGCACAATCGTCGCACCATCACGCTGGCGGAACTGTCCAGCCTGCCCTTGCTCCACTATCACACCACCACCCTGATGGGGGCGATGTTCGAGCGCGAGGCTGCCGCTCGCGGCATCGCGCTGAACGTGCGGTACCGCTGCATCCAGGCGGAGACGCTCGTTGCGATGGCCGAGGCCGGCATCGGCGCGGCAATTCTCACCCAGTCGATCGTCCGTTTCGCGGAGCCGAACCGGTCGCGCGTCTACCAGATCGTCGCGCCCGAGCTCATTCACCGCTACGGCATCGTGCGCAAGCGTGGCAAGGAACTGTCGCCGGCCGCCGAACGGCTAGCACAATTGATCCGGGTGTCGCTGCGCCAGACCTGAAGGCCGGCGCGATCAAGGCGACTTCAGATATTCAGAATAATCGATGGGATTTTTGAATTTTTTCTGAAGTTCGGCTTCCGCTAGACAGTGCCTTCCCGGCACACGGAACGTCGGGAAAGGAGGGAAGTCGTGCTTCAGGATGTTTACGTCCAACAGAACAACAATGTCGTCGAGACCAGGATCAAGATCGCTCGTATCCAAGCGCACAAGCTCGCCAACATTCCGATCACGCCGCCGCCCTATCGCGACAAGCCGAACAAGGAAGGCGCACTGCTTCTCCAGGTCGAGACCAACGACGGCCTCGTCGGTTGGGCGACCAGCGGCTACACCCACCACGTCGCTATCGACCTGATCAACAAATACATCGCGCCGACGATCATCGGAGAAAGCCCGATGCGCACCGAACGCATTCCCCTGCTGTTCGATCGCGCCAGCTTCGAGCGGCCGCTCGGCAGGACGCTGATCTCGGCGCTGGCGATGATCGACATCGCGCTCTGGGACATCAAGGGCAAGATGCTTGGCCAGCCGGTGCATCACCTGCTGGGCGGCGCGCGCGACAAGGTGCCGGTCTATGTCACGCACGGCGCGGCCTACGACAACGCTCCGGTCTATTCGCCTGAGGAATTGGCTGCGGAGGCGGCCCACCTCGTCAAGCTCGGCAACAACCATCTCAAGAACACCGTTGGCCGCCAGCCCATCCCCGACCCGAAGGACGATTGCATCCGCATGAAGGCGATGCGCGAGGCGGTCGGCCCGAACGTCAAGCTCGCCATGGACGGCAATCTGCGCATGAACCTGGCGCAGGCCGTGGAGCTGTGCAAACGATGCGAGGAACTCGACATCAGTTTCGTCGAGGAGCCGCTCTACTACAACGACCCGAGGCTTTTGCGCGAATTGCGCTCGAAGACGATTATCCCGGTGGCCGCGGCGGAGAACGAGAAGTTCTCCGCGCGCGACCTGATCCTGGCCGACGCGGTCGACTACATTCAGCCCAACGTCAACAATGACGGCGGCTACTCGGCAGCAATCCGCACCGCCGCCCTTGCCAAGATGTTCCACATCCCGCTCTCGCATGGCAACGGCAATGGTCCGCACAACATCGCGTTGCATGCCGGCCTGTCGAACGGCGGATTGGTCGAATATCATTTCCACAAGTGGATGGCCTACAACGCGATCTTCAAGAAGGTTCCGCAGCCCGAGAATGGATACCTGACCGTGTCGCAGGACCCGGGGCTGGGCCTCGAGCCGAAGGACGGCCTGATCGAGGAATTCTCCGTACAGATGTAGGGTGCCCAAGCGTCGGCGCCGCCTGGCGCGTGGGGAGCCACTGAGAACCTAGCTTGATTTTGGCCGTCTATCGTCTCCGAACCTCAAAAATTCTAGGAGCCGAATAGGAACATTCGGGGGGTCGGCTCCCGGTTACTGCCGAAAGCCATGGAGAAGGGACGGCTCAAAATCGAGTTCCGCAAGCGGTGCTGGTTCGATCCCGGCTAGGGGCGCCACTTTCCCATCCGGGAACCTTGAACGCTCGCTGGATGTCATCCCAGGCGCCTCTGGAATAACCACAATCGAGGTCCGGGCGCCTCTCGGCGCCCCCGTAGCTCAGGTCGCGATTACATCGGCCCTGGCACCATCTTGGTCGGCTGCTCCGGCATCGGAAACGCGTAATTTTCGCATTTCACGTCGGGGTTCGTCGGGCTGAACATTCCGAGCGGGTTGTCCTTGAACAGCCAGGCGTGAAGATCGTAATGATGGAACTCCGCCGGAATAAGCGGATAGTGCCCTTCCATCGGCCCCTGGAACGTCTGTCCAAACAGTTTCGGCGGCTCCTTGGTGTCAGGCGTCAACGGTACAAGCCATTCCACGGCCACCAGGCGCAAGCCGCCGTCGACCGGTTCATAGATAAGGACATTGGGGCGCGTCGGATCCGGTGTCGGGCTGACACTCGCGACGTTGACGAAATGAATACCCATCGCGCCCTTCGGGTAATCCATAGCCCCAGCCACTTTTTCGCCGCTGTAATAAACGCATCCGACCGTCGACAGATAGAGGTCGCGGATGGCGGCCTTGTAGTCTTCGTACTTGGTTAGCGATTGTTTCAGGGCATCGATCTCGGCCTTGTCGGGCTCGGCGGCCTGAGCCGCGACCGCGCTCAGACAGCCGCCAATAAGGCCGACCAAAGCGAGAAGACTGCGACGCCTGAAGTGAACTGTTTTGGTCATGCAATGCCTCCCATTTTATTGGCCGTGCAGACCAAGGCGGCAATGATGCTGGTTGCGCGGCCGAGATTATCGCCGATGCTAATCCTTTCCGCCGGTTGGGAGAATTAACCCTCATGACCTAGGCCCTCAGCAGGCTCTCGGTCGGGAGAGACCAAATACCCAAGGATGTCTCGCCCTGCCAGGCGGCACGGCTGTGGCGGTGCCCGGCTGGCCGACAGCTTTACAGAGTGGCTTAACTGGCTTGCCAAACCGCGCCTATGCCATCCTTCCAGTCGGAGCCTGCTAGCCGAACCGCATGCCAGACGGTTACCTGAACGGCGGTCAGCACCGGTTTCTTCAACCTTCTTTCAATGAGAGGAATGGCTTCGCTCGTGTGGATATTCGTTTCCGGAAGCAGGATGGCCTGGGCTGTCGGATGATCGCTCGTCGCGGCCAAGTCGACCAGGTCCTCGCTGGTGATCCGGCTGGGCTCGCGCGCCCAGTTCTCACTCTTGCAGGAGACCACTCTTCGTCCGCCATGCTCGAGGAAATCGACGAAGCGTCGGGTAAGGCTTTCGTGGTAAACGGAGGCGACGGCTATCCGATCGGCAGCAAGCGCCTCGCAGGCGGCGAGAAAGCCCGTCGATGTACTGGACGGCTTGGCCGCAGTGCCGCGTCGGATGTTCTCGAGTACCGGGACATCGCCGCGAGCGCCGGCGGCGAAGCTCACCGAGGTGCACCCCAAGGTGACGACGGCGGGCTCGATCTGGTCGAACAGGGAGGCACAAGCCGCGATCTCAGGATCGTTCGACAAATCGGCCATGATGTCGGGAGCGTCGGGCCGCGACCAATCGCGCTCGGGCCAGCGCCAGCGGGTGATGTGCAGCGAAGCTTCCCTCGGCGCGAAATTGATGAATTCGAGATCGTAGATGCCGTTGCTCGGATAAATGATTCCAATGCGCGGATTGTTCATCTTCGGCCCTCCGAACAGCAGGCATCCCGGCGGTCTTTATGGGTCATCTCGCCGACCAGATGCGACCGATCCCTTCTCTATAAATGGATTCAGCCAGGCGGGCGGCATGCCACACGGTAACCTGGATCGCGGTGAGAACCGGCTTTCCCAGTCGATCCTCGATCATCGGGATGGCTTGGGTGGTAAGGATGTTGGTTTCCGGAATGAGGATCGCCTGGGCGTCCGGATGGTCGCATTCGCCGGCAAGCCGGCAAACGTCTTCCGTCGTCAACCGGTGGTCGTCGTCGGGCTGGCGCTCCCAGCCTACGCTTTGATGCGACGTGGTTTTCACTCCGCCACCGGCGAGAAACTCAACGAAGCGCTGGGTGACCTCCTTGCGGTAGACCGAGGCGATCGCGACCCGCTCGACACGGAGCGCCGCACACGCCGCCAGATAGGCCGTCGATGTGGTGGATGCCAAGGCATTGGTGCCGCGGCGGATGTTTTTCAGCACGGCCACGTCGGCACCTGCTCCGCCCGCAAAGCTGGCACTCGTGCAGCCGAAGGTCACGACCATCGGATTGATCGCTTCAAACAGAGTGGCGCAGGTGGCGATTCCCGGATCGTCGGCCAGCGACGCCATCCGGTCGGGCCAGTTGGGACGGAACCATTCGGGATGCGGCCATCGCCAGCGCGTGAAATGCAGCGTCACATCGTCGGGCGCAAACTTCTCGAACTCCGCTTCGTAGACGCCATTGCTAGGATAGATCACCCCGATACGTCGAATCTTCATGAAATGCCCTTGGAATGTGACAGAGACCATGGAGCCTGCTGCCGGCCGGAAGGGCCAAGCGCAGGTGCTGGGCCAATCATTGGGACGAGCAAAGGCTCTCGGTCGATCCGTTCCGCGCGGCCTCGACGCTGGCTTTCGTCAGCCCATATGACAGAAGGATTTTTTCGTAGTCGTCGGTCTTCTTGAAGTCAGCCAAGGCCGAATTGAAGGCGGCGATGAATTCCTTGTCTTCCGGGCGAAAGGTGAAGGCGCCGTAGTTGCGGTAGGGCTTACCGTCGAGCATGGGGGCCGACTTCATCTCGGCCGCCTCGACATCGCTGGAGAGCTTGGCAAGACCCGCCACGGTCAATTCCGTGGCAATATAGGCGTCCGCGCGGCCGGCGACCAACGATGGAATGGCGTCCGAAGCGCTCTGGATGTAGACCCGGTCCGAGCGGGGAATCTCGTATTCGTCGGCGAGCAGCTCGACGGCTCCGGCCAACTGGGCCAGCTTGGTGCCGGGGTTTGCGGCCACATCTTCCAATCCATGGAGCTTCTTCGGGTTTCCTGCCTTGACCAGGAGGCCGACCGTGTAGCTGGAGGTCGTCTCGCTGAACGCGACCTGCTTGCAGCGCTCCGGCCGAATGGCTTGCTCCGCGGCCGAGAAGTCGAAGCGGTTCGCCTTCACACCCGGAATGAGACCGTCGAATGCGACCACCGTCCACTCAATTTTTTCAATGCCGAGCTTGTTCAGCACTGCAGTCGCCACGTCGGGTCCGATTCCTGCGGCCTTGCCGTTGGAAGCGATATACCCATAGGGCTGCTCGTTCGCTGTGACGCCACGAACGAAGCCGCGGTCGCGAATTTCTTGGAGATCGTCCGCGCGGGCGACCCCGGGGACGGTCGCCGCGGCGACGAAGGCCAACGAAAATACGGCGGTTATCCTGCCTATTGAGGCGCTGGAAATTCTCATGACGTGTTCCCTTGCAGGCCGCCCTTCTTAAGCGGGTCGGCTTATTGTTCTAGTTCAAGAAAGGTGCAATAAAACTGTATTTCGGAAAAAACGTCTGATCAAGATACTAAATTGCATCATATCAAATTACGAAGCGCGCGGTTGTCGGTGACGCGCACGACGGCGGCAGGCAAACCGCCCAGGCTTGCTGCTTGCGGGTCCGTTGCGCTAGTCACCATCTCGACCGTGCTTGCGACCGCAGCTTGCGTCGACACAGCGATCAGCACACTCTCCGCGTATGACGCAGCATTGAATAAGACGGGAACGAGATGACGGAAAATTGGAAACCTGATCGGACCCTGCTGAGCGTCCCGATATACAAATCCCTCGCCGACCAAATTGCCGATGCCATACTCGACGGTCGCGTTGCCGATCGCACCCGGATGACGCCGCAACGCCAGCTCGCAGAGGAACTCAAGATCTCGGTGCAGACCGTCAGCCGCGCCTATGAGGAGCTGTCGCGCCGCAATCTCCTCTCCGGTGAGGCTGGCCGAGGCACGTTCGTCAAGCGTCCGCAGGCCGATCGGGGTCCCCCGTTCACCTTGGAACGCGTTCCCGACCTCATCGATCTTTCAATTCTGAAGCCGGTTTGCGAAGAGCTTCACATGGAGCGCATGGGCGCAGCCCTTTCCCGCTTGGCGGCGGGCGTGCCGCTCAGGGTCGTGCATGCTTTCCGGCCGGAGAGTGCCACCTCGCGCTACCGCGCTGCGGCCCTGACCTGGCTGAAGAAATGCGGCGTGGAAACCTCGCCCTACAATGTGTGCCTGACCAACGGCGCTACGCCGGCATTGGCGGTCGCCCTGCTGACGGTCGCTCCTCCCGGCTCCCTGGTCGCGACCGAGGTATTCGGCCATCATTCGCTCAAGCCGCTGGCGTCCTACATGGGCATCGGCATCGTCGGACTCGACGTCGATGACGAAGGCCTGGTGCCCGACGGCCTTGAACGCGCCTGCGTCGATGGCAAGCTGCGGGCGCTGTTCATGCAGCCGACCGTGATCAACCCCGTATCGACGATGTTGTCCGAAGACAGGCGGCGCCGTGTTGCGGCAATCGTGGAGAAATACGACCTACTGGTCATCGAGAACGACCCGCTCGGGCCACTGATTTCGGATCGCCCGCCGCCGTTTTTCGCGCACGCGCCGACCCGAACCTTCTACGTGACCAGCCTCACGAAAATCGTCATGCCTGGGCTGCGGATCGGATATCTGGTCGCCCCGCAGCGTTTCGTTGCCACTGCAACGAACCGGCATCTGGTGACGAACTGGATGGCGACGCCGCTGCTGGAAGAACTGGCGACGGGATGGATCGAGGACGGGACGGCGCTGAGCCTGGTTGATTGGCAGCGTCAAGCGCTTCGGTCGAGGCATCGCATCTTCCAGAGCAAACTGGGCAAGGTTCCGCATTCGACTCATCCGCAGAGTTTGCATGCCTGGATTCCGACCCCCGAGGGGTTCACGGATGCGGGTTTTGCTGCCCATGCACGCTCCCTCGGCGTCGCCGTCGCCACTGCGAGCTCTTTCCTGGCGAACGATCGGCTGCCTTATTCGGCGATTCGCGTCTCCCTCGGTTCGGTGTCTGAAGAGGCGCTCGGCTTGGGATTGGACACGATTGCAAGCGTCCTGCAGGCGCCGCCGGAGGCGCCCCTTCCAGCCTGACCATACCCGACAGCCGGAAGATCTGCGCTCTTTGGGACGTTGTTCGTCCGCCTCTCGTCTTGACACTTCGATTGCGGCGCATATGCTTCAGTACATGTCGTTCATTGATGCATATCAATTATGCCTGTAATTATCGTTCCCTCTCCGGTGGAGCGCCCCAGGCGTGACCGATAGCCTTCTACTCATCCTGAAGGGTCTCCAGGTCACCGTCATCTTGTCGGTCCTCAGCTCGGTGCTGGCGCTGGTGGCTGCGTTTCTGGCCGGCCTCGGGCGGCTTTCCCCATCGGCGGCGATTCGGATGATGGCGTCCGCCTATATCGAGTTTTTTCGCGGGACATCGCTCTTCGTTCAATTGTTCTGGGCCTTTTACGTTCTGCCGCTCTTCGGCATCGCGCTCGGGCCTATGGAAGCCGCTGTGCTTGCCTTGGGGCTGAATCTCGGCGCCTACGGCGCAGAGGTGGTGCGCGGCAGTGTCCTCGCCATCGCGGTGGAGCAGACCGAAGCATGCATTGCGCTCAACATGACGCGATACCAACGCATGCGGCATGTGATCCTTCCGCAGGCGCTGGCGCTGATGCTGCCGCCATTCGGCAATCTTGCCATCACCATGCTCAAGATGACGGCGATCGCGTCACTCATCTCGCTGCCCGACCTGACTTATCAGGCGCAGCTCGTGCGTAACCAGACGGGGCAGACCTTCCTGCCGTTTGCGATCGTGCTTGTCATCTATTTTGCACTGTCGTCGCTGATCAAGTTTTCCATCGTGAAGCCATTCGAGCGACGGCTGGCCGTCGGCGCGGACCGAATCGAGACACCGGGAGCCTGACATGGAATGGGACTGGGAGTTCGTCTGGGAGATCCTTCCGCGCCTGTTCGACGGCATTCGGATCACAATCCTGGCAACGTTTCTGGGCTTTGCGTTGGCCGCCGTGCTTGGCCTGGTCATCGCCCTCGCACGACGCTCGCGCTCGAGATGGTTGGCGCTCCCCGTGGGCATTGCTGCCGATTTCATCCGGGGGACGCCTCTGCTGGTCCAGCTCTACATATTGTTCTTCGCGCTTCCGGGTGTGGGCATAACGTTGTCTCCCCTGCTTGCCGGCGTCATCGGACTTGGGCTGCACAATTCGACCTACATCGCGGAAGTCTATCGCGCCGGCATCGAGAGCGTATCGCGGGGCCAGTGGGAAGCGGCGCGGGCCTGCAATCTTAGCCTGGTCCAGACGTGGCGCCATGTCGTCCTGCCCCAAGCGCTCCCGCCTATGATCCCGGCCTTGTCGAACTATTTGATCGCCATGTTCAAAGAGACGCCGCTTCTCTCGGCGATCACAGTCTATGAAGTGATGGGTGAGGCCCGAGCGATCGCCACCACCACGTACCGGTACATCGAGCCGATCACCCTGGTCGGCGTATTCTTTCTCGTTATCAGTCTTGTATGCGCTTACCTGGCGCGGCTGCTCGAACGGCGAATGCGCATAGCTTCCTGACGGATCCGCTTTGCCCGATGGGCAACACGGCGCTAAACGCTGCCGTAGCCGCCGCATTTGACGGCGCGCTCGATGCCTATTTTGCGCTGCCTCAATCTCAGACTTGGTATGATACAATATCGGTATTGACATGATGATTTGTATAGAACATTTGGTATGCATGATCTGCCAAAGCCACCTCGACATCGCTGCGCGAAGGAAAACCCAGACTGGGAGAAGACCATGATACCAAAGGCAATGAAGGCCGTAGTACTGATCGGCCATGGCGGCAGCGACAAGCTCGTCTACGGAGATGTTCCTGTCCCTTCAGTCGGCCCGGATGAGGTTCTTATCGAAGTCACCGCGTGCGGCCTGAACAACACCGATGTCTGGGTTCGCGAGGGAGCTTATGGAACGGACGACGATCCAGAAGCCGTGTCCACCTGGCGGCGCGGCCGCTCGACGCTGACTTTTCCTCGTGTTCAAGGAGCCGACATCGTCGGCAGGATCGTGGCTGCGGGGAACGATGTTCCGGCCGACCGGGTTGGAGCGCGCGTCATCGTCGATGCCTCGATCTACAACCGTGACGACGACAGCCTCGCCGATATCGACTACATCGGGCACGGGCGTGACGGCGGCTTTGCCGAATACGTCGCCGTGCCGGCAGCGAACGCGCATGTCGTTGATTCACCCTATTCGGATGCCGAGCTTGCTACGTTCTGGTGCGCCTACCACACCGGAGAGCAGATGCTGGAGCGGGCGGACGTCCGCCCTGGCGAGACCGTGCTGATAACCGGCGCTTCAGGAGGAGTCGGATCCGGGCTCATCCAGCTTACCCGCGCGCGCGGCGCTATCCCTTTCGCGGTGGTCAGCCGGGGCAAGGAGCAGGCGGTGCTGAATCTGGGCGCGGAAGGCGTGATTCTGCGTGAGACGGAGGACTTTGCGGCGGACCTGCGCGACATCTTGCAAGGCAGGCCGCTCGACGTGGTCGCGGACCTGGTCGGCGGCTCCATGTTTCCCAAGCTCCTCAACGCACTCCGGCCTGAAGGCAGGTACACGACCGCCGGCGCCATCGGCGGCCCTGTCGTGCAACTCGACCTGCGCACGATGTATCTTAAGCATCTGCAACTGCATGGATCGTCGCAGGGCACGCGTGCAGCCTTTGCACGCGTTCTCGACTATATCTGCAGCGGCACCATCAAGCCGGTGCTGGCGGCGACGTTTCCACTTTCGCAATTCCACCACGCGCAGAAGCAGTTCATGGCCAAGGCCTTTGTCGGGAATATCGTCGTCATTCCGGACCGGCATTTCGTCGAGCCGGTCCGTGGGATGAGCTTGGAGCATCCCGACCTCCTCGAGGCCGCTCCCTGAACTTCGGACAGTCCTTTAAATGTGACTCGGACATCGGCCGCTGCCCATATCAGCCTTAGAGAAGTTGCAAGACCGATGAACGACCGCGTGACGCTACTTTCAATAATGATAACGGCACTGCGCAATGAGCAGGCTGTCCTCGGTGGCGCGGTAGACCAGGCGATGCTCCTGCGTGATGCGCCGCGACCACCAACCCGACAGAGGGCCACGTAGCGGCTCCGGCTTGCCGGTGCCGCTGAAGGGGGTGCGACTGCATTCCTTGATGAGTGTATTGATGCGCAAGAGCAGCTTCGGGTCGGTTGCTTGCCAGTGCAGGTAGTCCTGCCAGGCCCGCTCGTGGAAGACGAGCTTCACTCGGCAAGCTCGCGCTCGCTGCCGCCGCCCTGGTCCAGCTCCGCCGTCGCCTCGAGCAGCCGCGCGGCGTTGCCTGGGCTCCTCAGCAGATAGCGTGTCTCCTCGTAGGAGGCGAAATCCTCGACCGACATCAGCACCGCCGCCGGCTTGCCGCGGTCGCGCGTGATGACAACCGGTTCATGGTCCGCGTTAACACGGTCGATCATGGCGGCGAGATTGCGCCGCAGGTCACTGTAGGATGTGGTACGCATGGGGTTCTTGTACCTGATTGCGTACAATATCGCAAGTTTCTTTACGCCCAGCGCGTCCTGTGCCCTACCGCCGCCCCAACAAGCTCTTCATCCGGTTGCGCAGGAGGCGCGCCATGTTGCGGGTTTCGCGATAGAGGTGAAGCTGTGATGCCGCCTGGCGGACGAGGCGGTCGGCGTCCGGCGTCAGGCCGATGACCAGCGTGCCGATCGGCCTGCGTTCCATCCAGAGCCGGCTCATGACAGGATGGTCGGGCACGGCGCAGGAATCGCTCATCATGATGTTTGGGTCGTCGAGATGCTGCCTGGTCACCTCGATCATCAAGAGCGTGCCCGGCGAATAGGCGGCAAGCGTCTCGTCATAGGCCGTCTTCCAGGTATAGGCGACGCCGGCCTCGACGAAGACGATCAGGCTGGCGATGGTGCGGTCGTCGAGCGTCAGCGAATGGATGCGGCACAGGTCCTGTTCAGCCAGCCGGTGCACGGCTTCGCGGGCAAAGGCGGCGCGGTAGCGGTCGACGGCCATGGCGGTGCGCTCGCGGCCTTTCCAGCCTGCTGCTTCCAGCGTCAGGAAGCGTTCAATAGCATGGCGGATGTTTTCCGGCCCGCGTGCCACCAGATGCTCCAGCCGGCCGAGGTCGGCGAGGCGGCGTTTCAGGCGGCGGAACTCGCGATAGTGGTGCGAGCGCAGCGAGGTCTTGAGATATTCATCGCCGTCGATCTCGCTTTCGAGCATCGGGCGTTCGGCCTTCCCAGTGGTGACCAGCGTCAGGCCACGCGTCTCGGCGACGGTGGCCAGCAGGCTTGCCACCGGGCCGTCGAGCCGGATGTCGGGCAGGACGAAGACCTTCGGCAATTTGAGATGCGGCCGCGACAGCATCGAGAAGAAATCCTCGATGACGCCGACTGGATCGTCACGGTCGACCAGCGGCGTGCCGATCGGGCCGAACGGGCTCGACCATGTGCGCATCACCCGCACGCCGAGCGGCATTGCCGGCCGCTCCACCGAGAACGGCACCAGCAAGCGCAGCCGGTTGCGGTATTCGTTGCCGTCGCGGATGACCGCCAGCCGCACCTCTCGGTCTTCCAGCCGCGGCATGGCGGGCGCCAGGAAACGCGGGTTGAAGAAGACGTTGGGCTCGATCGTGCGGGTGCAGAGATAATCGAGTTCCTCGACCAGATCGAAGCCGGCGGAGGCCGGGTAGACGGCCAGTTTGCGCTCGGGCCGGTCGTTGGCCAGGAGCTCGAGATGGGCGGGGTCGGCTTCGCGGGCGAGCCCTGTGAGGCCGGACACCATGGCGCCGGCCGGGCCGCCGCTGGTTTCCTCGAGCAATGGGATGGCAGCCATCATGCGGCTCCTTCGGCGGCTACGAAAATGGCCATGACGATGCCGAGCTTGCGCCAGACCGTAAAGGACAGGGCGACGGCCTCGAAGACCATGGCGAAGGCAGTGGCCATCGCCGCGCCCCACAGGCCGAAAAGCGGGATCAGCACCAGATTGAGGCCGATGTTGAAGGCCAGCGTCATGGCGTAGACGGCGGCGCAGACGTTTTGGTGACCGCTCATGGTGAGCAGGCTTTCGCAGGGGCCGACGGCGGCGCGGGCGACGACGCCGAACACCAGCAGGAACAACAGCGGATAGCCGGCGCTGAATTCAGGCCCGAACAAGGCCAGCATCGGCTGTCCCAACGCCAGCACCATCAGCGCCATGAACAGCGACGGCCAGAAGGTCCACGACACCGTTTCGCGGGCAAAGGCGGCGAGCTTTTCCGGCTCGCCATGGGTGAATTGCGCATAGCGCTGGGCGACTCCGGCCTTGACCGCGAAATAGACGAAATGCACCAGCGCCAGCGTCTTGACAGTAGCGAAGTAGACGGCGACGTCCTCGGGGGCCATATAGGCGCCGACCATCAGCACGTCGGCATTGGTGAGCAGGAAGAAAAAGCCTTCGACCAGGAAGATCGGCAGCGACACCAGGAACCATTGCGCGAAATGCACCTTCCTCGGCCCGGCCGGGATATTCCTGTCCATCCGCGCCGTGACGCCGATGAGCTGACCGAGCGTGGTGGCATAGGCGGCGGCGATCGAGGCGAAGATCGCGGTCCTTGCATCGGGCGCAAAGCCCGCCAGCAGCATCAGCGCCATGAGCGCCAGGATCAGCACCGGCCGCACCAGATAGGTCGGCGCCAGCGCAAACAGCGCCCATGAGTTGGCCCGCGCCAGTCCCTGCAACAGATCGGACATCGCGATCATCGGCATGCAGATGAGGCCGAGAATGAACGGCACGACATAGTAGTTTTCGATAAAGGGCGAGAGCAGCCAGACACCGAGCGCGCCAAGGGCGGCGATCGCGGTCGAGGCAATTAGCACGAACAGGCGGCTGGCCAGCACGATGCCGCGCAATTCGGCCAGCATGTTGCGCTCGCGATATTCGGGAATGAAGCGGATGACCGAAGTGTGGAAGCCGAGGCAGGCGAGATTGCCAAGGATGACCATCGTCACCCAGACGAGGACGAAGATGCCGTATTCGAACGAACCCATCCAGCGCGCCATCAGCACCTGGCTGGCGAAGGCGATGACGGCGCTGACGATGCGGATGGAGAAGGCGATGAGCGACATGCGGCCGGCCTCGCCGCGCTCGTCGGCGGTGAACAGCACGGCGTCGATGCGGCCAAGCAGCGGCTTTACGCGCAGCGCAAGGCGCTGCGGCAGGAACCGCCCGGCTGTCGTCGCCGCGGAAAAGCGCACCCTGATTACACTCCGTTTTCCGCCTCGTTTCTGGGGCTGGGTGTAGCGAAGACACATTAAGAAACGGTTGGGTGTGGGGGAGTGCTCCCTTCTCCCCGTCACGGGGAGAAAGTGCCGGCAGGCGGATGAGGGGCGGCGCACACCGGGGAGTTGCCGGGCGCAACGGGATCCCGGCCGGTCTGTGACCTTGGTGAGGCATGTACTTCGGAGTACGCCCTGCGCAAAGCGCCGGATGTACCCCTTCAAGCATGTAAATATTATTCCACAACGAAATCAACGAGTCGTACGCGTCCGCGAGGCGGCATTGTGAAGCGATTGTCTTGGCGGTCGGGGCGATTCTAGCGGGGCTATCCGATGGAATTGCTGCCCCGAATGCGCGTGGCCTCAATGGCCTCGAACATCTCGCCTTTCAGCTCCGTCAAAATGTGCGCGTCAAAGCGGTACGCGGATGCGGCATGGAAAATTGTGTCCCCGGTGACGCCCCGGCAAGTGGCGCAGATAACCACCCGCAAGTACCGACTCTTCTCGGTCACATTGTCCACCCCGTCACTTACCCCTGTGACTTCTTCGGTGTTGTCCGGGAAAATTACCACATTTCCCCATCGCCAAGCCGTTGGCTTAGCCACGTCTGCGGCCAGCCGCTCTGCAGCTTTGCTATTCTCGAAATTGATGGCCATCGGGTCGGTCTTAACGTGAAGGTAGACATTAAGCGCGGGGCTTCTTCCAACATTTTTGACGGCCACCTTTACAAATACGACAGGCGAGCTGCCGTCGTCGGAATGTATGGAGAAGACTGGCTCGCCGATGGAAAGCCAAGGGCGGTTTTCAGCAACGAAATGTTCTTGAGCGATCTTGTTTGCGGCCACAGAGGCATTGGTGGCTCGGATGCTGAACCAGATAGTGACAAGCAGAGCGGCCATACCAGCGATTCCTACGCCGACTTGCCACCATGCCGTTACTACCTGCCTCTCAGCGGCTGTAGCAGCTCTATCGGCGGCATCAGCGGCTTTTTGCTGGGCTTTCAAATCATCGGAATCGTGCTTGTCGCTTGCATCTTCGCGGTCCCTGGTACGCTGGGTATCATATGGGTTTTCGATAATGCGCACCGGGATAGAAGGCTCATTGGCGCGGGGCTGAGTGTCGCTTGCCTTCCCATCTTTGCCTTCTTGTTGGCGTGGGGCTTCAGCGGCCAGCCCTTGGGCTTCCTGCGCGCTTACGTGGGTGGCTAGCACCATGAACAACACAGTGAATAGAAATCGCATGTTACGCCCCTTGGCTGCTTCGATCTTTGCGCCATCTTTGCCATGTATGACGCAATTCTTTCCGCAGACAGATATTTGTGGTTCACTCCGGCTTTATCTGGCTGGGGGGAAATATGCCGGAATCAGAGGGGCCGAACATGAGTCGGCACGAATTTTCAATTGCATATGACGGCACCGAGCGGGTCGATGACCATACTATGGATGTCGAAAACCTCGCTCCTGCACTACTCGGATTCGGCAAGCTTATCCGAGAAGCTAATACTGAGTTCAACGGCAGCAAGGCGAAGGCTAAGGTACTCGTAGTATCCGACTTCGAACATAAGTGCTTCCAGGTCAATTTTGAAGCTGTTATAACATACTATGAGTACGTCAAATCACTCATAGACAGCAGCCCCGTCAAGACGGCGAAGGAAGTCTTGGAATGGATTGGAATCTTTAAGCCAACAGGTGTCGGCGTTGCAGGGTATTTAAGTTATCTTGGATATCTAAAAGTGAAGCGCGGACGAAAGATCGAAAGCAAGACCGAAATCACCGATCAGAATGGCCAAGGCGTGGTCGCCATTAGGTTCGAGGGCGATCACAACGAGGTTCACGTGCACCACCACATCCACAACCTTGGCGAAAACCCTAAAGCCCTCGCCGCGACAAGGGATGCGCTTTCACCCATTGGGCGAGACCGCTTCACCAGTCTCGGCGTGCGCAAAGATGACCAATTTGTCGAAACAATCGATGCATCATCGGCAGATGCAATATTGGCCTCGTGCAACACAGGGCCTGCGGAAAAAGAGCAGAGTGAACCCGACGTTGACCCGACGACTGCGTGGCTAAGTGTGTATGGACCTGTCTACGATGAAAAGGCAGACAAGTGGCGGTTCAAGCTCGGCACGGATCATATATATGCCGACATCTCAGAAACCACTATTGCCAAGGACGCTCTTGCTCGTGGCGGAGCAATGGTCGATGACACCTATCAAGTCCGCCTAGAAATCACGACTTCAAAGGACGAAAGCGGCAAAAAGGGAAAGCCAGCATACAAGATATTGGAGGTGCTCAGGTTTGTACCGGCTACGCCTGCCGGCCGGCAGCTCTCTCTAATCCCCGACGATAAGAAGGGACATGAACAATGATCGACAAACCTGACGCACGTTTCGACCGCCTTCTAAAGGCGATGGCCACTAAAGCCGCCACTCACTTCCCAACCGGGCGCGGGAACGATTTCAACAAGAGATCAATCATCAAGTGCGGTTCCCGACGAAGGTTCTGGCGAGACTCGAACTCCCAAAGGTAGGTCTGCAACCACTTCTTCGAAACCGAAACGTAAGTCCCGCACATAGACCGCTTAACGTGCGACCAGAAGGACTCGATGTTGTTGGTGTGAATCTCGCCTGAAACGTACTGCTTTGCGCTGTGGTTCACGGTGCCGTGGCGGTGACGCAACCGAGGATCAACAAATCCAAACGATGCAAACTGTGAAATCGACGGCGCAGCACCGATAGAGAGTCGCAAGATAATTAACGCCCCTGTGTCCGGTGGTCGATTTAGTAAGGGCATTGTAGATAAGTAAATGTTTAAGTACGGGAAATCGCTCTTCATTTTCCCATGGCGGGAAAGGAAATCTGGGAATATCTGGTAGGTCGTTCTCGAATCAAAAGGATGACTACATGACCTTTCTCCAGATCGCCTATGCCATGATCACCGTCTCGTATATCGTCACGGTGATGGCACTTTATGCGGCGCACTAGACATCAATGCAATGGAGTTCAAAAGCATCGATGGCGCTGGTATTGAGCGCTTTTAATCTGCTGGCGCGTCTTGGCCATTTTCTATTTTTGACCACCGCGCCGCCCCTCATCCGCCCTTTGGGCACCTTCTCCCCGTGAACGGGGAGAAGGGAAGGGAGTGCTTACGCAAACGCTCCGTGGCAGTGCTTGTACTTCTTCCCCGAACCGCACGGACAGGCCTCGTTGCGGCCGACCTTGCCCCAGGTGGCGGGGTTGTTGGGGTCGCGGTTTTCGGGGGCGACGATGGTGTTGGTCTCCTGGCGGATCAGAAGCCCGGTCTCGCCGAAATCGTCCTCGCCGGTGGTGCCGTCGATATGGCTGCCGAACATGTCAGGCGCTTCGGGCGGCGGGGCTTCGGCCGCCTGGCGGACCAGCTCGACGCGCATCAATTGCGCGGTGACGGCCTGGCGCAGATTGCCCAGCATTGCCTGGAACAGCTCGAACGCCTCGCCCTTGTATTCCTGCAGCGGGTCGCGCTGGGCATAGCCGCGGAAGCCGACGACCGAGCGCAGATGGTCGAGGTTGACGATGTGCTCGCGCCACAGATGGTCGAGCGTCTGCAACACCACCGAGCGCTCGACATAGGTCATCACGTCGGGGCCGAAACGCTCGGCGCGCTCCTTGGCCGCCGTTTCGGCGGCTTGGGCAATGCGTTCGCGGATGTCGTCCTCGGCAATGCCCTCTTCCTTGACCCAGTCCTCGATCGGCAGGTCGAGATTGAGGAATTCGGCGACCTCGGCCTTGAGGCCGGCGACGTTCCACTGCTCGGCATAGGCGTTTTCGGGAATAGCCTTGGCGACGATCTCGTCGATGACGCCCTCGCGCATCTCGGCGATGGTCTCCGACAGGCCTTCACCGTCCATCAGCTCGATACGCTGCTCGAACACCACCTTGCGCTGGTCGTTGGCCACGTCGTCATATTTCAGCAGGTTCTTGCGGATGTCGAAGTTGCGCGCCTCGACCTTTTTCTGCGCCTTTTCCAGCGCCTTGTTGATCCAGGGGTGGATGATCGCCTCGTCTTCCTTGAGGCCGAGCTTCTGCAGCATGCCGTCCATGCGCTCGGAGCCGAAGATGCGCATCAAATCGTCCTGCAGCGACAGGAAGAATTTCGAGCGCCCGGGATCGCCTTGTCTTCCTGAACGACCCCTAAGCTGGTTGTCGATACGGCGCGACTCGTGGCGTTCGGTGGCGAGCACGTAGAGGCCGCCGGCGGCCAGCGCCTTTTCCTTCAGCCGCTGCACATCGTCGCGGATTTCCTTTTCCTTGGCTTCGCGCTCGGGACCGTCAGGCATATCGCCAAGCTCCTCGGCGATGCGCATGTCGGCATTGCCACCAAGCTGGATGTCGGTGCCGCGGCCGGCCATGTTGGTGGCGATGGTGATGACGCCGGGTTTGCCGGCCTGGGCGACGATCGCGGCTTCGCGCTCGTGGTGGCGGGCGTTCAGCACCTCGAAATCTTTGAAGCCTTCCTTGCGCAGGCGCTCGGCGAGCTGCTCGGATTTTTCGATGGAGGTGGTGCCGACCAGCGTCGGCTGGCCCTTGGCGCTCGCCTCCCTGATCTCCTTGACGATCGCCTTGTACTTCTCCTCGACCGTCCGGTAGACCTCGTCGTCCTCGTCAATGCGGACGACCGGCAGGTTGGTCGGGATCTCGGTGACTTCGAGGCCGTAGATGTTGCCGAATTCCTCGGCCTCGGTCAGCGCCGTGCCGGTCATGCCGGCGAGCTTCTTGTAGAGGCGGAAATAGTTCTGGAAGGTGACGGAGGCGAGCGTCTGGTTCTCCGGCTGGATCGCCACATGCTCCTTGGCTTCGAGCGCCTGGTGCAGGCCTTCCGAATAGCGGCGGCCCGGCATCATGCGGCCGGTGAATTCGTCGATGATGACGATCTCGCCGTTGCGCACGATATAGTCCTTGTCCTTCTGGAACAGCTGGTGCGCTTTCAGCGCATTGTTGACGTGGTGGACGATGGCGACGTTCTCTACGTCGTAGAGCGACTCGCCCTTGAGCAGGCCGGCGTCGCGCAGAAGGTTTTCCAGCTTCTCGGTGCCCTCCTCGGTGAAGATCGAGGTCTTCTGCTTCTCATCGATCTCGTAATCGGCCGGGTCGAGCTTCAGCATGAAGGCATCGATGGTGTTGTACATTTCCGAGCGGTCTTCCAGCGGACCGGAAATGATCAGCGGCGTGCGCGCCTCGTCGACCAGGATGGAATCGACCTCGTCGACGATCGCGTAGCTGTGGCCGCGCTGCACCATCTGGGCGCGCTCGAACTTCATGTTGTCGCGCAGATAGTCGAAGCCGAGCTCGTTGTTGGTGGCGTAGGTGACGTCGGCGGCATATGCGGCGGCGCGTTCTTCGTCGGACAAGCCATGGACGATGACGCCGACGGTTAGGCCGAGGAATTTGTAGACGCGGCCCATCCATTCGGAGTCGCGCGTGGCCAGATAGTCGTTGACGGTGACGACATGGACGCCTTTGCCGGCGAGCGCGTTGAGATAGACGGGGAGCGTGGCGACCAGCGTCTTGCCTTCGCCGGTACGCATCTCGGCGATGCCGCCATTGTGCAGCACCATGCCGCCGATCAGCTGAACATCGAACGGGCGCATGCCGAGCACGCGGCGCGCCGCCTCGCGCACGGTGGCGAAGGCCGGCACCAGAAGGTCGTCGAGACTGGCGCCGTTGGCGACATCCTGGCGGAATTTCTCCGTGCGGGCCGTCAGCTCGGCGTCGGAGAGCGCCCGCATCTCGTTTTCCATGGCGTTGATCGCTTCGACGCGCGGCCGCGTCGACTTGACCCGACGATCGTTGGAGGAGCCGAAAACCTTACGGGCGAGACCGCCAAAACTGACCATTCAATGGTCCTTTCGATAGTATTCCAAGTCGTTGCGACGGGTGCCGGGCGGCCCCATCAAATCCACGTGAAACGCGGACAAACGCAAAAAGCGCCCGGAAAACGGTTCTGGACGCAAAGTCGTTGGACAGATAAGAGGGGGCTCAATCGATGTCAACGGCGCGCTCGCCCTGTCGACCGTGCCAAATTCCGCCATAATCCGGCTGGTCTTGAAGCCATCCCGCTCTAGCTATCCCCCATTGGAGTTGATCGTATGTCCCTATTGTTCCGCCGCGCGTCGCTCGCCAGCCTCGGCCTGGCATTCGGGCTGTCGGCCCTGTCGCTGTCGCCGCTGATGGCGCAGGACACCGCCCCCGCCCAACCGGCCGCCCCCGCCCAGCCGGCAGCGCCTGTCGATCCGAACGCTGTGGTCGCCACGATCAACGGCCAGACGCTGACCGAGGCAGACCTTGCGCTTGCGGAAGGCGAGCTGTCGCAGCAGTTCGCGCAGATGCCGCCCGAACAGCGCCGCGCCGCAGCACTTTCGGCGGCGATCGAAATCAAGGTCATGGCAACCCAGGCGGTCACCAGCGGCCTCGACAAGGATCCCGACTTCCAGCGCCGCATGGCGTTCCTGCAGCAGCGCGCGCTGCATGGCGAAATGGTCGAGAAGGATGTCGTCGACAAGGTCACCGATGCCGAGGTTCGCGCCCGCTACGACCAGGAAATCGCCAACACGCCGCCGACCAACGAGGTGCATGCCCGTCACATCCTCGTGAAGTCGAAGGAAGAAGCCGATGCGATCATCAAGCAGCTCGACGGCGGCGCCGATTTCCAAAAGCTCGCCAATGAGCACACCAGCGATCCGAGCGGCAAGACCAGCGGCGGCGATCTCGGCTGGTTCGGTCCTGGACAGATGGTGCCGGAATTCGACAAGGCGGCCGCCGCGCTGGCGGTCGGCAAATATACGGAGCAGCCGGTGCAAACGCAGTTCGGCTGGCACGTCATCAAGGTCGAGGACAAGCGGACCAAGCAGCCGCCGGCTTTCGACGCTGTCAAGGATCAGGCCCGTCAGGCGGTCATCCGCGACAAGTATATCGCGCTGGTCAAGACGCTGCGCGCCGACGCCAAAGTCGAAATCCCGGACGAGAAGCTGAAGCAGACGGTCGACGCGCTGGAAAACACCAAGTAGGCCAATGTGAGGCTAGGGTTTCCCTTCTCCCTTGTGGGAGAAGGTGGCCGCGAAGCGGTCGGATGAGGGGTGTTCCAGCTTGGCACCGCCGGCACTCCGTCCAACACCCTTCAACCGTCTTGGCGCTGCGCGCCAATCCACCTTCTCCCACACAAGGGGGGGAAGGGAAGAAGTGCGCCCTATCCTATAATGCGTCGACGTTTTGAACGCCGCTGGATCGCCGCGTGCTCCGGTGGAGCGATGCCTTGTATCACGTAGCGGACGGCTGTGCGTATGGTCGTTTCGTCTTCGTCGAGGCGATTGGTCAAAAGATGCTTCCAGGCAAAGGAGGCGACCAGGTCGGCGACGAGCGCCGGATCGACATCGGCCGCGACTTCGCCCCTTGCCTTGGCGCGTTCGATCATTCGGCCGGTATGGACATGGCGTCCTTTCGTGTATTCGGCGAGGGCGGCGGCCACGGTTGCGTCCGACTGCGCCTCGGCGATCAGCGATCTGAAGACGCTGCCTGATGGTGTTTCGCGCCAGTGCGAGAACAGGCTCTTCAGGAAACCGACGAGATCATCCTCGAGATTCCCGCTGTCGGGATTGTCGACGCGCTTGCCCCGCTGATAGACGTCGAAGAGCAAAGCGGCCTTGCTCGGCCACCAGCGGTAGATCGTTGGCTTTCCCGCACGCGCCCGCCGCGCCACCGCTTCGATCGAGAAGCCGGAATAACCGGCCTCGGCCAGCACCGCCTCGGCGGCGTTGAGGATGGCGTCGGCGCTGTCGGGGCTGCGCCGCGGGCCAATCGATTTGCGGACCCGATCAACACCCATCCTGTTTCCCTTTGCCGATGATTTTTCGTCCGCAAACCATACATACTTTTCCCAGCGAAACGAAACGGCCCGTTTTGGATAAGGGAACGCATCGTTCCGATGAATCGGGCGAAGCTCCCGGCACCGCCCGCAACGGCCGGGAAAACGCCCTTGCGTCGGCGCCCGCTATCGGGCAAACCGGCGTTCCCTTGCGTTTTCCCCGCCCGAGGTCTTCATGTCCGCCACGATTTCGCCGCTCGCGCCGAAGAAATACCCCAAAATGCCTGCTATCGAGGGCGTCCGCATCGCTACCGCCGAGGCCGGGATAAAGTACAAGAACCGCACCGATCTGCTCGCCATGGTCTTCGATGCCGGCACCACGGTCGCCGGCGTGTTCACCAAGTCGAAATGCCCTTCGGCGCCGGTCGATTTCTGCCGGCAGAATCTTGGGCAGGGCAAGGCGCGCGTCCTGGTCGTCAATTCCGGCAACGCCAACGCCTTTACCGGCAAGAAGGGCCGTAGCTCCACGGCAATGACCGGCGAGGCTGCAGCCAAGGCTGCGGGTTGCGCGCCGGATGAGGTGTTTCTGGCCTCGACCGGCGTCATCGGCGAGCCGCTGGATGCCGGCAAATTCAGCCATTTGCTTGCCGGACTGGTCAAGGACGGCAGGCCGGATCTGTGGACCGAAGCCGCCAAGGCGATCATGACCACGGACACCTATCCAAAACTGGCGACCGCAACGGTGAAGCTCGGCGACGCCGACGTCACCATCAACGGCATTGCCAAGGGCGCCGGCATGATCGCGCCCGACATGGCGACGATGCTCTCCTTCATCGCCACCGACGCGCCGATCGCAGCGCCGGTGCTGCAGGATCTTTTATCGCGCGGCACGGCCAAGACTTTCAACGCCGTCACTGTGGACAGCGACACCTCGACCAGCGACACGCTGCTGATCTTCGCCACCGGCACGGCCGCCAGGCGCGGCGCGCCTGAGATCACGGATGCCGGGGATGCGCGCCTTGGCCCCTTCCGCCGCGCGCTTGGCAAGGTGCTGAAATCGCTGGCGCTGCAAGTGGTGCGCGATGGCGAGGGCGCCCGCAAGCAGGTCGAAGTCACCGTTACCGGCGCGAAATCAGCCCGCTCGGCCAAGCGCATCGCGCTGTCGATCGCCAACTCGCCGCTGGTCAAGACGGCGGTCGCCGGCGAGGACGCCAATTGGGGCCGCGTCGTCATGGCCGTCGGCAAGGCCGGCGAACCGGCCGACCGCGATCTTCTGTCGATCTGGTTCGGCGACAACAGGCTTGCGCATGAGGGCGAGCGCGATGCCGCCTATTCCGAAGAGGCGACATCGGCCTACATGAAGCGCGACGAGATCCGCATCCGTGCCGATATCGGCATCGGCCGCGGCAAGGCGACGGTGTGGACTTGCGACCTCACCAAGGAGTATGTCGCCATCAACGGCGATTATCGGAGCTGATGGCGTTGGTTTCCAGACATCCGGCAAGCGTGCTTGCCATCGTGCGCCGCTACGAGGCGGCCGGCTTTCGCGCCTGGCCGGCGGCGGCCGTCCATTATGACGGCACCTGGGTGGTGCGGCTAACGGCGGGTCATCCGGCCAAGCGGTTGAATTCGGTCAACCCGCTCGATCCGGGCGATATCCAGCACATTGCCGAGCGCATCGGCCGCGCCAGCCGCCGTTTCGACGCCTATGGCCGGCCGCTGACCTTCCGCATATCGCCGCTGTCGGGGCCGGTCCTTTCCAAACATCTCGACAGCGAAGGCTGGAGCAGATTCGACGAATCGCTGGTGATGCGGCTGCCGCTGGCCGACGCCCAGCTCGATGCCGCCATGGACCAGATTCCGCTGAAGGACATCAGCCGCTTCATTGGGGCGTCGCTCAAGGTGAGCGGCTCGGATGTGTCGCTGCGGCCGGGCCTGTCGGAAATCATCGGCGCCATCCAGCCGGAAGCCGGGCTGTTCGCGCTCGAAGAGGGCACCGAACCGCTGGCGACGCTGATCTGCGTTCATGACGGCGATCTTGCCGGGCTGTTCGAGATCGCCACCGACAAATCGGTGCGCAACAAGGGCCATGGGCGCCACCTCATCCTATCGGCGCTGAAATGGGCGCGGCTGCGCGGTGCCCGGGAAGCCTGGCTGCAGGTCGAGGCCGACAATGCGCCGGCGTTGGCGCTGTATCGTTCGCTCGGGTTCGACGAGGTCTATCGCTACCACTATCGCCGGCCGCCCGGCGCATGACCGGCGCTAATCCTGCCAGCAAGCGCCTGCTGTTGGTCGCAGCCTGCGCGCTGGTCGATGCCGACGGCCGCGTGCTTTTGGCGCAGCGGCCCGAAGGCAAGCAACTCGCCGGCTTGTGGGAGTTTCCGGGCGGCAAGGTCGAGCCCGGCGAGACACCGGAAGAATGCCTCATCCGGGAGTTGTACGAGGAGATCGGCATCGAGACCGATATCCCTTGCCTGGCGCCATTCACTTTCGCCAGCCACTCCTATGATGATTTTCACCTGCTGATGCCGCTGTTCGTCTGCCGCCGCTTTCGCGGCATCGCGCAGCCGAAGGAGGGGCAGGTGCTGAAATGGGTGCGGCCGCGCCAGATGCGCGATTTTCCGATGCCACCGGCCGACGCGCCGCTGATCCAGTTCCTCATCGACCTTCTGTGATAGCGCCGTCACTGCCGGATTTGGACAGCGTTAATGGAAGATTTATCTCGCCGTGAAAGAACTGGAGCGCGGAAATCAAGGGAAGGTCGTGTTCGGCCTTCGCCGGAGAGCGGTTGCATGAGCGTCGACAGGGACTGGGATTCGATCCGACCCGAGCGCAATTACAGGGCTGTCAATGCCGGCATGGGCATATTGCGGATCACGCTGCTGTTCGGCTCTGCCGCGGTGGCGCTGGCTTTGATCGCTACGCCCTTCCTCGACAGCCGGATGCGACTGCAGTCCGACCGCGCCGATTTTGTCGGCGGCCTCGACAGGATGAGCACGGGGTCGATTGAAAGCAGGAACTCGATCGGCCGTCGTGGCACTTACACGCTGCGCAGGAGCGTGCTGCAGCCGCTGCCCAGTTCGGTCTGCGTGATACGCGACAATGGCAAGCGCAGCGGCGACTGCTGATATCGTTTAAAACGCTCGTTTCATCGCCTGTTAAGCTTGCGCCATTAACCTTTCTTAACAGGTCGGCGCTAGGATTCCGGCAGGCGGGATCGACGGCATGAAAACATCGTTGCAACGATTTCTGGAAGACGAGGCCGGCGCGACGGTCATAGAATACGGCCTCATCGCGGCCGTGCTGTCGGTCGCCATCCTTGCCGGGGGCGGCCAGGCGTTCGATGCCCTCAAATTGCTGTTCAGCGACAGGCTTGCGAACGCTCTCCCGTAGTGATCACGATCGGGCCCCTAATCCGTAGAATCCGGTCAACGCCCTTCGGGATTTTCCAGGATTGTCTTCAGCGATATTTTCGCCGAGCCTGGCTTCAGCGGCTTTTGCTGCGAGGCGTCGGGCGCCCAGCCTGACATCCAGACGATCGGAAAGCTCGCCCTGACGCGGCCATCGGCATCCGAAAACCGCTCGGCGTAGATTTCTGCGGCGCGGGCAAACAGCCTTCGTGTCCCCGGTCGCCTGGTGCGGTCGATGAGGGCGCTGGTCTCGCCCATCGCCCGCAGGTCCGCCATCAGCCCGAACAGCGAATCATAGCGCACCGTCACCGTCTCGACATCGGCGACGGGCAAGGCCAGGCCGGCGCGTTGCAAAAGCGCGCCGGCGTCGCGCACGTCGGTGAACGGGATGACGCGCGGGCTGGCGCCGCCATAAAGCTCGGTCTCGGCGGCGAGCAGGCTTTCGCGCAGTTCGGAAAGCGTGCCGGCGCCGGCAAAAGCGCCGAGGAAAAGACCGTCCGGTTTCAGCGCGCGGCGGATCTGCACCAGCATGCCGGGAATGTCGTTCATTGCCTGAAGCGACAAAAGAGACACGGCGAGATCGAGGCTTTCCGGCTCGAACGGCACTGTCTCCAGCGGCGCCACCAATCCCTCAGCGTCGTCCAGGAACGCAGCGTCCGCCTCGACGCGCGCGATCTCCGCCACCTTGCCGCTTTTCGCGAGCACGTCGACCGCCGCCGGCGTCTGGCAAAACAGCACGGCCGCTCGGTCGAATTTGCGCTCGACGGCGCCCAGCCGCTCGGCAAGCTCTTCGGCCGCCCGACGCATCAGGAAATCCGCGCCGGCAGCCGGATTGGAGAGCGCCCGGCGCTTGTGCGCCAGCCAGAGAGACGTATCGACTATGGGCTGCAACTGACGGTTCCTGGTTTCCGCTCTCTGATATAGGGTGGCGGACAACGAACCACGTGGCCGATCCAATGCCAGATATCAAGAGTATCGCTCGAAAGGCATTGGACTGGCCGGCGCGCGTGCTGTTTCCGCCGGTTTGCGCCGGCTGCCGCCGGCATGTCTCGCAGCCCGGCGTGCTGTGCGGTGCCTGCTGGCCGAAGCTCAGGCTCCTGGAACGGCCATGGTGCCCGGTCATGGGCACGCCATTCATCCATCATATGGGCGAGGGTTTCCTGTCGGCCGAGGCGATCGCAGACCCGCCGCCCTTCGAGCGCGCGCGGGCCGCGGTCGCCTACTCCGGTGTCGCCCGCCAGATGGTGCAAGGGTTGAAATACCAGGATCGCACCGATCTGGCGCCGTGGATGGCGCGCTGGATGCTGCGCGCCGGCGCCGAACTGACCGCGGAAGCCGATGTGGTCGTGCCGGTGCCGCTGCACTGGCGGCGCTTTTTCAGGCGCCAGTTCAATCAGTCGGCGGAACTGGCAAGGGCGGTATCGCAGCTTGGCGGCCTGCCTTTTGCGCCTTCCGCGGTCAGGCGCGTCAAACTCACCCGCCAGCAGGTCGGGCTGGAGCGGCGGGAACGCGAGGAGAATGTGCGCGCCGCCTTTCGCGTGCCCGAGGAGGCCGAGATCGAGATCGCCGGCCGCCGGGTGCTCTTGATCGACGATGTCTATACCACCGGCGCCACTGTTCGCGCGGTCGCCAAGGCGCTGAAGAAGGGCGGCGCCGGGGCGGTCGACGTGCTGACCTTTGCGCGTGTGCTGCCGGGGGACTTTCGGGCCGACGAGTCCGCGACTATATAGATTGAAGGAAAGGCAGGATTGCTGACCGATGGTCGACGTGACGATCTATACACGGGTGATGTGCGGCTATTGCACGGCAGCCAAGCGGCTGCTCGAGCGCAAGGGCGTCGCCTACACCGAGCACGACGCCTCCTTCTCGCCGGAACTGCGCCGGGAAATGATTTCCCGCGCGAACGGCCGCTCTTCCTTTCCGCAGATTTTCATCGGCGACACACATGTCGGCGGCTGCGACGATCTCCACGAATTGGAGGCGGAGGGCCGGCTGGACCGTCTGCTCACCGATGGTTCGACGAATTGAGGATATGACGATGGGTGCTTTCAAGGCGGCGGCGATCCAGATGCGTTCTGGCATCAGCCCCGAGCGCAATGCGGCCGATCTGGAGCGGCTGGTGCGCGAGGCGGCAAGCCAGGGCGCGACCTATATCCAGTCACCGGAAATGACCGGTGCGCTGGTCCGCGACAAACAGGCGCGGGCCGCCTCGTTCACGTCCGAGGACAAGGACATCATCGTCGCGACCTCGCGCAAGCTGGCGAAAGAACTTGGCATCTTCCTGCATATCGGCTCGACCGCCATCCTGCGCGCCGACGGCAAGCTCGCCAATCGTGCGCTTCTGTTCGGGCCGAATGGCGCGACACTAGCCACCTACGACAAGATCCACATGTTCGACGTCGATCTCGACAATGGCGAGAGCTGGCGCGAATCGGCCGCCTACGAGCCAGGCACCGAGGCCGTCGTCACCGAGATCAGCGGCGCCGGGATCGATGGCGCGAGGTTGGGTTTCGCCGTCTGCTACGATCTGCGCTTTCCGCAGCTCTTCCGCGCCGAGGCGTTGGCGGGCGCGGACATGCTTTCGGTGCCCGCCGCCTTCACCCGCCAGACCGGCGAAGCGCACTGGCACGTGCTGCTCAGGGCGCGCGCCATCGAGAACGGCGCCTATGTCGTAGCTGCGGCGCAAGGCGGACTGCACGAGGACGGCCGCGAGACCTATGGTCATTCGCTGATCGTCGATCCCTGGGGCCGCATCCTCGCAGAAGCTGCGCATGACGAACCGGCGGTGATCGTCGCCGAGATCGACCCGACGCAGTCGGTCGCCGCGCGCAAGAAGATCCCCAACCTGAAAAATGCGCGGGATTTTGCCGTCAACGGCGGATTGTCCGAGGCGCTGCCGCTCAGGGGTGCAGCATCTTGATCCGCTTTGCCCTGATCTGCGACCACGAGCACGAATTCGAGGGTTGGTTTCGCAGCAATGACGATTTCGACACCCAGAAGAAACGTGGCTTCGTCGATTGCCCGACTTGCGGCTCGCACAAAGTCGAGAAGGCGTTGATGGCGCCGGCCGTCTCCACCGGGCGCAAACAGGAAAAGATCGCTCTCGCCATGGGCGAGGCCCAGAAGCAGGCGCTGGCGCAACTGAAGGCGCTGGCCGAGAAGGTGCGCGAGAACGCCGACTATGTCGGCGACAAATTTGCCGAGGAAGCGCGCAAGATCCATTTCGGCGAGAGCGATCCACGCGGCATCTATGGCGAGGCGACGCTCGAGGAGGCAAAGAGCCTGGCCGAAGACGGCGTCGAATTCATGCCGATTCCGAGTTTTCCCGACGAGCGGAACTGACAGGCTAGCCCACACTCGCTATCAACTTCTCGAGCAGGCGAGCAAGCGTCTCCTGCTCCTGACGCGTCAGACCGGAAAGTATCTCGTGTTCGTTGGCGACGTGGGCGGCGACCGCCTCATCGATCAAGGCGAGACCTTTCGCGGTGAGCTGCACGACAATCCCGCGCCGGTCGTTGGGATGCGGCCCGCGCATGATCAATCCTAACTTCTCCAGCCGGTCGAGCCGGTTGGTCATGGCGCCCGACGTCACCATCGTCGCTTCATAGAGGGCGGTTGGCGTCAGCGCATAAGGTGATCCGGAACGGCGCAGCGTCGCCAGCACATCGAATTCCCCGGTCTGCAAACCGAAACGGGCAAACAGCGGAGCGAGGCGTTCTCGTGCTATCAGCGACGAGGCTTCGTTCAACCGTCCAAGCACGGCCATCGGTGAAACGTCCAAATCCGGCCGTTCCTTTTTCCACTGCTCGATGGCGTTGGCTGCACGATCCATCTATCTCACCATTAAATATCTTGACGTTAAGTATCTTTGCATTATCTTATCTCAAGATGTAATGCCGGCCAAGGGCCGCAAATAGCGTCGGGGCTACGAAATGAAATTTCTCTGGGATTCAGCGCTCGGCCTTTTGGTCGTCACCGGCGGGCTGCTCGGCCTGACGCTGCCGTTCGGCAAGATCGCGACGGCAGCCGGCGTTTCCCCGCCATGGTCTGGGCCCTGGTCATCTCGCTCGGCGCCGGCGGCGTGCTTTTGTGCGCCTTGCTGCTGCGCGGGCAGCGCATCCGGCTTACCCCGCACAGGCTGCGCTACTTCTTCGTCACCGCGGCGGTGTCCTACGCCTTCCCCAATCTGTTGATGTTCTCGGCCATTCCGCATCTCGGCGCCGGCTACACCGGCATCATGTTCACGCTGTCGCCGGTGGTCACGCTGGTGTTTTCGATCCTGCTCGGCGTTCGCCGCCCCAATCTGCTTGGTGTCGTCGGTATTGCAGTCGGCTTTGTCGGTGCGGTGATGGTGGCGATGACGCGCGGCGAGGCCGGCCAGCCGGCCGAATTTTTCTGGGTGGCGATAGGGCTGCTCATCCCGGTCAGCCTCGCCGTCGGCAACATCTACCGCACGGTCGACTGGCCCGAAGGGACCGGACCGATCGAGTTGGCCGTCGGCAGCCATCTGGCAGCGGCTGCGCTGCTCCTCTGCGGCATCCTCACGCTGCAGGGCGGCGGTTCGCTTGCTCCACTCAGCAATGTGCCGCTGGTGGTCGTCGGGCAGGTCGCGTCAGCCGCGGCGATGTTCGCCTTCTTCTTCCGACTGCAGGCGGTCGGCGGCCCGGTCTATCTCAGCCAGATTGGCTATGTCGCGGCTGCGGTCGGGTTGTTTGCCGGCACGATCTTTCTCGGCGAGCACTATCAATTGCTGACCTGGGCGGGTGCTATCATCATCACCGCCGGCGTGTTCATCACCACGAAAGCGCAAAGCCAGATCACCACAAAGGCGCAGAGCCAGACAGGTGAGAACGTGGCGACGTGAGAAGGTTCAGGCATTTCATGACAAAGTTCAGGCGGGTGCCTTCTCCGCCAGCACCATATAATTGACGTCCATGTCCTTAGATCGCTGCCAGCGGTCGGCGAGCGGATTGTAGGCGACGCCGGTGCGGTCGATGATGGTCAGGCCAGCGCCGGCGAGCGCCTTTTCCAACTCGTCCGGCCGCACCAGCTTGCCGAACTGGTGGGTGCCACGCGGCAACCAGCGCAGCACATATTCGGCGCCGATGATGGCCAGACCCAGCGCCTTCAGCGTGCGGTTGATGGTGGCGACGAACATGATCCCGCCGGGCTTGACCATCTCGCCGCATTTGGCAACGAACAGGTCGATGTCGGCGACATGCTCGACCACTTCCATGTTGAGGATAACGTCGAATTTCTCGCCGGCGTCGGCCAGATCCTCAGCCGTCGTGGCACGGTAATCGACCGTCACGCCGACCTCCGCCGAATGCAGCTTGGCCACTTCGATATTGGTGGCGGATGCGTCGGCGCCGACCACCTCGGCGCCAAGCCGCGCCATCGGCTCGCACAACAGCCCGCCGCCGCAGCCGATGTCGAGGAAGCGCAGGCCCTCGAACGGCCGCGCCGCACGCGGGTCGCGGCCGAAGCGCGCCGCCACCTGGTCGCGTATATAGGCAAGCCGGATCGGATTGAACTTATGCAGCGGGCGGAATTTGCCGTTCGGGTTCCACCATTCGGCGGCAAGGGCGGAAAAGCGCTCCACTTCTCCGGCATCGATCGTCGACCGTCTGGGTTCTGGCATGGTGTGTCTCCCGCAGACTCAAAAGTTCAGAGCGCGATCGGGTGCAAAACCGGATACGACTTTTGCTGATCGCGCTCTGGTGCGCTAGGAAGTCGGTCGCGAGGCTGCGAATGTCAAGGCAGCAATTTCGCCTGTCGACAGGGCAGTGCTCACGATGCCAGGAGGCGCCGGCTGCGATCTGCCGGCATGTGGCAGCTTGCTTCGCCTTCCGTCGACCAACCGACGACTGGCGGCACGCCTTGCGAAACCCCAAGCATTTGGCTAAGGAGGCCGCGAATTCAGCGACCGGCCCGTCCGGACGCTCCCTTTCCGCTTTTCGGCCGTCGGCCCGGGCATCCAGTCAAAGGCATTTCGCTTCAATGGCGCGCATCGTGATGAAATTCGGCGGAACCTCCGTCGCCGACATCGCCCGCATCCGCAATGTGGCGCGCCACGTCAAACGCGAGGTCGATGCCGGCCATGAGGTTGCGGTGGTCGTCTCGGCGATGGCCGGCAAGACCAACGAGCTCGTGCAATGGACGCGCGAAGCCTCGCCCATGCACGATGCGCGCGAATATGATGCCGTCGTCGCCTCCGGCGAGCAGGTGACTGCCGGCCTGCTGGCGATCGCGCTGCAGAACATGGGCGTCCATGCCCGTTCCTGGCAAGGTTGGCAGATCCCGATCAAGACCGACAATGCCCATGGCGCGGCGCGTATTCTCGACATTGACGGCGCATTCCTGATCAAGCGCTTCGGCGAGGGCCAGGTGGCGGTGGTCGCCGGCTTCCAGGGCATCGGACCGGACAACCGCATCGCGACGCTCGGCCGTGGCGGTTCCGACACCAGTGCCGTCGCCATCGCCGCGGCGGTCAAGGCCGACCGATGCGACATCTATACCGATGTCGACGGGGTCTACACCACCGACCCCCGCATCGAGCCGAAGGCACGGCGGCTGGCCAAGATTTCCTTCGAGGAAATGCTTGAAATGGCGTCGCTCGGCGCCAAGGTCCTGCAGGTGCGTTCGGTCGAGCTTGCCATGGTGCACAGGGTGCGTACTTTCGTGCGGTCGTCCTTCGACGATCCCGATGCGCCCGGAATGGGGGATTTGCTCAATCCGCCCGGAACGCTTATTTGCGACGAGGAAGAGATCGTGGAACAGCAGGTCGTCACCGGAATTGCTTACGCCAAGGACGAAGCGCAGATTTCGTTGCGCCGTGTCGGCGACCGGCCGGGCGTCGCCGCCGGCATTTTCGGGCCGCTGGCCGAAGCCAATATCAATGTCGACATGATCGTTCAGAACATTTCGGAGGACGGCAAATTCACCGACATGACCTTCACCGTGCCGTCCGGCGATGTCGACAAGGCGCTTGGCGTGCTCGAGCGGATCAAGGCCACGATCGGTTATGACGTCGTACAGTCGGAAGCCGGCATGTCGAAGGTCTCGGTGATCGGCATCGGCATGAGGAGCCATGCGGGCGTCGCCGCCACCGCCTTCAAGGCGCTGGCCGACAAATCGATCAATATCCGCGCGATCACGACCTCCGAAATCAAGATTTCGATCCTGATCGACGGTCCCTACACCGAACTTGCAGTTCGCACTTTGCATTCCATCTACGGTCTGGATAAGCAGTAGCAGATTGCATCGGCCCGAAATCGACAGTCGATTCTCGGAAAGCACGATGCAGCGGACCGAAAGTCTTAGAGCGTCCTTTATGCGTCCAATCGGATGCACGGCGCTCTAATTGAGTTGTTGCGTGAGCGTCGGCCGCGGGAGAAACTGCGGCGGGCAAAATGTCCATTGGAGAACAAGCCGCGATGCGTGATACGGCCAGTGGCCCGCGCGTTTTGTTGAAACGGCTCCGCGAGCTCATGCAGGAGCCGCTGGAGCCGCAGGAGCGGCTCGACCGCATCGTGCGCGACATCGCCTCCAACATGGTCGCCGAAGTGTGCTCGCTCTATGTGCTGCGTGCCGATTCGGTGCTCGAACTCTATGCCACCGAAGGCCTGAACCCGAACGCCGTCCATTTGGCGCAGCTCAGGCTGGGGGAAGGCCTCGTCGGCACGATCGCGGCCTCAGCACGACCGCTCAATCTCTCGAACGCGCAGGAACATCCCGCCTTCGCCTACCTGCCAGAGACGGGGGAAGAGATCTACAACTCCTTCCTCGGCGTGCCGGTGCTCAGGGCAGGGCGCACGCTCGGCGTGCTGGTCGTCCAGAACAAGACCATGCGCCATTATCGCGACGACGAGGTCGAGGCGCTGGAAACGACGGCGATGGTGATCGCCGAGATGATCGCCACCGGCGATCTTGCGCGGCTGACCCGGCCCGGGCTCGAACTCGACCTGCGCCGCCCGGTGAGCTTTACCGGCCTATCCTTCAACGAGGGTGTCGGCCTTGGCCATGTCGTGCTGCACGAGCCGCGCATCGTCGTCACCAATCTGTTCAACGAGGATAGCGACGAGGAGATCAGGCGGCTCGATGCATCCCTCGGTTCGCTCAGGCTCTCGATCGACGACATGCTGGAACGCCGCGAAGTCGCCTTCGAGGGCGAACATCGCCAGGTGCTCGAAGCCTATCGCATGTTCGCCAACGACAGCGGCTGGGTGCGCCGGCTGGAAGAGGCGATCCGCAACGGCCTGACGGCGGAAGCGGCGGTGGAAAAAGTGCAGAGCGACATGCGGGCCCGCATGCTGCACATGACCGATCCGTATCTGCGCGAGCGGATGAGCGATTTTGACGATCTCGCCAACCGGCTGCTGCGCCAGTTGATGGGGCGTGGGCCGGACGATGTCGCGACGTCGCTGCCGAAGGACGCCATCATCGTCGCCCGCTCGATGGGCGCCGCCGAACTGCTCGATTATCCCAGAGACAAGCTGCGTGGCGTGGTGCTGGAGGATGGGGCTGCGACCAGCCACGTCGTCATCGTGGCGAGAGCCATGGGCATACCGGTCGCCGGCCAGATGAAGGGTGCCGTTTCCATGGCGGAAAACGGCGACGCCATCATTGTCGACGGCGAAGAAGGTGCGATCCATCTGCGCCCCCAGCCCGACCTCGAAGCCGCCTATGCCGAAAAGGTCCGCTTCCGGGCCCGGCGGCAGGAAGTCTATCGCGAACTGCGCAAGAAGCCGTCGGTGACCAAGGACGGCGTCCATGTCGATCTGTTGATGAATGCCGGCCTGGCCGTCGATCTGCCGCAGCTTACCGAGGCGGGCGCTGCGGGCATCGGCCTGTTCCGCACCGAGCTGCAATTCATGGTCGCCTCGACCTTTCCGCGTGCGGAAGCTCAGGAACGGCTCTACCGAGACGTGCTCGACGCGGCGCGCGGCAAGCCGGTGACCTTCCGCACCATCGATATCGGCGGCGACAAGGTTTTGCCTTACTTTAAGGACGTGGTCCAGGAAGAGAATCCGGCGCTCGGCTGGCGTGCCATCCGCCTGACGCTAGACCGGCCGGGCCTGTTGCGCACCCAGATCCGCGCGCTTCTGAAGGCCTGCGGCGGGCGTGAACTGAAGCTGATGCTGCCGATGGTGACGGAACTCGGCGAGATCGCACAGGCACGCGAAATCCTCGATCGCGAGGTGCGGCATCTGTCGCGTTTTGCCCATCATTTGCCGACCAGCCTGAAGCTCGGGGCCATGCTGGAAGTGCCTTCACTGCTGTTCCAGCTCGACGAGCTGATGAAGGCGGTCGATTTCGTCTCGGTAGGCTCGAACGATCTGTTCCAGTTCGTCATGGCGGTCGATCGCGGCAATACGCAGCTCTCCGACCGCTTCGATACGCTGTCGACGCCGTTCCTGCGCGCTTTGAAGCAGATTGCCGACGCGGGCGTGCGCAACAACACGCCGGTGACCTTGTGCGGCGAGCTCGCCGGCAAGCCGATCTCGGCGATGGCGCTGGTCGGCCTTGGTTACCGTTCGATCTCGATGTCGCCTGCCTCGATCGGTCCGGTCAAGGCGATGCTGACGGAGCTGCCGCTGGCCGAGCTGCAAGCATTTTTCGCCGACAATCTCATGGCGCCGTCCCAGAAGTTGCCGATGCGCGCGCTGCTGCAGGCCTTTGCCGACGACCGCTCTATACCGTTGTAGTAGTACCCCACCATGATCAACCTGCCCCGCGACCGTATGGATCAAGTCGTCAAGCGTTTCGACATGCTCGAGGCGCAGATGTCGGCCGGGCCGGAGGCGGACGCCTATGTCAGGATGGCGTCGGAATATGCCGACATCCAGGAAATGGTGGCAAAGATCAGGGCGCTGCGCACCGCCGAGCACGAACAGGCCGATCTGGAGGCGATGCTCGCCGACAAGAGCACCGATGCCGAAATGCGGGCATTGGCCGAGGCCGATCTGCCCGAGGTCAGGGAACGCATCGAAGCATTGCAGAAAGACATCCAGATCCTGCTTCTGCCCAAGGATGCCGCCGACGACAAGAATGCCATCCTCGAAATCCGTGCCGGCACCGGCGGCGACGAGGCAGCTCTCTTTGCCGGCGACCTGTTTCGCATGTACGAACGCTACGCTGCGGCGCGCGGTTGGCGTTTCGAGATGGTGTCGGCAAGCGAGGGCGAGGTCGGCGGCTACAAGGAAATCATCGCCACCATTTCGGGCAAGGGGGTCTTTGCCCATCTGAAATTCGAGTCCGGCGTGCATCGCGTGCAGCGTGTGCCGGCGACCGAGGCCGGCGGGCGCATCCACACCTCGGCGGCGACGGTTGCCGTGCTGCCCGAAGCGGAAGAGGTCGACATCGACATCAGGGCCGAAGACATCCGCATCGACACGATGCGCGCCTCGGGTTCGGGCGGCCAGCACGTCAATACCACCGATTCGGCGGTGCGCATCACCCATCTGCCGACGGGCATCATGGTGGTGCAGGCGGAGAAGTCGCAGCACCAGAATCGAGCGAAAGCCATGCAGATCCTGCGCGCCAGGCTCTACGACCTAGAGCGCAGCAAGGCCGACGAGGAACGCTCCGAATCCCGCAAGTCGCAGGTTGGTTCGGGCGATCGCTCGGAACGCATCCGCACCTACAATTTCCCACAGGGTCGCGTCACCGACCATCGCATCAATCTGACGCTTTACAAGCTCGACCGGGTGATGATGGGCGAACTTGATGAGATCATCGACGCGCTGATGGCCGATCACCAGTCGAAGCTGCTCGCCGATATCGGCGTCGATGGCTGACAGTCTGCCTGGTATGCTGGGACCGCTGCTGAAAGCGGCACGGGCACGCCTTGCCGCGGCCGCAGTCGCCGATCCGGCGCTGGATGCCAGGCTGATCGTCGAACATTTTTCCGGCACCACCCGCACGCAAGCCATCGCCGATCCCGAACGCAGGGTCGATGCCGGCGCGATTGCCGCTATCGATGCAGCGTTAAGGCGGCGGATCGCCGGCGAACCGGTGCATCGCATCCTCGGCCATCGCGAATTCTACGGCTTGCGCCTGTCGCTTTCACCGGAAACGCTGGAGCCGCGACCAGATACCGAAACGCTGGTCGAAGCGGTACTGCCCTTCGTGAAGACCACAGCAGAACGGGAAGGCGAATGCCGCATCCTCGATCTCGGCACCGGCACCGGCGCGATCGCACTGGCGCTGCTCAGCGCCGTTCCGGCGGCGCGCGCCACTGGGGTCGACATTTCGCAAGATGCGCTGGGCACCGCCATGCGCAATGCCGAGGAATTGGGGTTGGCCAGCCGGTTCCAGGTGCTCAAATCCGACTGGTTCGAAAAAGTTTTTGGCCGATACCATGTAATTGCCGCTAACCCTCCCTATATATCGTCCATAGACATCGAAAATCTGCAGGACGAGGTCCGCGGTTTTGATCCACGCAGAGCCTTGGATGGCGGCGCGGACGGTCTGAGTTCCTACAGGATCATCGCCGCCGAGGCGGCAGGTTTTTTGGAAGCCGAAGGCAGGATTGCGGTCGAGATCGGCCACACGCAATGCAAGGATGTCACGGACATATTCTTCGAAGCCGGCTACATGCCGGCAGGGGTGTTCCGCGATCTTGGCGGAAACGACAGGGTTCTGATCTTTGAACCGACAAAGCCGTGATGCAGTGCGAAAAAACGCTTGGCAATGTCGGGGAATGCGGCTAGGGTCGCCTTAACCGGATGAGACGAAGCAGGCAGTGCTCTTAGCGATTCGGTTTCCTTGGAAATAGCTGCCTTCTTGCGCAAACGACGCCCAAGCTTCGTGCGGGAATCGTCCGACAAGTGATGTAACCGGAACAGGATGACACGTGGCGCCAACGCAATCGATGCGGGCGAACGCCGGTGAAGAGACGAAACGGCTGGCCGCATGAGCGCCTCCGTTCGTGAAGAATTTTCGAAAATTTCAAAAATGAAGAGAGTCGAATGAGGCCACAACAGCAGAACAGGCGCATGCGCGGTCGCAACAACAACGGCGGCGGCGGCAATAACAATAACAACAACCGCAAGGGCCCAAATCCCCTTACGCGCAACTACGAGAGCAACGGCCCGGACGTGAAGATCCGCGGATCGGCTCAGCAGATCGCCGAAAAATACGCTACCCTTGCCCGTGATGCGCAAAGCTCCGGCGACCGGGTGATGGCGGAAAACTATCTCCAGCACGCCGAGCACTACAATCGCATCATCGCTGCCGCGCAGGCGCAGCTTCCGATCCAAAGCGCTCAGCAGAACCGCGACGATTTCGACGAGGACGGCGACGACGACCGCGACGATTTCGACAACACCGGCAACAGCAATGCTGGTGAAACCGCGGCTCCGGTGGTTAATCATGGTGCCGGCCCGCAGCCGGTTATCGACGGCACGCCGGCCGAATTGGCGTTCAACCAGGAAAACCGCGATAATCGCGAGAACAGTGGGCGCGATAATGGTGGGCGCGACAACAATGGCGGCCGCCATCGCGACCGTCGCCCCAATGGCGGCTACGGCCAGAACGGCCAGCGCGGCGAATATGGTTCGCGCGGCGAGCAAGGCGGACAGCGCGGCGATCAGAACCGGCGTAACGAGACGCCGGTACAGAGCGAAACGCCCGTACAGGCAGAAGCTGTGTCCCCGGTCGAGCCTGTTTCTGTGCCAGAGCCCGCGCCGCAGTTCGAGAACTTCTCGCCGGCGGCTCTCGCTGCCCAGGCCGAGCTGAAGGAAGCGGCTGCCGAAAATGGCGCTGCCCGGCGCCCCAGGCGTCCGCGCCGCCCGCGTGTCAACGCTGATCAGGTGGACAGCAGCAATGACAATGCTGGCGCCGATAATTTGAATACAGCGCCGGCGGAAGACGCTGGTGGGGAGCCCGCCAGCGTCGACGTCAACAACTGATTGAGCAAGGCTTTCAGACATTTTTGGGCGGCGGAGAGAAATCTCCGCCGTTTTTGTTTTGCGCGCCCGTGGAATATTATGCGTCCACCATTATCGGGACGTCTTGAGGGTCCGTGGCTTGCGCCCCATATCTCGCCTGAACAGGACCCGGCTCGAACGGGCGGGTCCGTCACCGCAATCTGATCCGGTGCCGCAAAGCGGGCCGGTGACGGAAGGAGACAGAGATGAACCTTGAAAAATACTCCGAGCGCGTGCGCGGCTTTATCCAGTCCGCGCAGACCATGGCGCTCTCGCGCAACCACCAGCAGTTCACCCCCGAACATATCTTGAAGGTGCTCGTCGACGACGATGAGGGCTTGGCCGCGTCGTTGATCGAGCGCGCCGGCGGCAGCGTTCGCGACGTCAAGCTTGGCGTCGAGACGGCACTTGAGGCAATGCCCAAGGTGGAGGGCGGCAACGGCCAGCTTTATCTGGCGCAGCCGCTGGCCAAAGTGTTTTCTACCGCCGAGGAACTGGCCAAGAAGGCCGGCGACAGTTTCGTCACGGTCGAGCGGCTGCTGACGGCGCTGGCGGTCGAGAAATCCGCCAAGACCGCCGATATCCTGACCAAAGCCGGCGTGACACCACAGGCGCTGAACCAGGTGATCAACGACGTCCGCAAGGGCCGCACCGCCGATTCGGCGAGCGCCGAGCAGGGCTATGATGCGCTGAAGAAGTACGCGCGCGATCTCACCGCCGACGCCCGCGCCGGCAAGCTCGACCCGGTCATCGGCCGCGATGACGAGATCCGCCGCACCATCCAGGTGCTGTCGCGCCGCACCAAGAACAATCCGGTGCTGATCGGTGAACCGGGCGTTGGCAAGACCGCGATCGCCGAAGGGCTAGCGTTGCGCATCGTCAACGGCGATGTGCCCGAATCGCTCAAGGACAAGCAACTGATGGCGCTCGACATGGGGTCGTTGATCGCCGGCGCCAAATATCGCGGCGAATTCGAGGAGCGGCTGAAGGCGGTGCTTTCGGAAGTTACGGCTGCCGCTGGCGGCATTATCCTGTTCATCGACGAGATGCACACGCTGGTCGGGGCCGGCAAAGCGGACGGCGCCATGGACGCTTCGAACCTGTTGAAGCCGGCGCTGGCACGCGGCGAACTGCACTGCGTCGGCGCGACGACGCTCGATGAGTACCGCAAGCATGTCGAGAAGGACGCGGCCCTTGCCCGCCGCTTCCAGCCGGTCTTCGTCAATGAGCCGACCGTCGAAGACACCGTCTCCATCCTGCGCGGCCTGAAGGAAAAATACGAGCAGCACCACAAGGTGCGCATCTCGGATTCTGCGCTGGTCGCGGCAGCGTCGCTGTCCAACCGCTACATCGCTGACCGGTTCCTGCCGGACAAGGCGATCGACCTTGTCGACGAGGCCGCGTCGCGGCTGCGGATGCAGGTCGATTCGAAGCCTGAAACGCTGGACGAGATCGACCGCCGTATCATGCAGCTCAAGATCGAGCGTGAGGCGCTGAAAGTCGAGAAGGACGACGCGTCGAAGGACCGGCTCGCCCGCCTCGAAAAGGATCTTTCCGCCCTGGAGGAAGAATCGACCGAACTCACCTCGAAGTGGCAGGCCGAGAAGCAGAAGCTCGGGCTCGCCGCGGATCTGAAGAAGCAGCTCGACGAGGCGCGCAACGAGCTCGCCATTGCCCAGCGCAAGGGTGAATTCCAGCGTGCCGGCGAGCTGGCCTATGGTAAGATTCCGGAACTCGAAAAGAAGCTGACGCAGGCCGAGGCTCAAGACGGCAAGGTCGGCATGGTCGAAGAAGTGGTCACCCCCGATCACGTCGCCCATATCGTGTCGCGCTGGACCGGCATTCCCGTCGACAAGATGCTGCAGGGCGAGCGTGACAAGCTGCTGCGCATGGAAGACGAGATCGGTAAGCGCGTCGTCGGCCAGGGCGAAGCGGTGCAGGCCGTATCAAAAGCCGTTCGCCGTGCCCGCGCCGGCCTGCAGGACCCGAACCGGCCGATCGGCTCGTTCATGTTCCTCGGGCCGACGGGCGTCGGCAAGACCGAGCTGACCAAGGCGCTCGCCAGCTTCCTGTTCGACGACGAGAGCGCCATGGTGCGCATCGACATGTCGGAATTCATGGAGAAGCACTCGGTCGCCCGGCTGATCGGCGCGCCTCCCGGCTATGTCGGCTATGAGGAAGGCGGCGCGCTGACCGAAGCGGTGCGACGCCGGCCCTACCAGGTCGTACTGTTCGACGAGATCGAGAAGGCGCATCCCGATGTCTTCAACGTGCTGCTGCAGGTGCTCGACGACGGCCGCCTGACCGATGGACAAGGCCGCACGGTCGATTTCCGCAACACGCTGATCATCATGACGTCGAACCTCGGCGCCGAATATCTGGTCAATCTCGGCGAGAACCAGGACGTCGATGTCGTGCGCGACGAGGTGATGAGCGTGGTGCGGGCATCGTTCCGGCCGGAGTTCCTCAACCGCGTCGACGAAGTGATCCTGTTCCACCGGCTGCGCCGGCAGGATATGGGCCGCATCGTCGAGATCCAGCTCAAGCGGCTGGAAAACCTGCTTGTCGACCGCAAGATCACGCTTTCGCTGGACCAGGAGGCGGTCGACTGGCTGGCGGCCAAGGGCTACGATCCGGCCTATGGAGCGCGGCCGCTGAAGCGGGTGATGCAGAAGGAACTGCAGGACCCGCTGGCGGAAAAAATCCTGCTCGGCGACGTCCTCGACGGGTCGACCGTCAAGGTCACCGCAGGTTCCGACCGATTGAACTTCCGCTCGAAGCCGACGGTCGTGGCGACGGAGGCGGCTGCCTGATCCGAGCAGGCTTGCATAAAATGGCGGGGCGCAGATGACGCTGGATGACTACAACGGCTTCTGCGCCTCGCTGCCTGCGACGACCCACGTCGTCCAATGGGGCGGCGCCCATGTCTGGAAGGTCGGTGCCAAGGTGTTTGCCATCGGCGGTTGGAACGAGGGGAAGGAGCCGTTCGTCACCTTCAAATGCTCCGACATCGCTTATGACATCTTGAAGGAACAGCCAGGCCTTCGGCCCGCGCCCTATCTTGCGTCACGCGGCATGAAATGGATCCAGCGCCAGACAAATCAAAGCATGGACGATGACGCGCTGAAGGACTACCTGCGCGAAAGCCATCGCCTTGTCGTCCTCAAGCTGACGAAACAGGCGCGCAAGGAATTGCGGCTCGCCCCTAGCTAGTGTTCTTGCTCCAGGTCGCCAGAAATCCGCCATCTTCATGCCCGGTTCATGTTGGAACCTTATCGTCGGCAACTGATTTGCTGGCGAAGGGGTTCGCCGTTTAGGGCAATGCTGGGCGGCGGCAATTACGGACCGGAGAATTTGGGCAACATGTTCCGCACGATCTTCACCCTTTCGGCGTTCGCCGCCGGGCTGCTTTCTTCGAGCGCAATGGCCGCGCCGACGGAAGACATTGCGCCGCGATCTACCCGTGCGGCCGATGACGGCGGTGTGCTGGTCGCCCAGAACGGCGATTTCGACGTCTACTACGACGCCAGGGGAAACCGCGTCATCGTCGATGCGGAAACCGGCAAGGTCCTTGCGATCCAGCCGCCGCAGACCAGGTTCGACCGCCGTGCGCTGCGCCGCGAGGGCTCACGCAATCTCGGGCCGGTCGAGGACGATCGCTATTATCTCGACGGGCAAGACACGGCAGGCTTGCGCCGCAGGCAATTGGAAGAGGAAGGCTTGATCGTCGTGCCGCCGGCCGACGAATACGATCCCTACGACGACAATTCGGTCGAAGCTTTTCCCGAAGCCCCGCGGGATGATAGCTACGGCGATAATTATCCGGAAGCGCCGCAGCCGCGCACCATCGAACGCCAGCCGCTCAACGAGGCTTCGATCGAACCGGTCGAGCCGACGGCGCCGGGCGACCAGGCGGCACTGCCGCCAAAGATCGGCGGCAAAACGGCGGTCGATCCGTCGCTTTCACTCGGTGCACGTCAGGATGTCGCGGCGTTGCAAGTGCTGCTCGACCGCGCCGGCGCTTCGCCCGGCGTCGTCGACGGGCGCTTCGGCTCGAACGTCGACAAGGCGCTCGCCGCCTACAACGAGATCACCGGCAGCTCCCTGCGGTCGACCGATGTGGTCGGCATCCAGGCGGCGCTCGAGCAGTCCGGCGGCGATGCCTTCGCCTCCTATGCCATCACCCCCGAAGACGCGGCCGGCCCCTATGTCGCCTCGGTGCCGGAAGACTACAGCCAGAAGGCGCAACTCGACCGGCTGAGCTACACCTCCGTCACCGAAGCGCTGGCCGAGCGGTTCCACATGGACGAGAACTATCTGAAGGCGCTCAATCCGGACGCCAATTTCAACCGTCCCGGCACGATCATCAAGGTCGCCAATTTCGGCAGGCTGGTGGTGAAGCCGGTGGCAAGCATCATCGCCGACAAGGGCAAGAAGCAGGTCCGCGCCTATGACGCATCGGGCAAGCTGATCGCGGCCTATCCAGCCACCATCGGCTCGGCGGACACGCCTTCGCCCACCGGCACGCATGCGGTGTCGCGGGTCGCGTTGGATCCGAACTACACCTACAACCCGAACATTAATTTCAAGCAGGGCGAAAACGACAAGATCCTGACCATCCCGCCAGGCCCGAACGGCCCGGTCGGCTCGGTCTGGATCGCGCTGGACAAGCCGACCTACGGCATTCACGGCACACCCGATCCCTCCAAGATCGGCAAGACCGAAAGCCATGGCTGCGTGCGGCTGACCAATTGGGACGCGCGCGAGCTGGCAAAAATCGTCTCGCCGGGCGTCACGGTGGAATTCATCGACTGAACGCTGTCGGCAAGGAGCCGTGATCGGTGCCATGAAGGTCTCGATCCCTGTTCTGGTTTCAACGACAGTAACCCTCTGGCCGGTTGTTGCCGGCGGATCGGAGGTCTAAGCAGGCTGCATGAAGTCTCCAAGCGAAGCCGCTGCCATCTCCCTGACCGGCTCTCTTCGGGCCGATACGTTTTGCCCGCAATCGCGGCGCAGGTTCGTGCTGATCGCGGCGATCCTGGCTTCCGCGCTCGGCTTCATCGACGGTTCGATCCTGGCCATCGCCACGCCGGCGATCCGCGTCGACCTCGGTGCCAGTTTCGCCGAGGCGCAGTGGATTTCAAACTCCTATGCGCTGACGCTTTCGGCGCTCATCCTTGTCGGCGGCGCCGCCGGCGACCGTTTTGGCCTGCGGCATGCTTTCGTGGCAGGTATCGCGCTGTTCATTGTTGCCTCGCTTGCCTGCGCGGTGGCGCCGAACCCGCCAGTGCTCATTGCGTTTCGCGCCATTCAAGGCATCGGTGCCGCCATCATGGTGCCGGGCAGCCTCGCCATTATCGCCAAGGCCTATCCGAAGAAGGAGCGCGGCACGGCGATCGGCATCTGGGCGGCGGCCTCGGCGCTGACGACGGCGCTTGGCCCGGTGCTGGGCGGCGTTGTCTTGTCGGCCTTCGGCGACGGTATCTGGCGGGCGATCTTCGCGATCAATCTGCCGCTTGGACTTCTCTCGATCTATCTCCTGCTCGCCAAGGTCCCGGCCGACACTCCGACGGAAAAGCGCAGCCTCGATCTCGGTGGCGCTGCACTCGCCACCTTGGCGTTCGGGGCGCTTGCCTACGGCTTGACTTCGATGAGCGCAGAGGGCGAGGGGCAAATGTCGGGCCCGAGCATCGCCGCCGGCGCGGTGCTGCTCGTGTTGTTCATTGTCTTCGAGCGCCGGCAGCGCGAACCGATGATCGATCTCTCGCTGTTTCGGGTCGGCGCCTTCGCCGGCGCCAATGTGGCAACCTTCTTCCTCTATTTCGCGCTGTCGGCCAATCTGTTCTACCTGCCGATGCTGCTCATCGCCGGATGGGGGCTGAGCACGGCTGAGGTCGGTTTCATCTTTCTGCCGCTGTCGGCGCTGATCGCGCTGTTCTCGGGGCCGATCGGCCACTGGTCCGACCGGATCGGTCCACGGTTTCCGATCGCCAGCGGCAGTCTGGTGGTTGCTGTCGCCTTTGCCGGGCTTGCCTGGCTGGCCTATGCCGGGATCCACAGTTTCTGGTGGGGAGTGTTTCCGCTGATGGCGGTGATGGGGTTCGGCATGGCGCTGGTCGTGTCGCCGCTGTCGACGGCGATCATGACGGCGGTCGATGACAAGGATACGGGTGCTGCTTCGGGAATCAACAACGCCGTCTCGCGCATTGGCGGCCTGATCGCAGTGGCGGCGATGGGTTCATTGGCGGCCTGGGTCTATGCGGCAACGCTGAACACCGGTGCCGCATCCGGCATTCCGGGTTTCGGCGAACCGGCGCCGGCCGGCCTGGCACCGGATCTCGATGCAGCAAGGCTCGCCGCCAGCGATGCAGCTTTCGCAGCCGTCGCCCTGGTGACTGCGCTGCTTTGCCTGCTCTCGGCGATCGTGGCGTGGACGACCGTTTCAGGCGAGCGACTGCCCTGGTCGCGCCGATCCGAGAATCCGCAAGGCTGAAGAGCCCGAAGGCTCCAAAGTCGGCTCAGCCTTCGATCTTGGCGCTCGCGACCTTCAGCGAATCACTGTCTTCCTGCTTGAGCAGGTCATCGATACGCCCGCGCTCGCGCTTGAAGGCGACGAGATCGTCGCCTTTCAGCACCTTGCCGACCGGCAGGCGAACCCGCATCGGGTCGACCTTGGTACCGTTGACGATCAGCTCGTAGTGGAGATGCGGACCGGTGGCGAGACCGGTCTGGCCGAGAAAGCCGATGGTCTGGCCTTGGCGGACGCGCACACCCGGCGCGATGCCTTTGGCAAAAGCGCTCTGGTGATTGTAGGAGGTCTCGTAGCCATTGGCGTGGCGGATGATGATCTGCTTGCCATAGCCGCCGGCCCAGCCGGCCTTCTCGACGACACCGTTGCCGGCGGCGATGATCGGCGTGCCGATCGAGGCCGACCAATCGACGCCGGTATGCATGCGTACATAGCCGAGGATCGGATGCCTGCGGGCACCGAAGCCGGAGCGGAACTTTCCTGCGGGCAGGGGATTGCGCAGCAGGAATTGCTGAGCGCTGCGGCCGTCTCCGTCGAAATAGTCGGTGCTGCCGTCCTGCATCTGGAACCGGTAGAAATTGCGAGTCGTGCCGCCGAATGTCGCCGAGACATAGAGCAGTTCGGATTCGTCGGATGCCCGGTCGTCGCCGTCCGGCTGCGAGAACAGCACCTCGATGCGGTCCGACGGATTGAGCCGCGACTGGAAGTCGACACCTGAGGCCAGGAGCTTGATCAGCCGCTTGGTCATCGCCTTGGACATGCCGTAGGAGTAGGCGGCGCGGTAGATGCCATCGTAGACATTAGGCAGATTGCCGCGCACCACCGGCGCGGGCGAATCGTCGAATGCGGTCGCCAATTCGGGATTGGGTTCCGGCTCCTGCGCCGGCACATATTGGCCGTGATCGTCTATAGCTATGGTGACGATATGCTGCGTCCTGTCATAGATGCCGGTGCGAACGACCTTGGCGGCGTCGCCATGGATCTCGAGCCCAACGCGCAGCACGGTTCCCGCCTTGAGCGCTGTCGCATTCAGCAATTTGGCGATCGCCTCGGCCATGCCGGTGGCGTCCTCGCCCGTATAGCCCGAATCGGCGAAGGCCTCGACTATGTCGCGATCCCTGGTGAAGGGGATGATTTCCTCGGCGAAAGCCGGCGCCTGATCGTCGGGGGCAGCGCGTAGCGACACCGAGACGTTTTCCGGGATGATCCTGACATCGTAGGAGCCGGCCATGCTCTCGGCGAATGCGTCGCCGAATCGCTGCGGGTCGACATAATGCAGCGATGCGACCTGCACCGCGCCGTCGCTTAGACCGGTGCCGGCCTCACGCACCACCTTTTCCACTTCGTCGGCGGACAAGTCGCTCTTTTCGTCGAAGGCCGCCGTCTCGATCGGAAAATCGACCGTCTTCAGGCTCATCTCGCTTTCAACCTTGGCGCCATAGATCTGGCCGGCGGCGGCGGTCGCCGGCTGGCCGGCATTGCCGTCGCGATCGTCGCCGAACACCTGCATCGGGTCGAAAGGCGGATAGGCGCGGCTGGTCGCGTGTCCGGCGGCAAGCGCCATCTTGATCTGCACGAAAGGCATGGTGTGGATGACGTCGCGATCGCCGACCTTGGTCACCATCGATACTTCCATGCGCCGTCGGTCCTTGGCCTTGGCGATCTGGCGCGGCGCCACCAGCCTGGTGGTCTTGGCGATCTCGCCGGAATCGTCGCCTCTTGCAAGGCTGATCAGTTCGGCGATCTCGGGCGGCGTTGCCAGTTGCTGCCGGCCATCAAGGGCCGCGAACAGCGCAACCCCCATCAGCACGCTAGACGTCACGCCGGTAAGAAATGTGCCCGACAGCCAGCGTGCCGAAACCTCGCGCCGGTCGGGTGGGCCACTGCGACCGTCCGCAATCAGCGGCGGCTCGTTGCCGAGTTCGGCTATGACATTTTCCGTATCTGGCATCCAGAAAGGCTGCTTCTTCCCCGGGCGGGACGGCTTGTCGCTTTTGTTGTGGCCATGACATTTGCCTGTCACGGCGGGCGAAGTCAACGAAGCGCCTGGCCTCGGCCGAAATCCCCAATCACACTTTTCTCTCAGTGGCTCTCTTATAGTCTCTTATTAAGGGGGCCGCGCCGATGGTGCGCACGCCCGCTTTATTGGCCTTGGTGTTAAGCCGTAATGCGGCGGCAATAGGGCTCCAGCGTGGTGGTGGGCTTTGTTATTCCCATGCCGCCGCGGAAGTCGGCTACCGAAAATCCTTTGTCGCAAAAAATTCAAAAAAGATTGAAATGGTTGTTGACAGTTTGGAGGGGTGCCGACTATATACGCCTCACCAACGAGGGCGGCGCGCCGCTGGCGA